>CAZVAX010000004.1:0-1760 GCA_964625215.1 uncultured Anaerolineaceae bacterium | reverse complement strand
CGCTTCGAAATTCGCGCCGACCATCTCGTCGCTGAATTGAATTACTCCCGCCTCGGCGATACGATCACTTTCCTGCACACTGGCGTCCCGCCGGAATGGGAGGGGCGAGGCGTGGGAAGCAAGTTGGTGAAGACCGGATTGGAATACGCCAAAGCGAATGGATTGAGAATCAAATCGCTGTGCTGGTTCGTGAGCGGCTACTTGAAACGGCATCCTGAATATCAACCGTAAATGCAGAAACCCGGTTTCTTTGAGAAACCGGGTTTCTACGTGTGGCGGGGAGGGCGGGATTCGAACCCGCGACTGAGGTTTTGGCCCCAGTACTCACTTAGCAGGCGAGCCCAATCGGCCTCTCTGGCACCTCCCCAAGGGGGATATTCGATTTTAGATTTCAGATTTTCGATCTTCGATTGCAATCGTAAATCGAAAATCGCAAGTCGTCAATTGTGCGGAGGGAGTGGGATTCGAACCCACGTGGACTTGCGCCCAACCTGTTTTCAAGACAGGCGCCTTCGGCCGCTCGGCCATCCCTCCAGGCGCGCGAGATTTTACCATGACTTTGCCCTCACCCCCGGCCCCTCTCCCAAGTACGAGAGAGGGGGGAAGAGTATTCAACCAAAATTCTGTTCTCCCCTTCTCTCTCTCCACGCTTTTGGGAGAGAGAAGGGGCCGGGGGATGAGTGAGGGTAATCCCCGTTGACAAAACCCCAGCCTATGCAATAATAGCCGCATGAAACGGATTCTTCTCCTCTCGATTCTCCTTGCCCTGACCGCCTGCGCGCCAGCGACCATCGCCGCGCCATCCCCCACTCCTTCTTCAATCCCAACTTCCACCCAAACCGCAACGCCTGCTCCAACAGCGACCATGACGGCAACTCAAATCCCACCGATTGAAATCATTCACCAAAGTTTGGAGACTTGCCCGGGCTTTGAAATACTTTGCACCAACCCGCATGCGTTTGGATTGGAAGGACAGGCATTGGCAGATTGGCGAAAACTTCGCGAACAAAAAGACAACGAATACGAAACCGCGTGGCGAGATTTGTTGTCTCAGACCGCAGCCGAGGGAAAGTGGCAAGCAGAATTTTATACCTTCTTCAGCGAAGAAGCCCCTGACATTTCACAATGGGATACCCTTGATTGGCGACAGCGCATGAATGCGGTGGCCGCGTGGCTCCGCGTTTATGGCGACGGTTTGACAGCAGTGAATATTCCAACGAGTTGGATGAATGAATTTGCTTCTGGTCGACAGATTGTATTTGAAAAACATAATGTCGATGGGCCTTTTTCTCAAATTGGATATAAATTTACATTCCCATCCAGTAGTGGCCATGATTACGATGTGTCTCCATCAGTGCTTTCTTTTGGTAGGACTGTAACAAATATATGGACATCCCGAAATGGTGATTTTGGATTTTTTGCAAAAGATTATATTTCACCAGTTAATATACCAGGAAAAAATATTAACGAAATGGCAGGGGTGTTGGTATATGCTCGTGATAAACAAGGAATTCCACACGCAACCATTCAAATTATTCCATTCCTTCAACAGTCAATAGGTCGGGATTACTATTATGTTCGCGCGGGAGATGGTGGTAAGCTTACCCTTACTCAAGGACCCACAGATTCAACAACAGCAGAGGTGACATTAGTGAGAAACCCTTTGGGTGCAACAGGAGAAAGATTTTCTATTAATAAACAAAATGCTAAGAAATTATCTCAAAAGGTACTCTGAGCCAACCTGCGAAACCAGAGCATAG
>CAZVAX010000003.1:0-91030 GCA_964625215.1 uncultured Anaerolineaceae bacterium | reverse complement strand
ACACTCTGAGATTGATCTCGTAATCGGGGTCGCCGTGCGTGCTGAGTTCCATGTCCACCGCGGCGATGCCGAGCGCCACGGCGTAATCGGCCAGCGTGCCGGTGTAGACGCAGCCCGTGTCAATCGGCGGGTAGGGATAACCGCTGACATCGGAAAGCATTTGCGCCAGGCGTTTGGAATCTTCGTCCCACGGTTCGCCGCCGGGAAAGACGCCGAGCGCCGCGCTGTGGTAACTGATAAGCGCGTCAATTTTGTGCGCGGCCAGGAAGCGCATGAGGGCTGTGGTTTCCGGTTCCGAGCCGGGACCGGTTCCGCCGGTGGTGGGCGTGTCGTTCCAGCAACCGTCGCGGTTCCACTCCGCCGCCCAGTTGGTCGGGAAGTTGCGGTTGAGGTCCACGCCGTTGGCGTTCGAGCGGCCCTCCTTGGTTTTGTGTCCGGTTGCGTCGCCATCGGGATTGAGGTTGCGAAGCACGTAGAGAGTCACATCGGAGGGAATGGCTTCGGGATGCGCGTCGAGGTGGGTAATCAGCAAGTCGGCCAGCGCGATGGTGTTCCATTCGTAGCCGCCGTGGATGCCCGCCACGATCATGCGCTGCTTTTCGCCCTGCCCAAACGTGTACACTTCGATGGGGCGTCCCTGCACGGAGAGACCGATGATGGTGGCCGAACGCCCGGAGTTGAGGAAGAACGCGGTCGGCGGCGCGTATTGTTCCAGCGGTGTGGAGTTTGGATTGGGCGTAACCGAAGGATGGATGGGCGGCCTGCTGAACGGCGGGAGGGTAGCGATCTGTCCCGGCGTGTTTGTCGGCGCGGCGTCACTGGACGCGGGCGCGTCCGCGGCCGCGACGATCCGCTGGCCGAGGTACAACGTGACCACGCCCAGCAGCGCCAGCAAACCGGCGATGTTCAATCCCCACGCGACATAAACCAGGGGGGTAGCGCCTTTTTTCCGCGTCATGCTTTTCGCGCGACCTGTCGCAACCAATTCAAACCGAGGTTGACCGCCCAGCGCGCCGCGTATTTTGGCGGCCCGCCGTACGTCAGTTTGCGTGACTGTTCACCCTCGGGCGTGATGACAACCTGCTCGATGACGCGCTCCTCATTCAACGTAAACAACGCCACCGCGAGGGCCGCCTGCGCGGAATGCGACTCCATCAACCGCCGCGCGTGACTCGCCAACTCGCCCGGCCCAACCTCCCTCGCTTCGAGCGCGGACAAATTAGCGGGCCGCGCCGTCGCGAAGCGTCGCGCCAAACTTCCGTCCAACCCCGCTTCGAGCGCGACCACGTCCCAGCCACGCGACGCGGCCGCGCGCAGGGTCGCGCCTTCGAGTGTGTCGTCGTCCGCGCCGAAGACGGCCTCGCCCAAGCGTTCGCGAATCGGACTCTCCACGCTCGCGATGAGGCAGTCCGCCTCTTCCTCGCTCCCGGCTTTCGCGGCGATGCGAATGTCCACGATGCCGGTGTGCGCTGCCAGCCCAACGGTTGGATTCGACAACTCCTCGAACTCGTCCACTTTCTCGTCAATCGAGGCCTCGCTCCAACCGGAGGTGTGCAGTGTGCGAATCTTGATGACCTCGCGCAAATCGAATTTATTCTGGAGGTACGGCGCGACGGATTGATGGAACAACAACTCCATCTCCTGTGGCACGCCGGGGAGGGAGATGATGGAGACTAACCTGCCCCCCTCGTCCCTTCGGGACTCTCCCCCCAAATCCGGGGAATTTGGGGGGAGTTGGAGGGGGGTCTCCACAATGAACGAAGGCGCGGTGCCGACGGGATTTTCGATGGCAATGGCCCCTTGCGGAATGTACGCCTGTCGTTTCTGGTTTTCGGTGGGGAGGCGTCCGTAGCGCGCGATCACGGCTTTCACTTGCTTCCACAAATCTTCGCGGAACTCGGTTTGCACGCCCACCGCGCGGGCGACGGCCTCGCGCGTGGGGTCGTCCACGGTGGGGCCGAGTCCGCCGGTGGTGATGACGATGTCCGCGCGGCGCATCGAATCCCGGATGACCTCCACGATACGCGTCGCGTTATCGCCGATGGTGATGGTGCGGAACAAGTCCACGCCCAGTCCGCGCAGGGCGCGCGCCAGGAAGCGCGTGTTGGTGTCTACAATTTCGCCGAGCAGAATCTCGGTCCCGATGGTGATGATTTCAGCAGATGGCATGTTGGTAATTGGTGAATGGTAATTGGTGAGTGGCGACTATTTGACTACGTGACTATCAGACTACATTGTACTCTTTGATCAATCGCCCCTCATCGAAGCGCGCCAGGTCGAGCATGGAGACATCCAGGGTATTAAACGCGCCATCCAAAATATACTCGGCCATCAATTTGCCCGCCACCGGCCCGTGCATGAAACCGTGACCGGAGAATCCGCCCACCACGAGGAATCCCTCCACCGAAGTCGCGCCGAAGATCGGGTGCGCGTCCGGCGTCACTTCGTAGAGGCCGGCCCAATGCGAGGCGCGTGAGGCGCGCTCGAGCAGGGGCAGTCGCGCCGCGCCAGCCTCGAAATTGGTCAACTCGAAGTCCTCGTCCACGTTTTGATCCCAGCCCGGCTTCTCGTTTTGGTTGCTCATGCCCACCAGCAACCCTTCGCCCTCGCGATGGAAATACAGCGACTGGCCGAAATCAATCACGAACGGAAAGTCTGCCGGAATTTTGGGCAGCGCGTTCGTGGTGAACATCTGCCGACGGATCGGCACGACAGGAATTTTGACTCCCGCCATCTCGCCCAGGAGACTCATCCACGGCCCGGCCGCGTTCACCACCACCGGCGCTTCCACCGTCCCCTGCGCGGTTTCCACGGCACGCACCTTTCCTCCTTCCACGCGCACTCCCGTCACCGCCGCGCCCGCAAAGGATTTCGCGCCCAGCCGCGCCGCCGCGCTAACGTAACCCATCACCACGCTGTTCGGGTCCACCAGCCCGTCCTTTTGGTGGAATGTCCCAGCCAGCGCGTCATCGAAGCGCATCAGCGGGAGTCGCTTGCGAACCTCGTCGCCGGTCAACAACTCGGTTTGCGCGCCAAGTTTGTTTTGTAGCGCGACATTTTGCTTGAAGTTCTTCGCGTCATTTTCGTTCGTCGCCACGAGCAGGTATCCGCACTGGCGGTAGTTCACTTCCTGCCCGATCTCGTCTTTGAAGCGTTCGATCATCGGAAGACTTTCGAGCGAGAGTTTCACATTGATCTCGGTGGAGAATTGATAACGCACGCCGCCCGCGCAACGTCCGGTCGCGCCCGCGCCGAAAACATCTTCCTTTTCGAGCAGGATCACATTCTTCTGCCCGCGCGCCGCCAGGTGATAGAGCGCGCTCGCGCCCATCACCCCGCCGCCGATGACGACAATGTCTGCTGTGTTTGGTAGCGTCATGCTTCCTCTCAAAAATTTACGTTTTGTCCCAGTCTCATCTTCTGCGCGTTTTCCAACGCCGCGTGCGCGGCCATCGCGTCCTGCACCGCGATTCCCACCGATTTGAAATACGTGACCTCACTCTCCGACTCGCGTCCCGGCTTGCGTCCCAGCACGATCTCACCCAACTCGGCGTGAATGTGCGACTCATCGAACAGCCCGGCCTTCATCGGCTTGAGCAGGTCGCCCGTCTCGGCCAACGTCGCGGAGCGCGAGTCCACCACCACCTTCGCGCGCGCCACCGTTTCGCCGGGGACTTCCTGCATCTCCGGCGTGTACGACCCCAACGCGCTGACGTGGACTCCCGGTTTGAGGTCCGCGTCCGCGAAGACGGGACTCACGGAGGTGGTCGCCGCGCAGATGATGTCCGCTTCGCGCGCCGCCCGCGCCGGGTTCTCCGCCACGAGCAACTCAGTCGGGATGGGGCCGCGTCCCGCCATCTCGCCCGCGAAGGTTCGCGCCTGCTCCAGGTTCGAGTCGTACACCCAGACCTTTTCGATCTTTCGCACCGTGCAGGCCGCTTCGAGTTGGGCGCGTCCCTGCGCGCCCGCGCCGAAGATGGCAAGCGTCTTGCTGTCCTTGCGCGCCAACAGGTCAATGGCCGCGCCGCTCCCCGCGCCGGTGCGGATGGCGGTCAGCGACGAGCCTTCGAGTAACGCAACTGCGCGTCCAGTGTCGGCTTCGAGAACGAAGACCGCGGCCTGGATGTAAGCCAGTCCGCGCTTGGGGTTTTCGGGGAAGATGGTTACAATTTTCACCGCCAGGGCTTCGTCGGCGCCGGTGTTGACGTAGGCTGGCATGAAGAGCGCGAGTCCGTTGCGCGGGGGGACGGGGAGGCGCGTGCGAAGCGGCGCGTCCGCTTTCCCGTCGGAGAGGGAGGCGTAGGCGCGCTTCATCGCTTCGATGGCGTCGCGCATGGGCAGGGCCTGGCGGACTTCGTCTGCATTCAAAATCAGCATGTTTCCTCCTGAAATGAAAAACGCAGAGGACACAACGTGACCCTCTGCGTTTTTGTTGCGCCTTTTTTTTATTCCATGCCGAGGTAGGCTTTTTGAACGGTCGGGTTGTTTTTTAGGTTCACGGCAGTGTCGCTGATGACGATCTCGCCAGTTTGCAAAACGTAGCCGCGATTTGCGATGGAGAGCGCCATGAGGGCGTTCTGCTCCACGAGCAGCACGGTAACGCCTTCCTTGTTGATCTGCTGGATGGTTTCGAAGATCAATTCCACCAGCACCGGCGCTAGACCCATCGAGGGTTCGTCCATCAACATCAAGCGGGGGCGGGCCATCAATGCGCGGCCGGTGGCGAGCATTTGCTGTTCGCCTCCGGAGAGAGTGCCGGCCACCTGTGCGCGGCGTTCTTTGAGGCGCGGGAAGAGCGTGTAGACGCGCTCCATATTATGCGCGATGTCCTGTTTGTTGGTGAGGCTGAAGGCGCCCATTTCGAGGTTCTCGGTTACCGAGAGGCGGGCAAAAATGCCGCGCCCTTCCGGCACCATCGAGATGCCTTTGTAAACCACTTCATGGGCCTTGTACTTGGTCAGGTTTTCGCCTTCGTAAGCGATGGTCCCTTCGCGCGGTTTGAGCAGGCCCGCGATGGTGCGCAGGGTGGTGGTTTTGCCCGCGCCGTTGCCGCCGATCAGGGTGACGATTTCGCCTTTTTCGATCTCGATGTTGATGCCCTTGAGCGCGTGAATGTTGCCGTAGTAGGTATGGAGGTTTTCAACTTTTAGCATAGACATGGCGGTTAACCTGCCTTCTTGTTGATGCGTTCCTGCGCGGTGGCCATGCCTTCGGTGGCGGCGCCGCGTCCCAGGTAGGCTTCGATTACGCGCGGGTTGCTTTGGATCTCACGAGGAGTTCCCTCGGCGATCTTTTCGCCGTAGTCGAGCACGGTGATGTTCTCAGAGATGCCCATGACCACGCGCATGTGGTGTTCGATCAGCAGGATGGTGATGCCCAACTCGTCGCGCAGGCGCCGGATGAAGGAGGTCAGGTCTTCGCTTTCGCGCGGATTCATGCCGGCGGAGGGTTCGTCGAGCAGGAGAAGTTTGGGCTTGGTTGCGAGCGCGCGAGCGATCTCCAGACGGCGTTGCGCGCCGTAGGGCAGGTTGCGCGCCAGCATGTCGCCCTGGCCTTTGAGATCTACAAAATTTAAGAGTCGTTGGGCCTCCGCCAAGGCGTCCTTTTCCTCCTTGCGGACGCTCGGCGTGCCAATCACAGCGCTTAACCACGAGGCGTGCAAGAACATGTGCTGGCCGACCAGGATGTTTTCGAGGGCGGTCATATCGGCGAAGAGGCGGATGTTTTGGTATGTGCGCGAGACGCCGAGTTTGGCGATCTGATCGGGGCGCATGCGCTGAATGGCGGCGCCTTCAAAGGAGATCTCGCCCTCGTCCGCCTTGCCGAAGCCGGTGATGCAGTTGAAGAAGGTGGTTTTGCCCGCGCCGTTCGGGCCGATGATGCTTACGATGCCTTTTTCGGGGATCTCGAAATCCACGGCGTTTACAGCGGTGAGGCCGCCGAAGCGTTTGGTCACTTTGGTTGCTGTCAAAATGGGCGCCATGGGATTCTCCTATCCTTCTTCCATTTGCAGGTTGTCATGGTGCAACTCGCGCCGGGCGGCCTGCGAAGGCCAAAGACCCTCGGGTTTGGCAAGCATCATTACGATCAACGCCACGCCGTAGAGCAGGTAACGGAATTCCGAAATTTCACGCAGGAGTTCGGGCAGGCCAATCAGGGCGATGGCGCCCACGATCACGCCAGGGATGCTTCCCATGCCGCCCACGATGATGAGGGCCACTACGTTAATGGACACGATCAATTGCATACTGCTGGCGAAGATGGAGCCGATCAGGGTGGCGAAGATCGCGCCGCCCAGGCCCGCCATGGCCGCGCCGAGCATGTAGGCCAGTAGTTTAGTTTGGATCAAGTTGACGCCCAGCGCTTCAGCCACATCTTCATCTTCGCGGATGGCCATCCACGCGCGTCCCAGGCGGGATTCGCGTAATCGCCAGGCAACGAAAGCGATCAGTATCGCCGCTGCCACCGCCACGTAGTAAATATCCTGCGGCTTGCCGAGTTCCCCTCCTATGGTGACATTCTTCCAAAACAGAAGATCGCCCGTCCAAAGGGGCTGACAAATCCTGGGCACATCAATCTTTACAAAGGGCTCCAAAGCGCCAATACAGGGTTTTTGGATGCCAATAACACCTTGGGGGCCTCCAAAATACGGGGATAGGAAGTCGGAACCGGCAAGCAGGCGGACAATCTCGCCAAAGCCGAGGGTGGCGATGGCGAGATAGTCGCCGCGTACGCCCAGCACCGGCAGGCCGAGGATAAATCCCGCCGCCATCGCGACCAGCACAGCGATCGGAACAGCCACCCAGAAGGGGATGTGTTGCAATCCAAACGGTCCGTAGGAGGTCAGCAAACCTACCGTGTACGCGCCGATAGCATAGAAGGCTACAAAGCCGAGGTCGAGTAGACCGGCGAACCCGAGGGTGATGTTGAGGCCAAGTCCCATCAGGATGAAAAGGGCGACAATGACGATCACTTGCGCGATGAACGGCCCGGAAACCTGGGGGAGTCCAAGGGCTATAACGGCGATCAGCGCAAAGGTTACCGCCCGCAAGGATATGCGCCCGGACTTTGGAAGCCGGCTGACGCTGGATTGAACATCCTTACCTTTTGCATTCCAGAACGCGGTGATTAGCGCCACGCCCAAGAAAAAGATGAGTCCGCCTTCCTTGGTTAAGCCGGTTTGCCCAAAAAGATATTTGGCTGTTTTTTCTATTGAATCGCCCTGGTTAATCATGACGACGCGGAGGATGCCGGAGAACAACGCCAGGAGAACGATCACCAGGAGACTGCGATTAAGGGGATGGCCGATGGATTTGGGCAGGAAAAAGTAGATCGCGCCGAGCAACCCGGCGACGCATCCAATGGCCGGCATGACCCAGGCGTTGCCGACGCCTTTGTCAAAGGTGAGCAGTTTGAATAAGGCAGGAGATGCGTTCAGGAAGACCGCGCGAAGGTTGACTTCGTCGCCTGCGATAACAAACAGGGCAACCAGGCCGCTGCTTACCAGTCCCGCGATCAGACCCGAAACGAGGATGGGAATACTCTTGTTTTTGCCGAGCAGGTTCGAGGTCCGGCGCGCGGCGAGCAGGCCTGGTATGACAAATGTGGCTAGCAGCACGAATTGTCCCAACGTGACGATATCTTCGATCACGTCGCGTTTGCTGAAGACTTCCACCATGCCGACCAGGCAGAAAAACAGGGCAATCGCGCCGCCCAGCAGGCCAACCTTGACTGCGCTCCAAAGGTAGTTTTCTTTTTTCATGACGCTCCTCCTGTTAGGCCTTCTTGGTTGATAGGCGTTCGCCCAAGATGCCGGAAGGACGGAATAATAAGATCATCACAAGCATGGTGTAGGCGATGGCGTCCTTTAGCTGGTAGGGACGAGGAATGCCGAGGCCTTCCAGAAACAGGGAGGGGCCAACCGACTCGAAGATTCCTAGAACAAGTCCTCCCACCATGGCGCCCGGAATATTGCCAATGCCGCCCAATACCGCCGAGGTAAAGGCTTTAATGCCCGGGGTGAATCCTATGAACCAGTCAATTTGGCGGTAGACGAGCGAATTCAGCACTCCCGCCGCGCCAGCCATGGCCGCGCCGATGGCGAAGGTGGAGACAATGATGCGGTTTACGTCAATACCCATGAGGGCCGCTGTGTCTTTGTTTTCCGAAACGGCGCGCATGGCTTTGCCGATTTTTGTGAACATAACGATGGAATACAAAATCGCCATCATAATGGCGGCGGCGATGGCGACCACGATTTGCACTTTTTGAATGCCTATGCCGAAAATTATCCAATCCCCGTCCAATGCTTTAATCGGCGGGTAGGCATATTTGCCGGGGCCAAAGAAACCGCGAAAGGCATATTCCAAAAAGAAGGAAGCGCCGATGGCGCTGATCAGAGGAACCAGGCGCGGCGCGCCGCGTAGTGGGCGATATGCCACTCGTTCTACAAGCATCGCTATGCTCGCGGATACCAGCATGGCAAAGAGAATTGGGATAAGAAGGCCGAGCAGGGGATGGCTATCTACGAAGCCAATATTGGTTAGCCAGGTTGCCACAAAATAGGCCCCAAAAGCGCCGGTCATAAAGATGTCGCCGTGGGCAAAATTGATCATCCTGAGAATACCATATACCATGGTGTATCCAAGCGCGATCATGGCATAAAGACTGCCTTGCGAAATACCCTGGACAACAAAGTCTATCCATTGTTCACTGGTATATTTTCCGGCTTGGATAGTGGAAATTGTGCCGATCAGAATCACCGAAACGATCAAAATCCGGATTCCCCACATGAAAGCGCTGACGGCCAAGTCTAGCAAGCGTTCACTAAGGCTCGTTCGCATGGGCAGTCTCCTCAGAGCAGAAGGGTATAGAGTAAGGGGGCAGGCAAACGCCTGCCCCCTTGTGTTACTGACTAGGGTTTGATTTAGGGCCAGACCTTCTTGGGGTTCGGGTTGGCCGCGTCGGCGGGGTTCCAGGAGGCGGGATCGGAGTTGACGATCTCATAGACCGCGATCACAGGAGCGCCGCAGTCGCCGGAGGCCGAGCAGGACAGGTTGCCAGTGACGCCCGCGAAGTCCTTCGTGGCGTAGATGGCGTCGCGCAGGGCCTTGAGCGGGACCCACACGGTTCCATCGGCTTCCACAACGGCTACCTTCTCAAGAGCCGCGAAGAGAATGTTGGCGGCGTCGTAGGCGTGCGCGTGGAAGGTGGAGAGGGTGGAGCCGCCGTATTTGTTCTTGTGCTTCTCGATGAAGCCGGCGTAGTCGCCAGTGAAGGCGCTGAAGTCCGGGCTGGAGAGGTACATGCCCACAGTGTTTTCGCCGCCGCCTTTGAGCAGGTCAGCGGTGAAGATACCGTCGGAACCGGCGATGTAGACTTTCTCGAGACCGGCCACGTCGCGCACCTGGGCCGTGACGTAACCGCCCACCGCCACGAAGACCGGGTAGTAGATCAGTTCGGGGCCGGCCGCGGCAATGGTGGTAAGCACGGGCTGCATGTCCGTGGCATCCTTGGCGACGGCTTCCTGGGCCACAATGGTGCCGCCCAGTTTAACGAACTCATCGGCGAAGACTTGTTGGAGGGCCTGGGCATACGCGGAACCATCATGGATGGTGGCGGCCTTGGTGACCTTCAGGTAGTTGTACGCGAACTCGGCCACGGCCTTGCCCTGGAAGGCATCGCTATGGGCGGTGCGCAGGTAGCCGGCGAAGTCGGGGCCGCGATCGGGGTTGGAAAGAGCCGGGCGGGTGTTCGACGGGGAGATGGTGGTCAGGCCGGCATTGGTGATGGCCGCGATACCGCCCACGGTTTCGTCGGAGCAGGAGGAGCCAATCAGGCCAACGAGCGAGGTGTCGGAGGCGAGTTTGGCCGCGGCGGTGGCGCCACCCTCGGGGGTGCAGCCGGCGTCTTCGGTGGTCAGCAGGATATCATGACCGAAGAGCTTGCCGCCCTTGTCGTCAATGGCGATTTCGACGCCGCGCTTGGAGTCTTCACCCAAGGAGCTGTCGGCGCCGGAGAGCACACCCCAGTAGGCGATGTGAATGGGTTCATCGGGGCCGATCTTCACGCAGCGAAATTCATCGGTGCATTCGTACATGGGCGGGGGGGCCTCGGTCACAACCTCAGTCGGCTCAACGACATCAGTCGGTTCAACCTGGGGAGCCTCGGTAGGTTTCGGCTGGCAGGCGGCAATCGCAAAGCTGGCAATCAGGAGGATTGACAGCAGAGTAAGCAAACGCTTGGACATTTTCTTCTTCCTCCAAATGTGAATGACGAATTAGTTTGACCCAATGGGTCCCGACGTATACGGTTGACAACACGGTATTTGTCGGCCTCACCTCCTTTCGGATTGGATTATTAAAGAGGGCCGGAGAAATGTGCGGTTGGCAAATTCTCACGGCCCTTTTTATACCTGGAAATAGCATGTCAGACAATTCACGCAATCCTACAATACAACAGTCTGACGGTCAAGGGCGGAGGTCCTTAAATTTTGGGCGGCTGTCATTTTCCTGCGGGTTTGTATAGCAACTGCTCGCGAATGCGCAGGTCGGTGTTGCGGATTTTCATAGCCAAGTCTGCGGCAAGATTATACATCAAACGATACCCAAGTTGGGGGTAGGTATCGCAGAGCAGGATCAGTTTGTCGCGCGGGATGATGAGCAGGCGGGTGTCTTTTTGCGAGGCGACCGCTGTCGCGGAACGCAAACCTTCGTCCACCAGGGCCACCTCCCCAAAGGATTGGCCTCTCCGCAGGGTGGCGATGCGCGTCTCTTTTTTGTTCGTCGCCGGGTCGCTTGCAATCAAGGAGGGGCTGATCAAAATATCCACCTCGCCCTGCGCGATGACGTATAACTCCTTGCTGCCGCTGTTCTCCCGGAAGATGACCTCCCCCTCCCGCAGTACAATTTCCTGGCACAGGTTGGCAAGCAGTTCCAGTTGGGTGGGCGTGAACTGGTAGAAGATATCGCTCTGCTTTAGGTAATTGATCAAGGTAGCGCTGGTCATAATCGTTTTTTCCTTCGGCTAGTGTAGCACATTCATGGAGTGGAGGCAACAGGGTCTGGAATCGGCGTATCCAGCCAATCGAGCGGGTCAACCTGGACGCCGTTGACCCAGATCTCCCAATGCAAATGCGGACCCGTCGCGCGGCCGGTGCCGCCGATCTTGCCGATCAGTTGACCGGTTCCAACCGCCTCCCCAATGGATACGTACGTTTCTTGCTGATGCCAAAACCCGCTGTAAATACCCCAGCCGTGGTCAATGATGGTGGCGTTGCCGCGCACGGTCAATTCTCCTACAAAGACGACCACGCCCGGCGCGGGGGCATAAATATCGAAGGGATTGGTTTCCGAACAGATGCCATAATCCACTCCGGCGTGAAAACTGAAATAGGAACCGACGTTGTAATCGCGCCGGACGCCGAACCAGTCTTTGATGCAACCCTGCGCGTCTTCAGGAACGGGCAGGCGGAAGGGATCCTGCCAGTGGCGTTGCGGCGTGGCAGGCGTAACGATGGAGATGATCTGCTCGTTTTCGGGCTCGGTCACTGCCGGGTCAATCGTCACGGGGTCAACAGTTAATTTTTCCTGCCAGTAATTGCCGGAAATCACCAACACGGACTGTTCGTAGGATTGAGCCGAACCGTCCGGCAAAGTGGCGTCGAGGCGCAAGGGATAAACGCCCGGTTCGAGCATGGCGTGGACTCCCTGCAGGGCCACCTGCCTGCCATCCCCGAGAGGGAAGAAGCGCAGGGGATGATCCACCAGCGCGCCACTGAGGATGACTCCTTCTCCCGCTTGGACAATGATTTGCGCCGTGCCACCCTGTTTGATCGGCAGGGTTTTGACTTCCGCGCTGCGAAACGCGGAGGGCATGCCGCCAACGCCGGGGTCGCTGGAGCCGGTGGGGGAGTAGAGTGAGTCGCCGGGGATGGCGTCCCAGGTTCCGGAGAGGCTATTGAGGGCCGTCATCGTCCACGGGTCGCTATCCTGTCTCACCGACAATTCGAGCAGGGACTCTCCCGCGCGCGGCGTGGCGCGCGCGCTCATTCCGCCCGTTTCTTGATCGGGAATGATCAGGCTGGCGCCAACATATAGTTCAGCCGGACTGACCAGGCGATTCAGTTTTCGCAAAAGCGGAAGCGGCATTTGCGTGCGCCGCAAGAGACTACGGAGCGAATCGCCGAAGCCGATCACTTGCGTGTCGAGGACGCCGCTCACGCCTTCCAGGCCGGGGATGATCAATTGCTGGCCCACCGCGAGCAGGTTGGGATTGGTGATTCCGTTGGCGGCCATCAAATCGTCCACGGTGACGCCGAAACGATCCGCGATGGATGTGAGATTATCGCCCGGCTGGACGATGTAGACCGCTTCTGAGTCCTGCGCGGAGGCGGGCCGCGGCAGGAGAAGCGTCAGCGCAATTAAAAGGAAAACGAGTCGTTTACGCATTTTGAAATTCCACCGTTTCTCCGATTTGGAGATCATTGATGCGGCTGGCGTGAACCTCCAGCGCGTAGCGCGCCGGTTCTTTGGGAAAGTAGGCGGGTTTCCACGCGCCCGCCACAATTTTGTCCACCACGCGCAGGTCGGAGTTGATCCAAAACACAGCCAGGTCGAAGCCGACGCCGAGCATGTGAATGGATGAGTCCACCCGGCTGTCGCGCCCGAACGCGAGGAGCAAGCCCTCTTCACGCGTGACCGGCGCCCGGAAGGTGAGTCCGCGCAGGCGGCAAAGGAACGATTCGCAGTATTTCACGCGCGGCGGCGGGACCGTCGCGCTTTGCCTGCCTCGTACGAAAACATATCGTTGAGTCGTCATGGCTTATAAAAAAAAGGGCGTCTCTTCGGAAGGGACGCCCCAATAATGAATGATGTCAACTCGCTTTTTTGGAAAGGATCTTGTCCACGCTGGCAAGCAGATCTTGGGGGCTGAACGGCTTGGCGATGTAATCGTCCACCTTAGCGATGTGCAAGCCCAGCACCTTGTCAATGCTTTGGGCTTTGGCCGTCACCACGATGACCGGGATGTCGCGCGTCGCTTCGTCGGCTTTCATTTGCTGGTATACTTCCCACCCATCCAAATCCGGCATCATCAGGTCGAGCAACACCAAGTCGGGGTGTTCCTGGCGCACCTTTTGCAATCCCTCCACGCCTCCGGAGGCGCCATGCACATCAAAGCCGCGCCGTCCCAGAATCAACCGGATCAGGTCGATCATTTCCGGTTCATCCTCGATACACAATATGCGTTTGACGTCTTTGTCGCTCATTTTTTCCTGTTCGCCAAGTTTACCATAAATTGAACTCATGAAAATAATCACATGGAATGTTAACGGAATTCGCGCCGCGCACGGCAAAGGCGCGCTGGACTGGGCCTTCGCCCAAAAACCGGACGCGCTTTGCCTGCAAGAGATCAAAGCCCGGCCTGAGCAATTGACCGAGGAACAGAAGAACCTTCCCGGTTACCAGGCGATTTGGAATCCGGCCCAGCGACCCGGCTACTCTGGCGTGGCGACCTTCACCTCCGCTTCGCCTCTGGACTTCGAGCTGGGTTTCTCGGACCCGCGCTTTGACATTGAGGGGCGCGTGATCCGCACTCGTCACCCCGGCTTTCTCCTCTACAATATCTACTTTCCCAACGGCCAACGCGGCAAAGACCGTGTGGACTACAAACTCGATTTCTACGCGCGCCTGCTCGAAGTCTGCCACACGCTTCATGCCGCGGGCGAATCCATCATCCTCACCGGCGACTTCAATACCGCCCACATGCCGATTGACCTGAAAAACCCCGAAGAAAACGAGAGCGCCTCCGGTTTTCTGCCCGAGGAGCGCGAGTGGGTGCAGAAGTTCCTCGATCACGGTTTTGTGGATGTGTACCGCGCCCTCTATCCCGAAAAAGTCCAATACACCTGGTGGACCTATCGCTTCGCGGCGCGTCAACGCGGCATTGGCTGGCGTATTGACTATTTCCTCGTCTCCGCAAAACTCGCGGCGCGCGTCCAGGATGTCGTCATCCACGAGGACGTCGCCGGCTCCGACCATTGTCCTGTGGAACTCCTCCTGAAATGAATTTTCATCCTGGTTCGCGTCCGCCTACATTACGTGAATTCGGGATAAAGTTTTCAATCGCGGAGCGCGCCGAGAACGCAGAGAAAATAACGACAAAAATCTCTGCGAACTCTGCGTTGTCTGCGGTAAATCAAAGCGGTTAGGCATATCCCGAACCGACGTTATATTAGAGAATCATAGGAAGAAATTGGCGATATACTATTTGAATGAGGCGGTTGGTATAATGCGCCTTGCATTCTGGAGGTACCTTTGAATTCCCCACGCAACCAATCTTTTCTGGTTACCTTTCTTGTAATCGTAGCCTTGCTGGCCATGGTGTACATGGCCTTTCAGCGCGGCGGCGACTTGACGGAACCGCCGCTGACCATTAACGAACTTGCCCAAGCCGTTCAAAACGGCGAAGTGGACCGCATTTCCATTGATGAAAACAACGGCCTTACGGTCGTCTATAAAAGCGGGGAGGAGACTACTGCCGAGCCGGTGGAAAAAGTTTCCCAAAAAGAACCCGACGCCACGTTGGTAAATCAACTCATCAGCCTGGGCGTTTCCCCTGAAAAACTCAGTCCCGAAAACGTCAAGATCGAGCAAAGGCCTCCCTCCGCATGGACGGCCCTTTTGGGGTCGCTGGCCTTTGTCCTGCCGGTGTTGTTGATGGGCGGCGTGCTGTGGTTCATCTTCCGCCAGGCGCAGGGATCGAACAACGCCGCCATGTCGTTCGGCAAGAGCCGGGCGCGCATGTTCAGCGGCGACCATCCCACCGTCACGTTTATGGACGTGGCGGGCGTCGAAGAGGCGAAGGAGGAACTCAAGGAAGTGGTCGAGTTCCTAAAAGAGCCGCAGAAGTTCATCCAACTGGGCGCGCGCATCCCGAAGGGCGTACTGCTCGTCGGCCCTCCCGGCACCGGCAAGACGCTTCTCGCGAAGGCCGTATCGGGTGAGGCCGGAGTCCCGTTCTTCTCCATCTCCGGTTCGGAGTTCGTGGAGATGTTCGTGGGCGTCGGCGCCAGCCGCGTGCGCGACCTCTTCGACCAGGCCAAGCGACATTCGCCCTGCATCGTCTTCGTGGACGAGATTGATGCCGTCGGGCGCCAGCGCGGCGCGGGCTTGGGCGGTTCGCACGACGAGCGCGAGCAAACCCTCAACCAAATGCTCGTTGAGATGGACGGCTTCGACACCGACACCAACATCATCATCATGGCCGCCACCAATCGCCCCGACGTGCTGGACCCCGCGCTCCTGCGTCCCGGACGTTTCGACCGCCGCGTCACGCTCGACCGTCCCGATGTGAAGGGACGCGAGGCGATCCTGAAAGTCCACGTCAAAGGCAAGCCGCTCGATCCGTCTGTGGATCTTGGTTCGCTGGCGCGCGGCACGCCTGGTTTCGTCGGCGCGGATTTGGAGAACCTCGTCAACGAGGGAGCCATCCTCGCCGCCCGCCGCAACAAGAAATCCATCACCCAGCCTGAATTGGAAGAAGCCATCGAACGCGTGGTGATGGGTCCCGAGCGCAAATCCCGCCTGATCTCGGACGAAGAGAAGCGCATCATCGCGTACCACGAAGCGGGTCACGCGGTTGTCGCGAACGCCATCCCCGAAGCGGACCCGGTCCAAAAAGTGACCATCGTCGGGCGCGGTCAGGCCGGCGGCGTGACCTGGTTCCGGCCCGAAGAGGATCGCATCCTGGCCTCGCGCAAGAAAATGTTCGCCACCCTCGCCTATGCCCTGGGCGGACGCGCGGCCGAAGAGTTGATTTTTGACGACATCACCTCCGGCGCCTCCAACGACATCGAGCAGGTGACGCGCATGGCGCGCGCCATGGTCACCCGTCTCGGCATGTCCGGCGACCTCGGCCCGATGACCTACGGCCAAAAAGAGGAGTTGATCTTCCTCGGCCGCGAGATTTCCGAGCAACGCGACTACTCCGAGGCGGTGGCCGAGCAAATTGACCGCGAAGTCCGCAAGATCGTGGACGAGGCCTACAAAACAGCCAAGGCCCTGCTGAAAAAATACCGCGTCGAACTGGACGCGGTGGCGAAAAAATTGCTCGATGTGGAATCCATTACCCGCGAAGAGTTCGAGTCCATCTTCCCCTCGCCAAACGGCAAAAAGACCGGCACGCCGCAACCGGCGTAGGGGAAAGTACACAGGTACACAAGTGAAGAGCCTTCTGGTAAATCCAGAAGGCTCTTTTTGTTTACATATCTACGTGTGTACGTGTTTACTGGCCCGCCGCTTCCTTATGCTGCCTCACCAACTCGCGGCGGAGGATCTTCCCCACCGTGGTCTTGGGCAACTCGCTACGGAACTCATAGTGCGTTGGAACTTTGTAGGCGGCCAGGCGCTCCTTGCAGAAGGCTTTGAGTTCCTCCTCGGTGACTGTCTCGCCGGGCTTTAGCACGATCCAGGCTTTGACCGTCTCGCCGCGATACGGATCGGGGATGCCCGCCACGCCCACGTCCATCACTTTGGGGTGGGTGATCAGAACCTCTTCCACCTCGCGCGGCCAGACCTGGTAACCGCCCGGTTTAATCAGTTCCTTCTTGCGGTCAACGATGTAGAAGTAACCATCCTCGTCCATGCGGCCGATGTCGCCGGTGAACAGCCAGACCTTGCCGTCTTTCATCGTGCGGAGGGTGTTGGCCGTCTCGGTCGGCATGTTGTGATAGCCTTTCATCACTTGCGGCCCGGAGACAATAATCTCGCCAATCTCGCCCTGCGGCATTTCGGTCTCGCCGTCGTCCAGGCTGATGATCTTGCAGTCCACATCGGGCAGGGGCATGCCGACAGAACCCGTCTTGTTCACGCCGTTGAGCGGATTGCAGTGTGTGGCGGTCGGCGCTTCGGACATGCCATATCCCTCGAACACCTTTCCGCCGCTCAATTTCTCGAAGGTTTCTTTGGTTTCGCGCAGAAGCGGCGCGGAGCCTGAAATACAAGCCTTGACGGTTGTCAGGTTGTATTTGCCTGCCTTCACATCGGGATGATTGTTAATGCCGTTGTAAAGCGCCGGCACGCCGGGGAAGATGGTGGCTTTGTGCTTGGTGATGTTGTCCAGCACATCCTTCAAATCACGCGGATTCGGGACCATCACCATGGTCGCCCCGGCGGACATGGCAAAGAGCAAGCCCGCCACCATGCCATACACGTGGAACAGCGGAATCGCCATCAACACGGTCTCGCCGCCTTCGATCAAGTTCGTCATCCAGGCCTTGATCTGGAGCGTATCGGCCACAATGTTGCGGTGCATTGCCACCGCGGCCTTGGATATGCCCGTTGTCCCGCCCGAGTATTGGAACAGGGCCGTGTCGTCCGATCCGATGTCCAGTTTGGGGCGCGGCGTGTTGGCGTGTTGGGCCAGCATTTCCTGGAACCAGATATCGCCTTCGGCCAATCCGCCCTCGATGCGGAATCCGCCCTTCTTTTCCTTGGCGAGCGTGAATAGGACGCGCAGGAGCGGGGGCAGGGTCTCCTTCAAATTCGTCACGATCAACTTCTTGATCTTGGTCTTCGGTTGCGCGGCCTTGATCGTTTTGTAGAAATTCGTCATGACGAACATGATCTCGATCCCCGAGTCGTTAGCCTGGTGCTCGATCTCCGGCGGAGTGTAGAGCGGATTGGTGGCCACCACCACGCCGCCCGCCTTGAGAATGCCGAAGTACGCCATCACGAACTGCGGCGTATTCGGCATGAAGATACCGACGCGGTCGCCCTTCTTCACGCCCATGGCGACCAGCGCGCCCGCGATGCGGTCGGAGATGGCGCTCATCTCTTTGTAGGTGATCACCGCGCCCTTGAAGATGGTGCACGCGCGGTCGGGATACTTTTGGGCCGCGTTGTCCAAAAACTGGAATACGGGTCCCTTGGGATATTCGATTGTAGCGGGTACCCCTTTGTCGTAGTTCTTGACCCATGGACGATCCTTCATGACAACCTCCTCCTTCGGGTAGGTGAATTCTGTTACAAGTATATACGGAAAAAATCAAAAGTCAACCGATTGATGAATCGTTTTTTCGACCTCCTCCACCGTTGTTTCCCGGACTCGGAACCAACGAATGGACTCGTCCGACTCCTTGAACCAATTTGACTGCCGCCGAACGAACATCCGCGTCTCGCGTCGCATCTGGACTTTGGCTTGCTCCACCGACATCCGGCCTTCGACTACCTCCACGCATTCGCGATACCCGATTCCCGACATGGACGGCAGACCCGGCGAATAGCCTCTCGCCAGCAACTGGCGGACTTCCTCCACCAACCCCGCCTCGAACATCGCCTCGATGCGCGCGTCCACCCGCGCGTACAACTCCTCGCGCGGACGCATCAACCCAATGGTAACCAACTGATACGGCGACTCGCCCCGCCCGCGCTGCGCCGAAAATTTTCGCCCCGTCGTGAAAATCACCTCCAGCGCGCGGATGGTTCTCCGAAAATTGCGCGCGTCAATATTTTCCGCCGCTTCCGGGTCAAGTTGTCTCAATTTTTCATGCAGCCACACAGGCCCATGTTCTTCCTTCATCTTTCCAATTTCATCTCTCATCTTTGAATTGGCCTTCACCTCCGGCGGATTCCATCCCTCCGTCACCGCGCGCACATACTGCCCCGTCCCGCCGACGAGGAATGGCAACTTCCCACGCGCGTGAATGTCTGCAATGACATCGCGCGCTGCCCGTTGAAACTGCGCCAGCGACCAGGTCTCGTCCGGCTCGGCCACGTCAATCAGGTGATGGGGGACGCGCGCCCGCTCGGCGGGAGTCGGCTTGGCGGTGCCGATGTCCATGCCGCGATAGAAGAGTCGCGAGTCCGCGCTGACGATCTCGCCGTTGAGTCGCTCCGCGAGCTGGATGGCGATCTCGGTCTTGCCCACGGCTGTCGGGCCGACGAGGAGAAGGAGGGGGAGGTTTGTCATCAAACTACATTCTCAAAGTGACTGATCTTCGCCTCGCCCGTCTCGCCTTCGACGGCGATCACATCCACGCGCCAAGTGGAGAATTCGGGATGGGACAAGATGTATTCCTGCGCGGCGGAGAGCAGGTGGAGTCGCTTTTTGGGGGAGACGGAATATTCGGGGTAGCCGTAGCGGTTCGATGAACGCGCTTTCACTTCCACGAAGACCAGCACGTTTTCCTGCCGGGCGATGAGGTCAATTTCGCCGTGGGCCGTGCGGAAGTTGCGCGCTAGGATTTGGCAGCCGCGTTTTTCCAAATACTCCGCCGCGGCTTGCTCGCCCCAGCGCCCGACGCGTTGTTGGGGTCTCATGGGTTGAATTGTTCCAGGAAACTGCGGACGCGGAAGCGCAGTCCGCGGTGGCGCGGCGCGGCGTCGCGGACGAGGGTTTCGTAGTAACGCGACATGATGCGCGTCGTCCGTTCGATGGCGTAGTTGCCGGATTCTTCGCGGGCGGCCGCGCCGAGTCGCTTGCGGAGGTCGTGTTCGGTGACGAGGCGCGTCATCTTGACCGCGAAGGCGACCGCGTCTTCATTGGTGAGGAAGCCGGTGACTCCGTCGGTGACTGTGTCGCCTACGCCGGGAGATTCGACTCCGAGAATCGGCAGGCCGGCGGCCATGGCCTCGATCACCGAGAGAGGATGGACTTCTGTGACGGAGGCGGTGACGAAGGCGTCGCACATGGCAAGGTAGGATGGGAGTCGCTCGTAAGGCACCATCCCCTCGAAACGGACGCGCCCGGCCAGCCCGAAGTCGGAGGCGAGCGCTTCCAAGTCTTCTTTGGCGGGACCTTTTCCCAAAATCAGCAGGCGGACATGGTCGAAGGCTTGGGCTACGCCGTTGAAGGCGCGCAGGAGGAAGTCCAGGTTTTTTTCCGGGCCGAGGCGTCCCACATAAATGAGCAGGAGGTCGTCGGGTTTGTATCCGAAATCGGCGCGGGAGAGAGGCTGGGCGTCGAGGAAACGGCCGAGTTCCACGCCGTTGGGAACCACCTCAATGGGGCCGTCCACTTCGAGTTGGCGCAATATTTTCTCCATGCCTCGGGACGGCGATATGACCAGGTCCACCGCTTTGCAAAACGAAGGCATGTAGGCTTTGAGCAGGCCGTCGCTGATCTCTTCCGGCATCATGGGGAGGTAGGCTTGGGCGTAGAGATCGTAACGGGTGTGGTTGGTGAAAACGACGGGGATTCGCAGGGGGCGGGCGTAGCGCAGGGCCAGCCGTCCGCTCAGGAAGGGATGGTGAACGTGGATCACGTCCATGGTTTGGAGCAGATGCTTGGCTTCGCGGCTGTAGCGGAAGGAGAGGTAGAAGCCGGTGTCTTGCAGGGGCAGGCCGGGCGAGCGGACGACGCGCGGTTCGCCATCGTCATAATCGAGGTCGCCGAACGTGAAAACATACACGTCATGCCCGGCGCGTTCAAGGTGACGTTTGTTCAGTTCAATATAGTTGGTGATGCCGCTGACGTAGGGCTTGTACGCGTCAGCCATCATGCCGATGCGCATGGAAGGCTCCTGGTTTTCACACTGTACGAGCGCGGTAGTTTATTATATACTCACTGCATAGTTTGCGACGATGCCCTGCCAGAGCATGGCGGGCCGAAGGGCGTAGAGGGGGATATGGCGCTTTGGCCTGCTCGAGGCTTTTCTGTTCTAGTCAGCGCATCTGAGCAATCCACCATAATTTTGAGAGGATATTTTGAATATGAATGACAACGCCCAAGTAGCCGTTTTCATTGACTATGATAACATCGAAATCAGCGTCGCGGACAAGTTGGGAAAGGACACCGAGGTGGAATGGGCCTTGGTGCTCGAAGCGGCGGCTCAAGCCGGACGTGTGGTGGTTCGCCGCGCCTACGCGGACTGGTCCTCCTACGGGGGCGACCGTCAGCGCGAACTGCTCGGCTCGGGCGTGGAATTGGTCCACGTTTCGAGCAAACGCGGCAAGAACGCCGCCGACATCCGCATCGTGATCGACGCGCTGGAAATTCTCAACAGCGGTTTTGGCAACCTCACCCACGTTCTGCTCGTTTCGGGCGACGGCGACTTCACCGAATTGGTGCATCGGATTCGCGCCCGCGGCGTGAAAGTGATCGGCTTGGGAGTGAGCGGCGCCAGCGCCGAATATTTGATCAACGCCTGCGACGAATTCATCTTCTATGACCGGCTGGTGGGCGCGGAGCAAGCCCCCTCCGCCGACAAGGGAGAGGACAAGAATGAGGTGGCGCCTTCCTTCGACATTTCCGAGGCGCGCCAGTTGTTGCGCCGCGTGCTCCAGTCTCGCCAGGGCGATTGGGTGCTGGCCGCCGAGTTGAAGAACGCCATGCTCCGGCTCGACCCGTCGTTCAGCGAGCGGAATTACGGTTTCGGCAATTTCAAGGAGTTCATCGTCGCGGCCAAGGATATCGCCGAGTACCAGTTGAACGACAACAACCAGATCGAAGTCACGCTCACGAACGAGGCCGCCGCGCAAGTCCCCGAAGCCTTGCTCGACGAGTACCTCAAGATCCTGGCCCAGCAAAAGATTCGCATGACGCCGAACGAATACCGTCCGCAGATTATCTTTCGCTTCTTCACCATCCTGAAGGAGATCCCCGAGCTGAGCCTGACCGCGCTAAAGGAGCAGGTTCACGCCTACTTCCAGGAGGCCGCGCCGCACGTTAAGTGGCAATACGTTCACGAGGCCGCGCATCAGTTGTTCCACACCTATTGTTTTGAATTCGACCAGTCCGAGAATTACGGCTCGGAGGTGCGCCTTTGGGACCGCCGCGTCAACTTCGCGGCGGGCGTGGAAAAACCGGTGGATCTGCTCGACAAATGCGACAAGGGCCTGCTCCAAAAACTAGCGCGTTCGCTCGGCGCGCCCAAGAAGATCAACAAGGAAATGGCCGCCCGCCTGCTCTATGGAAGTTTCCGCGGCCAGGCTATGCTCGACCACGTGGGCGAATTGATTGACGGCTTGAAGATGACCCGCGGCGAATCATGACCGTGAAGTTGATCCTGCGAGACAAGGAGTACGAAGTCCGCCCCGGCATGACCCTGCTCTCGTCGTTGGAGAAGATCGGCGTCCTGCCCGAGTCGGTCATCGCCACCTGCGAGGGCGAGATGATCCTCGAAGACGAAATTCTGAAGGACGGCGCGGTGGTGAAGTTGATCGCGGTCATCTCTGGTGGATAATGGCGCGTGTTACGCGTTGCGCCTCTCCTATCTCGTAGTGCGTATTACGTAACCTGTTACGCAATACGCACTACGCGCTACATCGAGCATTACAGGTATGACCCAGCCATGAAATGCAAGAAGTGCGGCACGAAAGCCTCGGTCAACATGCGCCAGCACAAACTGGCCTTGTGCAAGGAGCATTATCTCGAATGGCTCCCCGATCAGACCGAGCGCTTCATCAAAAAATATGAGATGTTCCGGCACGACGAACGAATCCTGGTCGCGGTTTCGGGCGGCAAGGATTCGCTTTCGTTGTGGGACATCCTCCTCCGCCTCGGCTACCAGGCCGACGGACTCTACATCGGTCTCGGAATTGATGAGGGAATTAATTATTCCAACGAGTCGCATCGCCTCACTGAAAAATTCGCGCGCGAGCGCGGCCTCAAACTCCATGTGGTAGACGTGCAACAGGAATACGGCCAGCCGATCCCCATCCTCGCGGAGATTTCCCATCGCGGGCAGGGACGTCCCTGCGCGGTATGCGGCCTGACCAAACGCCACGTGATGAACCGCATCGCGCGCGACCTCGGCTATGACGTCCTCGCGACGGGCCACAATCTCGACGACGAAGCCGCGACTCTCTTCTCCAACACTCTGCAATGGACGGGCGAATTCCTCGTTCGACAAAACCCGGTTCTCGCCTCGACTTCGGGCCTGGCGCGCAAGGTCAAGCCGCTCTGCCGGTTTTACGAACGCGAGATGGCGGCCTACGCGCTCTTGCGCGGCATCGAGTACATTTACGATGAATGTCCCTTTGCGGAAGGCGCGACTTCCATCTACTACAAAGAACTGCTCAACAAACTCGAGACCGACAAACCAGGCTCGAAACTGATCTTCTACCTGCGCTTCCTCGAAGCCCGCCAGCAAGGACTCTTCGCGCCGCCCCCAGAATCCAATCCCGACCTGCACCCCTGTCCCAATTGCGGACAGCCCACGACCGCGGAAGGCCTCTGCTCGTTTTGCCGGATGATCGAGAAAATTTCATCTGTTGCCGCGGAATCCTGAAGTTCTACTTCAGAAACGCTCCCGAAAGTAGAACCTTCGGATTCCCGTATTACCTTTTGGAGTTGACTGTGAACGCAGAAAAATCTTATCGCTACTTCGATCTCATCATGGCTGTCTTTGTGACTGTTCTGGTGGTGAGCAACATTGCCTCCTCCGCCAAGATCGTGGACTTGCGATTCAGCGTCGCGGGCGTGCCGATGTTTTTCGACGCCGGGACGATCCTCTTTCCGCTCTCGTACATCTTTGGCGACATTCTCACGGAGGTTTACGGCTACAAACGTTCGCGCCGCGTAATCTGGACGGGTTTCTTTTGTCTCGCGCTCGCGTCGGGCGTGTTCGCGTTGGTTCAAGCGCTGCCAGGGGAATCCGATTGGCAAGTCCGCGCCGGCGACGCGGCCTACGCAGTCATCCTGGGCGGCATGTCCAGCGGGGGCATTGTGCTTGGTTCGCTGGCGGGATATTGGAGCGGCGAGTTCACCAACTCATTCACGCTTGCAAAGATGAAAGTCCTGACGAGCGGACGTCACCTGTGGGCGCGCGCCATCGGCAGCACCTTGGTTGGCGAATTGGTGGATAGCGCGGTGTTTGTGCTGGTCGCCTCGGCGTTTGGCATTTTCCCTTGGGCCGCCTTCCTCAGCATCACGCTGACCAACTATCTGTTCAAGTGCGCGGTCGAAGGGTTGATGACTCCGGTCACGTACGGGGTAGTCAACTATTTGAAACGCGCCGAACAGGAGGATGTCTACGACCGCGAAACGAAGTTCAATCCATTCGCGGTGTAAATTGCCCCAGCATAAAACTAAAGACCGAGACATTTCGCCTCGGTCTTTTTGATTCCACGATTTCCGCTGTTACGGAAGTTTTACCAGTCCGGCATTATCGAACCAGGCCTGGCCGCCCGTTTTTTGGAACACGATCCGGTAAACCATGGTGTAGTAGACGGAGGGCGCGGTGGCGATGTTTTGCAGGTGTTCCCAGTCGTGTGTGCCTTCTGTGAACAGCAAGTAGAAGGTTGCAATCGGCCGGTTGCGGTTGTTTTGGAAGACCAGTTCCACTTTATAGGACCCGCCGGGCGGAATGGAATCTGCCAGACTCGACATGCGGAAGAGATAGCGGTCTCCGGCTTTTCCGCCGCGCAGAAGGGATTGATAGATCAGGTAGGATTTGTTCTGCGGCGACCCGGTAAAGTGGACCGAACAGAGCGGACTGTAAAATATCGTGCAATCCAGCACCGAAAACAGCGTGTAAGAGGGACTGGGACTCTTCCACGGGATGGGCTTGGTGATGGCGTCGAAATTGGGGGAGAGGAGCAGGTTTGTTCCCAGGATGCTATTGCCGGTGAGGGAGACGGTGAAGGGATTCGCGGAGATGCTGGTATAGATGCGCGCTGTGCCAGATTTCGTCCCAATGCTCATCGGCGGGACCGGGGGCGGGAAAAAGATAACAGTGAAGGCGCACGTCCCGGCCGGGGGGATGGGCGCGACGCACGTGTTGGAGTTTATGAAGAAATCGTCGCTTGGCACGGTGACGCCGCCGACCGCCTCTACGATTGTCAGGCCCGTCACGCTGACGTTCATCTCGCTGTTGTTAGTGATGGTGACGGTCTTCGGCTGGCTGGCGATGCCGGCGATCATATCGCCGAAGGCCAGCGAGGCCGGGCTGTAGCCGAGCGCGACTTTAATTTCGAAGGAGCCGACGTCGCAGAGGCTGCCCGTCGGTTGGGGGCGGGTGGAGCCGCGCTGGTCGGTGGATGGACAGGATGCGGTATTGGCGGCGTTAAATGCCACAGAACCCTCGAGCAGGCTAATCGTCGGGGTGGAACCGCCGTAGTCGGCGAGAGGGCCGAGGGCGAGCGCGCCGACTGTCGTCACGGTGAAACTCGCGCCACAGGAGGCGTCGTCCGCCAGGTTGTTTGTGCTGGCGGACTCCAGGGCGTTGCCGAGGCAGAGGAACGAACTGTTCCCCTCCGCCAGGATGGTGTTCTTGACCGTCATCGTCCCGCCGTTGTAAAGGATGGCGCCGCCGGTCGCGGCGTTGTCATAAATGGTCGCGTGGGTGATGGTGACAGCGCCGCCGTTGTTGTAAACTGCGCTGCCGTCCGCTGCGGAGTTGCCGGTGAATGTGGAGTTGGTGACGGTGGCGACGCCGAGATCGTTGTAAATCCCGCCGCCGCTCGTGAGGGTGGAGTTTTGCAGAATGAGCGTCCCGGCATTGTAGATGCTCGCCGCCGGGCCGGAGCCGTCGGACAGGGTTAGGTTTTTGACGGTTGCCGAGACGCCTGTCGCCACCTCGAAAATGCGGAACGTATCCTGCCCGTTGACGACAACCTTGGCTCCGCTTCCGTCAATGGACACCCCGTCGGTGTCGCTGAGAATCGGAAGGGCCGAGCCGAGCAGGATGTTTCCGGCCGCGCCGGTCATGCCGCTCGAGAATTTGATCGTATCGTTGCCCGATCCGGCGACGCAGTCGGTGAAGGTGGCCGCGTCGTCGTTGGCGTTGGCGATGGCCTCGCGTAACGAGCAAAGTCCATTGTTGGCGGTGTCGTCATTTTCGGTGGTGACGGTAATGGTCGAGGCGGCGCGCGCCGGCGCGGCGGGTCGCGCAAGATTGAAGGAGGTGACGAGCAGCAGGGCGATCAGGAGGAGGTTTAAGTGTCGCATGGTTTTACTCGATGAGTGGGGCGGGATGGCATCCCGCCAAATTGTAGAGCGAAATGGAATTTCGCTCTACATTATACAGGATGCGCCTGCCAGATAACCTTACAATTCATGTGGCGTTTAACTACGGTTCAGCCTTCGTCATGGAATCTGTCCCAACACGTTGGGATTGTTGCCAACCAGGTTGAGGAAAATTTGCGCCAGCGAGGGGTTGGTTTGCAAGCGCATATCGGTGTCGTGTAACGGATTGTCATCGTTTTGCCACCATTCGTTCCACCACGAAAACGCGAAGACGCGCGGCCAGCGGAATCCGATCAGGTCGGTGAGCGCGTCCTGCGCCCATTGCGGTTGCGAGCCGAGCGGATTGTCAGCCGTCACGCCGAACTCGGCCACGAAGATGGGCTTGCTCGAAAGCGCGGCTAGGCGCGGGTACGCCGCGTCCATGCTCTCGCGGAAAACCGGCCAATAATCGTCGAGCGGGGTTTGCGCGCCGTACGAACTGACGGCGACCCAATCAATGTACGCGTCGCCGGGATAATAATTCTCGAATCGATTCCAACTTGTGTTCGGCCAATCGCCGTCGTTAACGTGGAAAACCCAGGTGATGTTATCGGCCCCCTCGTCGCGGCATTTTTGGATGATGCGCCGGTACGCGTCGCGGAATCGTTCCGGGCCGTTTGGCTGACTGGGATCGCCGTAACCGAAGGCAGTCCCGCCGCCATTCCACTTCCCGTTCCAGGGGAACCACTCCCCATTCACCTCGGTTCCATACTCGACGATGAGGCGGGTTCCAAAGTTTCGGGCGCCGTCGCACCACGCGCGCAGGTCGTTGTCGAACGCGCCGCTGAGGATCCGGGAGAGTGAGTAGACCGGGTCGGCGCGGCCCCCGTTGGGGTCCGAGCGAAGCATGAGGCGGATGTAGGGGACGCTGCCGTGGGCGCGGATCCAGGTCGCGGTGGCAGTCGGAAAAGCGCGTCCGTGATACCAGTTATGTGAAAAGTAGACCCAGGCCGCGCTTTTTCCCGCCGCGCTTTCGTAGGCGGTCAGGTCGGCGAGGGTGAGGTCGTCTTCCTCGCCGGTGACGCCGCCGGGATAGACGCCGTGATAGAGGGAACCTGCGGGCGGGAGGGGAATGTCGGCGCTGACGGGCGCGGGAGGCGTCGTCGGATTGTAGAGCAGGTGAAGCGCTTCGTAGTCCAACCGCGCGTCGCCGGCGGCGTTGTTGGAGAGCAGGCGCAAACGAATCTCGCCGGTGGGGGAGACGTGGCGCGAGGGAGTGGTCGCATTGAAGATGAAGACGCGCCACTCGCCGTTGACGGCGTTTGTGTTGTCGCCGACTTTCGTCCACGTGCGGGCGCTCCAGTTGTAGAGGTACCAGGTCCAGGTTTGGGCGGCGCGCGTCGGGCCGAAGTAGTTGGCTTCCACGCGCAGGGCCGTGACCATGTTCGATGTGATTCCGACAGGAACCTGGTACGTACGATAACCGTCGTAGCGGACGCCCGGCGTGTTGAATTGCACGTAGTTGGCGGGATTGTCATCGTCCCAGTTTTGGTCGCGCAGGGTCAGCGCGTTGAGGTTGCCGGTTGTGTTTCCGGTTGTGTTCGCGATGGCCTGGGGCGCGAGCGCGGCCGCGTCGCTGGCGGCGAGGACGGTTTGAAGAGGAAGGAATGCGAGGATGAGAGCAAGTAAAACAGGAAAAGCGCGGCGCGTGTGTTTCATGGAGCCTCCATGCAGACATCATACGAAAGTTTGGCGCGCCGCGCAATGGGATGAATTTACCAACCGCCAGGCCTCCGCGCAATTGCCGGAGGCCTGGCGGTGGAAATCATCTGTGTTTTATCGGTCGTGGAAAAAGGCGTCGAGGACCGGCGCCATTTCGGCGGGGGTGTTGGCTCCCCAGGCGTTGCCGCCTATCACTTCGCCGGTGAGGCGACCTTGCTCGTCAAGGATGTAGAAGATGGGGATGCCGCTGAATTCGAATCCGTAGGAGCGCCACTGCCCTTCCCAATCGTCCACGTCGGCTTGCAAGAGGTAAACGCCTTGGAAGGCTTGCATCATCAATTTGTTTTTACTCTCCAAACTGGAGGATATGGCTCTGCAGGCCGCTCACCAGGTAGCGTCGAATTCGATGACGGGAAGCAACCCCAGGTTGGCGGCTTTTTGCGCCTCGGCGTAGAGCAAATCGGCGAACTCTCCGTCGCGTGATTTGACGCGGACCATCACAAAGGTGGGAGCAGGAGTGGGCGTTATCGTGGGCGTCTCTGTGAAGGGAATGGCGGTTGCGGTGGATGTGGCAGAGGGGGTGACGGTGTCGGTGGGGAGGGGCGTCGCGGTAGGCGTGAAGAAAACTGTTTGACACGCCAGAACCAACGTCATTGCCAGGATGGGCCAGAGTTTTTTCATTGCGCCTCCATTTCAAGGGGTGGATAGTGAATCCGCGCCGGGAACGCGGACGACGACGATTCTTCCAACGACGGGCGGTTTGCAACCTGTGTCGGTGCAGACCATGAAGGTGAGACTCAGCGCGTCGACCACCCAACCCGCTCCGGGCGGGAGAGAAACGGCGAGAGTCAGCGCCACCGGGCCGGCGGGGTAGGCAAGCAACGCGGCGACTTCGGAGATTTCCTCCAGCGCGGCGACGCTTTCCTCGAGCGGACCGAGGGCGGTCATTTTGGAGTCGGCGGTCAGTTCGAGCAGGGTGGGGCGGCCGAGTCCATCCACGCCCTCGCGGGGGAGGTCCTTGCTGTAAAGATGGTAACCGGGGGGAGGCGTGAATTCGGCGACGAGGAAAACGTCCCCTTGCGCGTCGCGGACGAGGGAGATGGAAACGTTCACGCTGTTTTCGGAAAGGGAGGCGAGGGGGATGGAGCCGTTGGGAGGCAGAGGCTCGCGGGGAGCGCAGGCGGAAATACAAACGACCAGCAGGAGAACGATCCAAGCGACGGCGAGCGGGCGGTTATTCATCCATTGTTTTCCCGTGTTTGATTATATGCCCGAATCACGCGAGTGGGCAGATGAAGATGGGAGACGGGATAATATGGGAATACTTTTGTCGGAATTTTTTTAGGAAAGGTTTGCGTTATACTTAAAACCGTTTCATGAAGTTTTCCGGCAGTAAGGCAACGAGATATGACCCAAATCGGCAACCTCCAAAAGAAATTACGAATCCTCATCGCCGATGACGTTCAGGAAACGCGGCGCAGCACCCGGCTGATGATCGCCGCGCTCGATTACGCGGAAGTGGTGGCGATTGCATCCAACGGCAGGCAGGCAGTGGAGATGACGGAAGAGCAGCATCCGGATATCGTCATTTTGGATATCAACATGCCTGAAATGGACGGGTTGACAGCCTACAAACAAATTCATCAAGCGCATCCATATACAGGCTGTATTATCATCTCCGGGGAAGACAATCCTGCCATTGTGAACGTGGCGTCCTCCATCGGGATCCAGGAATATCTGGTCAAGCCCTTTTTCGTGGATGAAATGGACGCGGCCCTCAAACGCGTCAGCGCGCGCTTGCGCGAGCAGCGCCTGAGGAGCGCGCCGCCTCCGCCGGCCCATGAAAACAGCGCGGCCGCCCTCGAGCTCCTGGCAAACGAGTATATGAAGGATGGGCGCACCGACGATCAGGCGACGCAGGTTTATGAACGTCTCGCCGCGAATCCGCAGTGCGCGGCGCGCTGGTTGGAGACGCTTGTCATGGTCTATGCCATTCGCAGGGAGTGGGGGAAACTAAAAATTCTCGCGGCGCGATTGGAACGGGAGACGAGCAACCAAAATAAATAAGCGCGAGTCCTACTATGAAATGCAGGCCTCCGGGCAATTGCCCGGAGGCCTGCACTGAACACTGTTCACTGAAAACTGACCGCTGGCCTCACGGCTGTTGGATCAGGAACGCGTCGTCGAACCAGGCATAGCCGGCGGACTTCTGGAAGTAGATGCGGTAGCGCATCTTGTTGAAGGTCGCGGGGGCGGTGAAGGTTCCGAAGAGAGTCTGCCAGTCATGCGCGCCGTCGCTGAAGTAGAGCGTGTTGGTGTACATGACGCGGTTGTAGCGGTTGAAGAGGGCGATCTCCACTTTGTAGGAGCCGCCGCCCGGGATGTTGTAGGCCGCGCTGGAGAGGCCGAAGATGAACTGCTGTCCGCCTACGCCGTTGAAGTTGACGGTCTGTGTGACGATGGATGTGTTGCGAGAAGCGAGCAGTTTGATCGAGCAGTCGGGGCTGAGGAAGTAGGCGCAATCGAGCAGGGAAGAGAAATAGGTGCGCGGAACGGAATACTGCCAGGCGCGCGGGTACTGCGGGGTTTGGTCGAAGGAGGGGTTGAGGAGCAGGTTGTTCCCATCGGGAATGGAGACGCCGGTTCCATCCAAGTCCACGATGTCGGGGGAGGAGGCCGCGTCGGAGGGGATGGAGACCTGGCCGGTTTGGTAGCCGAGCGAGAGCGGTTGGAAGGTCACATCGAAGGTGCATGTGCCGGTTGGGGCGACGGTTGCATTGGTGCAGGTGTCGGCGCTGAGGTCGAAGTCGTTGTTGATGGAGAGCGCGCCAATGGTCAGATTCCCATCACCGGTATTCGTAACGGTGACGGTTTGCGGGGCGCTGGCCGCGCCGACTACCTGGTTACCGAAGTTGAGGCTTTTGGGATTCAGGCTTAATGCAGGTTCCGGTACATGAACTTCCAGCGAAAAGATAAAGTGTAACGGCTGGGTGGTCCACACACCGGGGTTAGGGTTGCCGGTTTTTGAACTTACGTAGGTAAAAGTTCCAGTGGGCGCGGTGGATGTGTTTCCCACGATCGGATTCCAATTGGAACAACCGGTCTGAGCCAGAATCCAATACGTGGTTGAGGGCGCGAGCGCATAGGGCGTCGGCAGGCTGAGGGTGGAGACATTATAGTAGTTGTAAAAATCCGGAAGTACGATCGAGTTAAATGCGGTGAGGAAGAATCCGGGATCGCCGGAACTGTCTGAATAGAGTTCGGCGCCAAAATAACCGGCACAGTCGCCATCATTGATCAGGTTGATCGAGATCGCCTCCAGTGAGTAGGAACCGCTCCCGGGGGTCGTGAAACCGAAAGCATAGTAATCAGTGCCTAAAGTTTGAACGCCGCCGGCGGTGGGTATTGCAGGAAGATTGCTAAGCGCGCTCGTGGTCAACGCGGAGGAGGATTCGAGCGGGAGGATTCCAGGCGCGGCAACCAGCAATGCGGCAATGAGAAACAGACGTGCAAACCGGATGAATTTCGTTTTCATGTTCTCTCCTTTTTGTAAAATTCAGATAGTAACGGTCATATTTTAGAACGTTTTTTTGACCCGTCAAGTGTTTTATGTGGAAAACCGGGATACAAAATGGGTGGTTTTGAATCGCCTGTGAAAAGAAAGACAGTCACCCTTGACGGTGACTGTCTTTCTTCAAATCATGTATCTTTACGCGATCTCCAAATACCTCTCGATCTCGTAATCCGTCACGCGCAGGCGGAAGTCGTCCCACTCCTCCCACTTGGCGCGCACGAAGGCTTCGTAGGCCACCGGGCCGAGGGCTTCCTTCAAAACCGCGTCCTTCTCCAACTCATGCAGCGCTTCGGCCAGCGAACCGGGCAATTCGCCCACGCCCAGTTTCTTGCGTTCCGCCTTGTCGAGGTGATACAGGTTCACGTTGTTGAGCGGCTTGGGCGGCGTCATCTTGTTGTCAATTCCGTCCAGTGCGGCGGCCAACATGCCCGCGAACGCCAAATACGGATTCGAGGAGGGGTCGGGGAAGCGCAACTCGGCGCGCATGGACTTGTCGCGCCCCTCGGTGTAGCGCGGGATACGAATCAACGCCGAGCGGTTGATCTGCGCCCAACCGATGTACACCGGCGCTTCGTATCCGGGGACGAGTCGCTTATACGAGTTGACCGTCGGCGCGACCAGCGCGGCCAGCGCGCGCGCGTGAGTCAGTTGTCCCGCAATGAACGAACGCGCCGTGCCAGAAAGTTTCATCTCGTCCTTGGCGTCGAAGAACAGGTTCTTGCCCTTGCCGTCGAACAGCGATTGGTGACAGTGCATGCCCGAACCGTTGATGCCAAACACGGGTTTGGGCATGAACGAGGCGGTCAATCCGTGTTGCGCGGCGATGGCCTTCACGGTGTATTTCAAGGTCAGCACATTATCGGCGGCCTTGAGCGCGTCCGCAAAACGGAAATCAATTTCGTGCTGGCCGAGCGCCACTTCGTGATGTCCCACTTCCACTTCCAGGCCCATGCTCATCAGCGCCTGCATCAACTCGGTGCGGACCACCACCGCCTCGTCGAACGAGGAAAAATCAAAATAGCCGCCCACATCGTGCGGGACCGGGTGAACGCCATGACCGTTCGAGCCTTTGAAGAGGAAGAACTCCGGCTCCGGGCCGATGTTATACGTCCAGCCGCGATCGGTTACTTTTTTCATGATCCGCTTCAACGTCCCGCGCGGATCGCCCTCGAACGGAGTCCCATCTGGCGTGTAAATGTCGCAGAAAATGCGCGCCCGTCGGCTGTCTTCCGGCGACCACGGCAACACCGCGTACGTATCGGGGTCGAGGATCAGGCGCATGTCGCTTTCCTGGATGCGCGCGAATCCCTCCACCGACGACCCGTCGAACCACACGCCGTCTTCCAACGCGCCTTCGAGATTGTGCAGCGGCATGTCCACGCTTTTCACCGCGCCCAGCACATCCGTGAACTGCAACGAAACAAACTTGACTTTATCTTCCTTGATACGTTTGACCAAATCTTTAGCGTCCATTTTTTCTCCTTTTTATTATTGGCTATTGGCTGTTCGCTATTAGCCGTTGATTTTATCTTCTGACTGAACACTGATCACTGATTACCGATGACTGATCACTGATGACTGATCACTGATGACTGACCACTAGACACCTCTCACTCGCCTCCGACCGCCACCTCCTCCTCTCGAATCTTCGCCTCTTTCTGGACCCCCGTCCGGCTTCTGTTTATGAACATCACCGACCCCACGATGATCGCGGCCGCAACCCAAATGCGCGGCTCCAGCGGCTCGGCGGCCAACCACGCGCCAAGCAGAATCGCCACGATCGGATTAACGTAAGCGTACGTGGCCACCAACGAGATTGGCGCGTTCTGCAACAGCCAGCCGTACGAAACGAATCCGATCAACGAACCGACGAAAATCAAATACACCAGCCCGCCCAGCGACTGCATGGACACGCTGGAAGGTTCCCAGCCCGAGAGTTCGCCCGTCAATAACGAGACCGCGAACAAACCCAGGCTTCCCATCACCATCTGTCCGCCCGTGGACATCAACGAGGGTTTGGGCAGGTCGGCGTGTTTGCTGTACACCGAGCCGATAGCCCAGAACACGCACGCAAAAAACAGCGCGCCGATTCCGAGAGCGTCGAACGTCGCGCCGCCGGTCAGTTCCGAGGGATCAATCAGGATGAAGATGCCGACGAATCCGGTCAGTAGTCCGAGGATCGTCCAGCGATTGGGTTTCGCGCCGCCCGGGCGGATGGCCTCCGCGACCACGAGGAACAATGGGATCGAGCCGATAAACAGCGCGGTCACCCCGGATGGGATGGTCTGCTCGGCCCAGGCCACGAGACCGTTTCCGCCTAACAGAAGCAGGTTGCCGATGACGAAAAGCGATATCCACTGTTTGCGCGTGGGCATGGACTGTCCCGCCGCGCGTTGCCAGACGAGCAGGATTGCGCCCGAGATCAGGAAGCGAACGCCCGCGTGGAAGAACGGCGGGATGGCTTCCACCGCGAACTTGATGGCGAGATACGTCGAACCCCAAACGATGTACAGAGCCAGTAAAGCCAGCCAGATTTTTGTTCTCATTTTTTTCCTTTGAACCCCTCTCCCTATGGGAGAGGGGCAGGGGTGAGGGCAAACTCGCTTAACAACAGCGCTTTCTTCCTTGCGCTTCCGTACCGATAATGTCCGAAGTCGCCGTCCTTGCGCAGCACGCGGTGACATGGAATCAACACCGCGACGGGATTGTGTCCCACCGCGCTTCCCACCGCCCGCACCGCCGACGGCTTTCCGATGCGCGCCGCGATACCTTCGTAGGTGGTGACTGTCCCTTGCGGGATTTGCAGCAACGCCTCCCAGACCTTGATCTGGAAATTGGTGCCGCGCAGGTGCAGGCGGAGCGACTCGCGGCTTTGCAGATTCAAGTCGAAGATCGGCGCGACCAGTTTGGCGGTGGACTTGTAATCCTCCACCATCTTCGCTTCCTTCCAATCTGTCACGAGGTCATCCACCGCGTCGCCTTCGCTGGTTTGCACGAAGCCGAGGTGACAGATGCCGCGCTCGGTGGTGGCGATCAGGCACTTGCCGAAGGGCGTCGGGTGGATGGCGTAGTGGATGGTCAGGCCAGCGCCGCGCGACTTGTATTCGCCGGGCGTTACTGCCTCGGTGGCGATAAAAAGATCATGCAGGCGGCCCAGACTCGACAGTCCGACTTGATGCGTGGCGTCGAGCAGGTTCTCCGAGCGGGCCAGCAAGTCCTTGGCGTGTTCCTTCGTCAGAAATTGCAGGAAGCGCTTCGGGCTGATGCCCGCCCAGCGGGTGAAGAGACGCTGGAAGTGGAACTCGCTCAGTCCCACCGCCGCGGCGACCTCGTCCAGTTCGGGTTGGCGGCGCGCATTGGTTTCGATGAAGCGAATGGCCTGCTCAATGAGCCGATAATCTTGCGAAGTGGATTCCATAACAACCTCCGTTTGTTGATGGCGGAGATTGTAGTTTTCGTTCGTCGTGGAAGCCACCCGATTCTTGCTCATTTTCTCCTTGGTAGTTGAATAGTTACATTGTTTGGTAGTTACGTGGTTTGCAATTCGCAATCCAGGGGCAAGTCTGTGTCGCCTGTGTACGCGTCTACCTGTGTACTTAAACTAAAACAGACATGCGCGGGCATGCCTGTTCCAATACGCGGTATTAAACAAACAGCCCTTCCAACTGCAAACAGACCCAATGAGTCTGTATCACTGCGCCGCCTTGTCCCGCATGTCGCCATACGGTTTTCGGCGGGAGCAACAGAGTTTTTTTAAACTCCTTGCTCATGCGCTTGCTTCGGAAGGGAGAAGGGAGTCAATGACGTGACTCCAGAGGCATCCGCTGATCGATCCGATGTTCCTGCTTACCCCCACCTCCCTACAGGACACCTCCCCCATTTTGAAAAAAATAGGGGAGGCTGGGATGGGGTTGGCAGTTAGCGCCCCGTTCGCACGGGGGAACCTCCGCCTCGTGATCTCGTACCGCACACTTGCCCTGGCGAGCACGCGCCAGGGAAATTAATTTTGCGCTACAAGACCCAGCCGCTGATTCTCCAAATATTGAATTGTAAACCTGCTCGACAATGAGCGGCATTGTACTCGCGGCCTTGAATCGAGTCAAGGAGAACGCGCGCGGGCAAAAAAGAGACCCCGCACATGCCGTGTGCGACCGGGTTTTGGACCTGCTTACGCAGGTGGGTCCTAATCGGGAAACGCCGCCTTGGCTCGGGCCTATCGCGTTATTTCCACGAAGATAAGAACCCGTTGTGTGGATGTTGGCCCAAAACGTTGTAGTCGCATCACGAACACAGCAGGGTTGCAATTCTTATACCATAAACCAGGAGGCGAGGGGAGAGAAAAATTAGAGTGGTCAAATAAAAATTCTAATCATGCGCGGCGACATCTATAGTAAAATGAAGCGATGGTCTGTATCGAAGGATTAACGACATGACCGTCTCCCCAACCTCTCTCATCCTGATTGCATTTTTGCCGACGCCGCGCGACTTGGAAATCGCGCGACTTTTGGGCTGGTACCGGATTCCGCTTCGCACGGCCCCCAAAGTGGTCGCGGTGGATTACCTAGCGTTTTACCAGCCCGCGAGTTTCGGCGAACGCGCCGGACAGATCGAATTCCTCGCGCCCGTGCGCGGACACGAACTGACCACGCGCGCCGAACTTCTGCGCGACGAAGCCGACCATCCGCGCGCCCGCGAAGAATATTACAAAATCCAATTGGGCGCGTTGGAAAAATTACCCGCGCCGATCACCGCCAACAAATGGAAGCGCGTCACGTTTTTGTATTCCACCGGCGAATACCTCTTGAACGCCAAAACAGTGAACGATCTTGTCGTCGCGGGGGACGTGCGCCAGACCTTGTGGCGTTCCCTGCGCGAACGCGCCGAGAACGAACAACTCTACAAGGTCGGCCTCCCCGAAGCGGACATTCCGCCGGAGGTCTTGATTGCGTTGTTGGGGATCAAAGAGGCGCAAGCGACGTTTTCAGTAAACGAGGAATTCAATGGCGACCTTGATTAAAAACGGAACCCTTATCACCGCCTCCGAAACCTTCGAAGCGGATCTCCTCATCGAAGGCGAGAAAATCGTTTCCATTCTTACCTCGGATTCCGAAATTTCCCGACTTCGGGATTTCAATGGGGAAGTGATTGACGCCGCCGGCAATTTCATCACCCCCGGCGGCGTGGACCCACACACGCACTTCGACCTGCCCATGTTCGGCACGGTCTCCTCGGACGATCATTACACCGGTCACAAGGCCGCTGCGTTCGGCGGGACAACTACGGTGATGGATTTCATCGTGCAAGAGCCACGGGGTTTCAAACATTCTGTGGATCTGTGGTTGGAGAAAGCGCGGAAGGCCGCCGTTGACTATTCCTTTCACATGAACCTGACGAAATTCGATGACGAAATTGCAAAAGAAATTCCTTCCCTGGTCGAAATGGGAATCGCCACCCTCAAAGTTTTTACCGCCTACAATGGACGTCTCCGCATTGACGACGGCAGCATCTTCCGCGCCTTGCGAATCGCCAAAGACAACGGAATGCTCGTCATGGCGCATTGCGAAAACGGCGACGTGATCGAGATCCTCATCGCGGACGCGCTGGCCGCGGGACACACCTCCCCCGAATGGCACGCGCGGACGCGTCCCGCGCCGGGCGCGGTGGAGGCGACCCTCCGTCTGGCCGCGATGGCCGAACAGTCGGACGCGCCCGTCTACATCGTCCACATGAACGTGGGAGGGGAGGTGGACATGCTAAAGTACATGCGCGAGCGCGGCGTCAAGGTGATGGGGGAGACCTGTCCGCAATATCTCTTCTTCACCATTGACCACCTGCGTCGGCCCGACGGCGCGAAATGGATCTGCTCGCCGCCGATGCGGACCGAAAAAGATAATGCGCGTTTGTGGGAAGGCCTGCACGAGGGGGTTCTCCAAACCGTCGGCACGGATCATTGTCCGTTTTTCTTCGATGGCACGAAACCGATACTCTACGAAGGCAAGGAAATCGCCATCCCCGGCAAAGAGCTCGGCAAGGATGACTTCACCAAAATTCCCAATGGACTTCCCGCGGTGGGCGACCGCCTGCCGATTCTGTGGACCTACGGCGTGCGCGCCGGGAAAATCTCCGCCAATCAATTCGTCGCGCTGACAGCCACGAATCCCGCCAAGATTTTCGGCCTCTACCCGCGCAAGGGCGCGCTGCTGCCCGGCTCCGACGCGGACTTGGTGATCTGGGATGCCGAAAAAAAGGTGAAATACGGTGTAGCGTATAGCCAGCATAGGACGGACTATAATCTTTTCGAGGGCTGGGAGGTGGTTGGGATGCCGGAGAAGGTCTTCCTGCGCGGGAAGATGATTGTGGACGGAAACGCGTGGTACGGCGCGCCCGGCGGAGGTCAGTTTTTGAGGCGAGGGGCGGGGGAGATTCTGTGAGGCCGCGCAAGCCTGTCCTCCATTGCGACGCGCTCGTTGTCCACTGCATGGATTATCGTTTGCAAAAATTCCTGCACCCGTGGATCGTGTCGCGTTTTGGCGCGGACAATTTTGACGTCATTTCGTTGGCGGGCGGCGTGCATGATTACGAGATGGTGTTGAAGTATGTGCAACTTGCGGCGCTGATCCATTCGATCAACAAGGTGGCGCTGGTCAACCACGAGGATTGCCGGGCCTACGGGCGCGACGGAACCTACGCGCGACACAAACACGATCTCCGTGACACGAAAGAAAAAATCGAGGCCCTCTTTCCGGGCCTCGATGTCGAGTTGTTTTATTTGCATTTGGATGGGGAGTTCGAGCCGATCTTGTAACGCTTGATTATCGCCTGCCCAATAGATGTTTCATTTCCCGTTTGGCGCGTTCGATGGAGCGCAGTCTGGAGGTTTGTGTCGCCTTGAAACCAGCCACCTTTCCCACAGATTGAAGAAGCAGGGAGAGCATAGGGTCTTTGACCAGAATCTCTTTGGGCGGATAGTTGTTCGCCAAAATTTCCGTCACGATAGCGGGGATCGCTCCCATCATGGCGTCTATGGAGGGAAGGGGCCGTAGCAATTCGGCGGCGAGGATATAACCGCTATCGCGTTCTGCAAGCATGAGCAGGAAGGGGAAGTATGGCCTTTCATCGCGCTTATCTTGTACCGGGTTGAGCGTCATAAACAGGTCCGCTTCGAGGATCATCTTTCCCGGCATGGCGCGTTTGAGCGCGTTCAACGCTTCCATATTCATCATCAGGTCAATGGATTTTTCCTCTTCCAACGCGACGCGCAACCTGACGTCTTCCCAGTGATCGTTGTTCTTGACGCGTATGAGGTAGTCGTCATCGGCCTCGCGCTTGAACAGGTCGGGGTTACCCTTGAAGCGCGGCGCGACATTGAGCAGTTGTTCCAGCGCGCAGGTTAGTAATTCCGCCTCGGCTGTTTCGAGGCGCCACGGAAAACAACCGGGGCGGTAACTGCGAAATTGAGGCCAGGATTGGGCGCCGCGATATTTCAGGCCGAGTTGCTTTATTATTTTGCGGTCATCCGCGCTGAGGAAATCGCGGTTTTCGAATGAGACTTGAAGTTGGGGAACCTGCAACGCGAATTCGGGGGTCAGGCGGTTGCCCATGTTTTGCATATCCCAGAAGCCCGCCAACCCTTTCCTGCCCAGATACACGGCGACTGACAAATGTTTGCCAAGCATTCCCATCACGCTGACGTAACCAAATTCGCCCGATTTCGGTTCCTGCGCTCCGAAGATATCAACTTCCTGCATCCATTTCCAGGGCGCGAGTTCTTTGACTTTTTCCGCGAGACCGTAGAGCCGTTTCCAATCTTCAAGCGAGGGTTGCGAGGCGGTCATATTTCAGTTCCTTTTTTCAGTGGATAGTAGTTCTTTCAGTCGCGGATGCTCCGCGTATACGCCGCGATATTTTTCCGGCAGCATGGCGGCGATGCGACACATGATCTCGCCGGTGGCGGCGCGCATAACCGCCTCGCGCCCGCGGCCTGGAGAGAGGTGGACAGTGAATGGTTCGCCCACCGCGGCTCTGATCTTCGAACGGCGAAACCGTTTGAGGTTTTCAACGACGCCGCGATCCTCGGTGCCGGTGAGGGCAATGGGAATCACCGGGTATCCGCTTTTGCCGGCGATGAACGCCACGCCCAACTTGCCCTCCTGCAATGACTCGGTTTTGGAGCGCGTCCCCTCCGGCGCGATGACCATCAAGCCGCCGCGTTTCATACGCGCTAGAATTTCACGCATGGCCGAAAAATCCGCGTCGAAGCGATTAAGCCAGATGGCGTCCACGGCGCGGCCGATGGCGCCAAAGAGCGGATGGTTTTTGTATTTTTCCGCCACCGGCAAGATGATGTCCTCGCGGTCGAGGGCGTAGAGCAACACGGCTGTGTCGAGCCGGCCGAGATGGTTCGAAGCCAGGATGTAGTTTCCTGGCGGGATTTTTTCCATGCCGACGATTTCCACGTCGGCGATGAGATTCATGATGAAGCGGACGATGGCGCGCAGGGTTTTGTATTTCATTCGGCCTGTTGCGCCAGCAATTCTTTCAGGCGCGGATGCTCGGCGTAGTGGCCGCGATTCTTTTCCGGCAGCATGACGGCGATGCGGCACATGATCTCGTCGGTGGCCTCTTTGAGCGCCTCTTCGCGACGGTCGCGCGGGAGAGGCGGGATGGCGATGGCCGGCCCGCCGGTGACGCTGACGCGCGAACGTCGCAGGCGTTTGAGATTCCCGAAGATGACGCGGTCCTCCGTCCCGGCAAGCGCGACGGGGAGAACGGGGAAGCCCGATTTCGCCGCGAGGAAGGCGACGCCCGGTTTGCCCTCCGCCATTTTCTCGTCACGCGCGCGCGTGCCCTCGGGCGCGATGACCAGGGTCTGCCCCTCCTCCATCCGCCGGATCATTTCGCGCAGGGCTTTCAGGTCCGGATTGAAGCGGTCTACGAAAATAAAGTTGAGGTGTTTGCCGAGCCAGCGCAGGAACCAATTCTCCTCCCATTTTTCCGCGACCGGGATAAACAGGTCCCACTGGTCGAGCGCGTAGAAGGCCAGCGCGGCGTCTATGATGCCCAGGTGATTGGTGGCGATAATGAAGCCTCCCTTGGGAGGGAGGTTTTCGTAACCGCGCACTTCCATTTTTACGGCGAGGTTGATAACGAGGCGAATGAGCGCCCGGATGATGGTTCGCATGTCCCCGATTTTACATCAAAACGGACGCCTGTCTTCGAGGCGAACATGGGCGTTCGCAGGTCACTTCCAAAGATAGTCGTCGGTTCGTTGCAGGGAGCCGGTCGAGCCGTATTTTTCGAACAACTTCGAGAAGATCTCGAAATCGCTGGGCGACATGCTGGTGATTTGGAACCCCACGTTGAACGAGGTTGGGTCAATGTTGTCGGCGCGGCACCAGCGACTGCGGGCCAGGAAAACCATGAAGTTCTTGTTGGCTACCTCGTTGCTCAACTCGATGCGCAGTTTGTAATCGCGGTTCGGCGGGATGGCGGTCGCGCTATCCAGCCGGAAACCGCCGGCGCTGAGTTCCATGAGATGACCGACCAACTGCCCCGAGGTTTCGTCCATGACGCGCATGTAATAAGAAAAATTTTTTCTGGATAATTTGCGCCGTTCGCTCGCCATAAGAAATCCTTTCTCTAAAAAAGGCGTTGCCGATAGTATATATCAAGAAGGGGGCGGAAGCAATAGGGGTTAATCCTCTCGCCTCAGAATGTGGGTCAGGATGGTGGCGCCCGAGCCGCCGATGTTTTGCGCCATGCCGACGCGCGCCCCCGGAACCTGGGTCTCGCCGCACTCGCCGCGCAATTGCTGGACGACCTCCACGATCTGATACATCCCCGTCGCGCCGACTGGATGTCCGCGGGCCTTGAGTCCGCCTCTCGTGCAAACGGGCACGCGACCCTCGGGGCGGATTGCCCCCTCCAGGCCGAGTCGCACGCCCTGGCCGCGCTCGGCGAAGCCGCAGGCCTCCAGCGAGAGCGCCGACATGATGGAGAAGGCGTCGTGCAATTCGAACAGGTCAATCTCTTCAGGCGCGACTCCCGCCTGGCTGTACGCCTGTTTTGACGATGCGTGCGCCGCCGACAGGAACAACGGCTCGCGCCGCGAGTGGACCGCCAGCGTGTCCGTCGCGGAGGCCGAACCGGCCACGATGATTTTCCGTCCGCTGATTTTTTCGGCAGGGACAAGGATAGCCGCGGCCGCGCCGTCGCCGATGGGCGAAGCGTCCAGCAGGTTGATGGGAGTCGCGACCATGCTCGCTTTTTCGAATTGTTCGAGCGTGATGGTTTGGTGCAAGCGCGCGTAAGGATTGTGAACCGCATTGGCATGCGCGTTGATCGAGAAGGGCGCGAAGTCGGCGTGCTTCCAGCCGTACTCGTGCATGTACCTTCGCATGACCAGCGCGTTGATGCCCACGAACGAAACGCCCTGCTCCACCTCGTAGTCCGCGTCGGCGGCGGTGGCCAGCGCGGCGGTCACGTCGCGGCCGGCTTTGTCGGTCATCTTCTCCACGCCCAGCGCGAGGGCCGACTCGACCTCGCTCGAAGCCACGGCCATCAGCGCGGCGCGAAACGCCGCCGCGCCCGATCCGCAGGCGGCTTCGATCTTGACGGATTCGCGTCCCCACATCCCGATCCAATCCGAGAGGTGCGCGCCGAGTTGGTTTTGACTGTCCACAAGCGGCGAGAGCATGTTGCCCACGAAAAGCGCGTCGGCGCGATTCATTCCGGCTTCATCCAGCGCGGCGAAGGCGGCTTCCCCGGCGAGTTCCTTGAGCGACTTGTCCCAGCGCTCGTCTATCTTTGTCTGTCCGACGCTGAGGATGGCCACGTGTCTCATGCGCCAATTTTACCCGATTGCCGCGCGGGAACTTTGGGGATTGCGCCGCCGTCCAGGAGGGAGTATCCTCTCGTCAAAGGAGATTTCATGAAACGCATTTTTCTTTTGTTGCTCCTCGCGCTCGCCGCTTGCGGCCCGGTCAGCGCGTCCACCGCGCAAGCGCCGCTCGCCACTCCCTCCGCCGATTGGACTTCGATCAAATTGACTCAATCGGGCGGCTTCATAGGCTTGTCGCGTACGATGGAAGTTTTACGGAACGGAGTGATGCACTTCACCGACGAACGCGCCCAAGTCAACATCACCGATCAGTTATCCAAAACCGATCGCGGCGAATTATCCGATCTCCTGGCCGCGTTCACCTTCATGCCCCCCTCCGACTCGGGCAAGGCTTGCGCGGATTGTTTTGTGTACACTCTCGAGATCGTCTCTCCCGCGGGGACGCAGACCTATGAAGCCAACGATGTGACCTTGGCCGATTCCGGGATGGAACCGTTGGTAACCTTCCTGCTTGGATATATGAACGCGGTCCTGAAATAAATGACTTCCTCCCCCTGGCTCGACCAACTCCTTTTCCGCCTCGGCGCGACGGGCGAAGCGGGCGAGGCGGCATCCGGCTTTTTACGTGACCGTCGCGTGCGCGTCCGCCTGCGCCCCCAATCTGCTGGCGCGCGCTGGACTCCCCTTGGCGACATCGAATTGAATCCCATCTACGCCCGAGGCGGGCAGGACGAATACGCGCTCAGCCTGCTCGTGCATGAAGTTCATCACCTCAAACAAGGCAAGCATAAGGCCCTCTCGGTTCATGGCGAGTTGGAGGCCTGGCAGGTTCAATTCGCCTACCTCAGATCCCTGGCCGGGAAATACTCCGGCCATCCGCCGCACGAGGCGATCATCGCCGAACTGATGTCGCTTTCGTTCACCGACCGCGCCCATCTCACCCGCGCCCGCACCCTCATGCAGTCCTTCGCGGGGAAAAAGTACCGCATTGACTTGTTGCCGTTGTATCCGCTCCTTTATGAAATTCGTTACTGGCTCATGGGCCAGGCGATGGCATAACAAAACGGACGGGAGCGCCCCGTCCGTTTTTCATTGTAAGATTTCCGCGGCTTCGGGCAAAAGCAATTCCACCCACAACCCATACATCTTCCCCGAGGGATGCAAGCCATCCTCCGCGACCAAGCTCACATCCTCCACGGCGCGGCGCGAGATGGGCGTGATGTCGGCGTAACGCGCGCCGGCCTTTGTCGCCTCCTGGCGGTTGACCGTGTTGAAGGCGTCTAACTCTGCCGCGATCTGGGCGCGATCCCTGTCGCTTGCGAAGGGGGTGACGCCCCAATCGGGGATCGAGACCACGATCACGCGGCCCGCCTCCCCGTCCGCGAAGGAAACGGCGCGCTGGAGCAGTCCGCGGAATTGGACGCGATACTCTTCGAGGTCGCGGCCGCGATACTGGTTGTTGACTCCGATCAGCAGGGTGACGAGATCGAACATCCCTTGGAGGTTGGCGTCGTTGATTCCCGCGTCGAGTTCGTCCGTTGTCCAGCCGGTGCGCGCGATGACGAGCGGATCGTTCATGCTCAATCCGTTGGCGCGCAGGGACTCGGTGAGTTGGACGGGGAAACGCTGGTTGTCTGTTACGGCCTCGCCGATGGTGTAGGAATCTCCCAAGGCGAGGTAGCGAATGGGTTGTTTGGCGGCTTTGTCCATGCGGCGAGTATACCGCTAATGTAAAACAAGTCTATAGACTTGTTTTACATCATTCCGCTCACAATCGCCAGCAACACGCCTCCAGCAATGACGCTCCCCAATTGCCCCGCCGTGTTCGACCCCATGGCGTGCATGAGGATGTAGTTGTCGGGGCCTTCCTCCAAAGCCATCTTCGCGGACAATCTTCCCGCCATTGGAAAAGCCGAGATGCCGCACGCGCCGATGAGGGGATTCACTTTTCCGCCCGAGACGAAGCACATCAATTTTCCGAATAGCAATCCGGCAATCGTATCCACGATGAAGGCCAAGAGACCGAGGGCGAGGATCATCAGCGTCTGCCATTGAATTCCCGTCGCGGGGTCGAATAGGAAACGGTCGGCGGTCATGGTCGCGCCGATGGCGAGGCCAAGAAAGAGCGTGGCGATGTTGATGATCTCGTTTTGCGCGGCCTTCGAGAGTCGCTCCACCACGCCGGCTTCGCGCAGCAGGTTGCCGAGCATGAGCGCGGCGATGAGCGGCGCGGCCGAGGGCGCGATCAGGCTGATGGCAATCGTCACTACGATGGGGAACGCGACGGCAGTGACGCGCGAGACCGGGCGCGGCGCGTAGTCCATGCGGATGAGACGTTCCTTGCGCGTGGTCATCAGTCGCATGATGGGCGGCTGGATGATCGGGATGAGACTCATGTACGAGTAGGCCGCGACCGCGATGGGTCCGAGAAGATGCGGCGCGAGTTTGGTGGTGACGAAAATGGCGGTCGGTCCGTCAATCGCGCCGATCACGCCGATCGAGGCGGCTTCCCTCAAATTGAATCCGAGCAGGCTGGCGAGAATCAACGTGCCGAAGATTCCAAATTGTCCCGCCGCGCCGAGCAGCGCGAGTCGCGGTTGCGCGAGAAGCGGGCGGAAGTCAATCATCGCGCCGACGCCGATGAAGATGAGCAGGGGGAAGAGCTCGGTTTCGATTCCCGCCTGGTAAATGACGCGCATGAAACTTTCCTCGGCGTAGGCCGACATGCCGAGATTTGCCAATACGCATCCAAATCCGATGGGTAACAACAACACCGGTTCGTACTCTTTCGCGACCGCCAGATAAATGAGCGCGCCGCCCACGAGCAACATGAGCGCGTTCGCCCAGGTGAAGGTCAGCCCGCCGAAGACATTTGCCAACACATCCAGCAGGTTCATTCGAACTCCAACAGGGTTTGTTTGTGCTGCACAGTTTGTCCCTGCGCGGCCAACACTGCCGACACCTTTCCTGCGCGCGGCGAGCGGATGCTATTCTTCATCTTCATCGCTTCGATGACCAAAACGACCTGCCCGCTTTCGATCTCGTCGCCAACCTTAACGAAAATTTCGATGACGGTTCCGGGCAAGGGCGCGACGAGGGCGCGGCCATCGGACGCGGGCGCGACGGACTTGGCGGCCTTCGCCGGTTCGGCGCTCGCGTCTTTCCTCGCCCGAGGTTGCTCGCCACTCTCCGGCATGACCTCCACCCGCGTCCCCTCGACGATGGCCACGATGGGACGCGCGTTCAGGTCTTCGATTTCGACGTTGTAGGTTTTGTCGTGGACTTTAACGTTGAGTTTCATAAGTTAGTTTGGTAGTTGGGTAGTTTGATAGTTGCGTAGTTTGGCGATCAGTATTGCAAGATAAATCTTGCGGTACTACTTTCCTCTTCGATTCGACTCGCCTTTTTGCGTCATCTGGCGCGTCCTCATGCCGAGTTGCCACGCGCCGATGATGGTTGGCTGCGGCGGCGTGATCGGCCGCGCCGTGGACTGGGCTTGCTCCGCCAGCGCCGCAGTCACAGCCGCGATTGCCGCGCGAACAAGCTCTTCCTCTTCCCCCTCTCTCACCGGGAGAGGGGCAGGGGTGAGGGCCTCGCGTTCGCGAAACACCCGCGTCATCAGCGACATGAGTCCCGCGAGCAGAATCAGCGCGGCGAAGACGAGGCCCATGCCGAGGAGGGTGATCCAGAGAGATTGGGTTAATACTGTCATGTCAAATCCTTACGCGGGGTTTGTAGACACGTACACAGGTACACACGTACCAGGAAAATCGTAAATCGTAAATCCAAAATCATACCGGTATATTCCCATGCTTGCGCGGCGGGGCGGGGGCGTACTTGTCGCGCAGGGCCGAGAGGGCGGCGATGATCTTGGGACGCGTCTCCTTCGGCTCGATGATGTCGTCCACGTCGCCGGTGGAGGCGGCGTAATAGGGATTGTTGAACTTCTGGCGGTAGTCGTCGGCGATGCGACGGCGTTCCGCGGCGGGGTCGGGCGCGGACTCGATTTGCTTCTTGAAGAGGATGTTGGCCGCGCCCTCCGCGCCCAGCACGGCGATCTCGGCGCTCGGCCAGGCGTAGGTGACGTCGGTGCCGAGGTACTTGCTACCCATCACCACGTACGCGCCGCCGTACGCCTTGCGCGTGATGACGGTGATCTTCGGCACAGTCGCTTCGGAGTAGGCGAAGAGTAGTTTCGCGCCGTGACGGATGATGCCGCCGTGTTCCTGTGCCACGCCGGGCAGGAAGCCGGGCGAGTCTACAAAGGTGACGAGCGGGATGTTGAAGCAGTCGCACATGCGGACGAAGCGCGTCATCTTGTCGGCGGCGTCAATGTCAATCACGCCGGCCATCACGGAGGGTTCCTGCCCAACGACGCCCACGCTATGTCCGCCGATGCGCGCGAAGCCGATGATGGCGTTGCGCGCCCAATGCGGTTGCAGTTCGAGGAACGTGCCGCTGTCCACCACCGCTTCGATGACCTGGTGCATGACGTACGGCTCCTTCGGGTCGAGCGGGACGATGGAGTTGAGTCGCTCGTCCATGCGCATGGGATCGTCCGTGGGCGCGGCGAAGGGAGGGTTCTCCACGTTGTTAGAGGGGAGGTAGGAGAGCGCGCGTCGGGCGAGCGCCAGCGCGTCGTGTTCCGTGGGAACCGAGAGATGGGCTGTCCCGCTGACCGAGGTGTGAACCGTCGCGCCGCCCAGGGATTCGGGGTTGATCAGTTCACCGGTCACGGCTTTGATGACTTCCGGCCCGGTCAGGAACATGAAGGACTGTTTCTCGACCATGATGATCATGTCTTGCAAGGCCGGCGAGTAGGCCGCGCCGCCCGCGCAGGGTCCGAGCATGAGGCTGATTTGCGGGATCACGCCGGAGTATTGCGCGTTGCGCCGGAAGATTTCGGCGTAGCCGCCCAGGGCTTTGACTCCCTCCTGAATGCGCGCCCCGCCCGAGTCGATCAGACCGAGACACGGCGCGCCGTTGCGGAGGGCCAGGTCCATCACGCGGCAGATCTTGTGCGACTGCATTTCACTGAGCGTGCCGCCGTAGATGGTGAAATCCTGGGCGTAGACGTAGACCGTGCGGCCTTCGATCTGGCCGTAGCCGGTGACGACGCCGTCGCCGAGGAAGTGTTCCGGCTCGAGGCCAAGTTCGTCGCCAATGCTGGTGATGAAGGGTTCGATTTCGTTGAACGTTCCTGGGTCGAGGAGCAAGTCGAGCCGTTCGCGGGCGGTCAGTTTGCCCTTGGCGTGCTGCTTGGCGATACGGTCAGCGCCGCCGCCCTCATGTGACTTGGCGCGGAGGCGGCGTAGTTCGAGAATGCGTGGGTCTTCGGGCATGGATACTCCTTGTAAATGATGTTGCACGTTTAAGTATAAGCCGGAATAATGTCCCCGTAAGTGAGTCATGTCAGGGAAAAGCCCTGCCTTTTGCCATGCCTTCCCTGTGCGGGATTGGGGTGTTCGGACAACCCTGCTTGATTTCAACCTCGATTTATGCTACTCTTGAAACAAGCCAACCAACCAAATCGGAGGAAGCCATGCCGTTCGTAAAAGGAATTGACGTGTCCGTGTTCGACCCGGTGATCAACTGGGCGAAAGTCCGCGCGCAGGGATATCGCTTCGCCTACATCCGCTCCTCGTATGGTGTCGAAAGTAACCAGACGATCAAAGATACGATGTTCGATGCCCACTGGGCCGGCGCCAAAGCGGCCGGCATTCTGCGCGGCCCGTATCATTATCTGCACGCGGCCATGGACGGGACCAAGCAGGCCGAGGATTTTCTGCGCTTCGTCACCCTCGAAAAAGGCGACCTGCCTCCCGCGCTCGATCTCGAAGAAGCCTACAACCAGGGCGCGACCAACAAGCAATTCATCACGAACTCCGAGGCGTTCCTCAGAAAAGTCCAGGCCGAAACCGGCATCCAGCCCATGGTCTACTCGCGCGGCATGTTCCTCGACGAAAAACTCACCCTCCACGGAAAGCCTCCCGTTTGGGCTAAGAATTATCGCGTCTGGATCGCCCACTGGACATACGCCTACGGCGACAACATCAAACCCATCGAGGGCGCGGGCTGGCCCCCCTACATCTTCTGGCAATACTCCGGCGAGAAAGAATACCTCGACGGCATCACCGACGACCTCGGTCGCCCGGTCTACGTGGATTTCGATGTCTTCAAAGGCACGCTCGAGGACCTCTACGCCCTCGCCAACGCCACGCCTCCCGTCTCAAAGACCTACACTGTCGTCGCGGGCGACACCTTGGAGAACATCGCCAAGCAATTCAACCTCAGCCTCGCGGAACTGGTCAACGCCAACCCGCAGATTTTGACTGCCGGAATGACGTTGACGATTCCCGCGCCCGCCGGGGCTGGATCCCCCTCCGCTTCTTCCTCGACCTCGGGCGGGGCAGGCCCTACCCCAGTCGGTTCCACCTCCAGCGCGACTCCCGCCATCCCCTCTGGCGTGACCACAGTCTCCTACACCGTCAAGCCCGGCGACACGCTCTCCGCCATCGCCATCAAGTTCAACACCACCGTCAAAGCCATTGCCGACCTCAATCACATCGCCGACCCGAATTTGATCTTCGTCGGTCAGGTGTTGCAAATACCGAAGTAGTCATAGGTAAACACGTACAAAAGAAAAAGACTCTGAGCCATCGCCCAGAGTCTTTTGTTTGTGTACGTGTCTACTTGTTTACTTGGCTATGGATACACCCTCTTGATCGTCCTCGGGAACGGAATGGCTTCGCGGATGTGTTCGATGCCGCACATCCAGGCGGTGACGCGTTCCACGCCCATGCCGAAGCCGGAGTGAGGGACGGAACCGAACTTTCTTAATTCGAGGTACCACTTGAATGCCTCCTCGGGCAGACCCTCTTTGCGGATTCTCGCCAGCAAGGCGTCGTGGTCAGACATGCGCTCGGAGCCGCCGCAGATTTCGCCGTAGCCTTCGGGCGCGAGCAAGTCCACGGACTTGCAGACCTCCGGTCGCCCCGGCCAGGGTTCCATGTAGAAGGCCTTGACCGCGGACGGATAGCCATAAACGAACAAGGGTTGGTTGTACAGTTTAGTTAACTCGGTTTCGTGCGGCGCGCCGAAGTCCATGCCCCACTCGAATTTGAGCAGTTCCTTCTTTTCGGGGTCGGTCTCTTTTTCGTAGAGTTCGATCAGGTATTTCGCCGCATCGTCGTAGGACATGCGCGGGAAGGGCGGCTGGATGGATTCGAGTTTGGCGATGTCGCGTCCCAGCGACTTCAGTTCTGGCTGGCGGTCGCGTAAGACGCGCTGGGCGATGTGATGGATCATCTGCTCTTCGACTTCCATCAACCCGTCGAGGTCGCAGAAGGCGATTTCGGGTTCGAGCATCCAAAACTCGGTCAGGTGGCGACGCGTCTTCGATTTCTCGGCGCGGAAGGTCGGCCCAAAGCAGTAGACTTTCCCAAAGGCGAAGATGTTGGCCTCGTTGTAAAGTTGACCGGTCTGCGCGAGATACGCCTTGCCCTCATCGAAGTATTCGGTCTCGAACAGGGTGGTGGTGCCTTCCGCGGCGGCGGGAGTCAGGATCGGCGTGCTCATTTCGAAAAAGCCGTTTTGGTCGAGCCATTCGCGGGTCGCGGCCATGACCGTGGCGCGGATGCTGAGAATCGCCCATTGGCTCTGCATCCGAATCCAGAAGTGACGGTTGTCCAGCGCGAAGTCCACGCCGTGATCTTTGAGCGACATCGGATAGTCCGCGTCGGCGGCCTGGATGATTTGGATCTGCTTCACGCCCAGTTCGTATCCGCCGGGGATGCCGGGCGCGCGCTTATCGGCGCGTACCGGCCCGGTGATGATCACCGACGATTCCTGCGGCAGGCGCATCACCTGGTCGAAGACGCCCTCCTCGAGGTCGCCCTTGAACGCCACACACTGGACGAATCCCGACCCATCGCGCACCAGCAGGAAAACCAGCTTGCCCTTGTCGGTGCGATTGTAGACCCAGCCCTGAACGGTCGCTTCCTGACCTTCGTATTTTGAGATTTCCGAAACGCGCATGATGGGAGCCATAACTTTTCCTTGACGTGAGAATGATTCTGCGCCTCATTTTATCCCAACTTTTTGCTCCGATGCAAACTTAAGCAAAAATACCGCCTTGCGACGGTATTTTGAGGCTGGGGGCAATGGATTTGAACCACTACTAACTGATCCAGAGTCAGTCGTCCTGCCATTAGACGAGCCCCCAATGCGCTTTCCAGCGGGCGGAATTTTAGCACAGCGACTCTATTCGGGCAAGGGCTTGCGAAGCGCGGCGATTTCTGCAAAGACAGACCCTCGCCGGTAGACTTCGCCCTCCGTATTGGTGTACAATGAATCAAACATTCTCCAAAGGCGAACGCCATGACCGACCAGCGACCCCTCACCCAAACGATCAAAGTCCACTTTCGCGACCTGTCAAAATTGCTGGCCGGGATGACGTCTGGCAAACCGGGCGGAAAGCCGGAACCGCTCATCGTGGCCGAACATCTTCCCGAGATCCTGCATCTCGTTCGAGATCTCGAAGAAAAGATCAACGCCACCTTTAACATGCACCAAAGTCAGTTGGGGGCCCTCATGGGCGTGGGACGACTGATCAATTCCTCGCTCGGACTCAAACAAGTGCTGGACGAGGTCATGGACACCCTCGTCCGCCTCATGCAAGCCGAACGCGGTTTTCTCATGCTCAAGGAGGCCAACGGCGAGCTCACCGTCCAAACCGCGCGCGGCGTGGACAATGCCGGCCGCCACGATGAAACTTTTTCCGGGAGCCGCACCATCATCCGGTCCGTGATCGAATCGGGCAAGCCGGTCATCACCACCAACGCGCAAGCCGACCCGCGTTTCGAAATGCAGATGAGCGTGGCCGCCTTCCAGTTGCGCTCCATCCTCTGCGCGCCGCTCAAGATCAAAGACGACCTGATCGGCGTCATCTACGTGGATCATCGCGGCATGCCCGGCATGTTCCACGAACGCGACATGAATCTCATTTCCGCCTTCGCCGACCAGGCCGCCGTCGCCATTGACAACGCCCGCCTGTTCGAAGACCTAAAATCCACCAACCTCGAATTGCAAATCGCGTACGAAGCCACCCTGCAAGGCTGGGTGCGCGCCCTCGACCTGCGCGACAAGGAAACCGAAGGCCATACCCAGCGCGTCACCTCCCTCACCGTGCAACTCGCGCGGCAGATGGGCTCAAGCGAAGACGCCATCGTACACATCACGCGCGGCGCGCTCCTGCACGACATCGGCAAGATCGCCATCCCCGATTCCATTCTGCTCAAACCGGCTGAACTCAATGAAGAAGAGCGCGCCCTCATCCGCGGCCACCCCGCCTTTGCCTACGACATGCTCAAACCGATCCAGTTCCTGCACCCCGCGCTCGACATTCCCTACTGCCACCACGAAAAATGGGATGGGTCCGGCTACCCGCGCGGCTTAAAAGAAGAAGAAATTCCCATCGCGGCGCGCATGTTCGCCGTTGTGGACGTGTGGGACGCGCTGACCTCCCACCGTCCCTACCGCAAGCCCCTGCCTCGCGACGAAGCGCGCGCCTACCTCCGCGAACAGGCCACGCTTCACTTCGACCCCCGAGCGGTTGAGGCCTTTCTCGCGTTGCCCATTCCCTAGCCTCTCTCCCGTCTCACGCCTGAGACCGAACGTACACAGGTACGCACGTAGACAGGTAAACGCGCAACATCGCGAATCATCCCCGCGAGACGCAACTTGAAACGCGGAACGTGAAACTCGTATGCCGCGTCCCCTATCTTACATTTTACTTCCGCGCCGCGCGTCGCGTATTCTCCTCCATATCCAACAGGATCAGGAGCGTCTTGCCGATTCCCTGCAACGCTATAAAGTAGACCACGCCGCGGAAGGGACGCTCCACAATGATCAACACGTTCGTCGCGATGTCGGTGAAGCCCATTCCCGCCCAAAAACCGCGCGCATATTGAAGGAAAAATACGCCCAGGGTGAACAGCAAATCCACGGCGTAGACCGCCGCCACGATCCACGACAAAATGTCGGCCCAGCGCGAGACTTTGAGAATCGTGTCGCGGTCGAAATACGTGCCAAAGAATTTTTCGTCTTTTGATTCGGTCATGTGCGCCTCCAAATGGAATTATAAAGCAACCCAAACCCCGAAGGGGTGATATGGCTTATGCCATCCCTTCGGGATTTTCAAACCAGCCAAATCAAGATAAACGTAAAGTTCCGTTTATAATTGCCGCATTCAAATGACCACCGAGGAAGAATGACCGAAGAAACCATCAGCCGCATCCCTGCCTTCATCCGCGAAGCCGTCGCCGAAGATCTTAAAAACGGACGCTTCAACTACGTCCGCACGCGCCTGCCGCCCGAGCCGAACGGCTACCTCCACATCGGCCACGTCAAGGCGTTCCTTATTGATTATTTCACCGCCCAGGAATTCGGCGGCGAACTCTACCTGCGCTTCGACGATACCAATCCATCCAAAGAAGAGACCGAGTTCGTGGATGCCATCGAAGACGACGCGCGCTGGCTCGGCATCAAGTGGGCGAAAGTGACCTTCGCCTCCGATTACTTTGACCTGCTTTACGATTGGGCGGTGCGCCTCGTCAAAATGGGCCTGGCCTACGTGGACGATCAGACGCAAGAAGAGATGAGCGAGAGCCGCGGCACGTTGCCCAAAGGGACGAAGTGGAAAGAAACGGAGAGCGCCCTCAAACCCGGAGTCGACTCGCCGTATCGGAATCGCTCGGTGGAGGAAAACCTCGACCTGTTGGAGCGCATGAAGAACGGCGAGTTCCCCGAGGGGAGTCGCGTTCTGCGCGCCAAGATTGACATGGCGCATCCCAACATCCTCCTGCGCGACCCGGTCATGTATCGCATCATGAACGCGCATCACCATCGCACCGGCGACAAGTGGCACATCTACCCGATGTACGATTGGTCGCACGGACAGAACGACTCGATGGAAGGCGTCACCCATTCGCTGTGTTCCAACGAATACATCATCCACCGCCCGCTCTACGAATGGTTCCTGCAAAAACTGGAAGCCTTTCCTTCGCGCCAGATCGAATTCTCGCGCCTCAACCTGACCTACGCCATGATGAGCAAGCGCAAGGTGCGAAAGTTGGTGGAGACCGGCATCGTGCGCGGCTGGGACGACCCGCGTCTGACCACCCTGCGCGGGCTACGCCGTCGCGGAGTTACGCCTGAGGCGATCATCAACTTCGTCACAACCACCGGCGAGACGCGCAACGACAGTTGGGTCGAGATGGCCCAGTTCGACGCGATTGTGCGTGACGACCTCAACCGGCGCGCCCTGCGTCGGTTGGCGGTCTTGAATCCGCTCAAGCTGGTTATTGATAACTATCCCGAAGGCCAGACCGAGGAGATGGAGGCGGTCAACAATCCTGAAGACGTGAGCGCGGGGACGCGCAAGGTCCCGTTCGGGAAAGTGATCTACATCGAGCAGGATGATTTCCGCGAGACCCCGCCGCCGAAATATTTCCGTCTTTTCCCCGGCAATGAAGTGCGCCTGCGCTACGCCTATCTGATCAAGTGTACGCACGTGATCAAGGACGCGGCGGGCAACGTAACCGAAGTCCACTGCACGTACGACCCGGCCACGCGCGGCGGCGACGCGCCGGATGGACGCAAGGTCAAATCCACCATCCACTGGGTTTCCGCGGCGCACGCCCTCCCCGCCGAAGTGCGACTGTACGATCAGTTGTTCACCGTCGAGCGGCCGGACGATGGCGAACTGGAAAATATCGTCAATCCCAAATCGTTGACCGTGATCGAGAATGCCTATGTGGAACCCGCGCTGGGCGAAGCCAAACCCGGCGACAGCCTGCAATTCGAACGCACCGGCTATTTCTGCCTCGACCCCGACTCGCGTCCCGGCAAACCCGTCTTCAACCGCACGGTGACGTTGAAGGATAGTTGGGCGAAGTTGGAGAAGAAGACCGCGTAATTTCCCAAAATCTTTTCCAATCGAATTAGCAAACCTGCCATCCCCGCGCCCAATATCTTGGCGCGGGGGTCAAGTTAACGTAAAATATGGTTGGCGCCCATTCGGGTTGACCGGGAAGCAAGCGATCCCAACTGGTGCAAGTTATATCGGTAATCCCACACTTTATTGGAGGCCCCCCATGAACGACTTACAACAGAAGAAGTTTGCCCGGCTGTTCGCAATCCTTGACCGCGACCACGATGATGCGGTCGAACGTTCGGATTACGAAGCGATTGGTATGCAGGTTGCTACATTGCGCGGCCTGGCTGTCGGTTCCCCGGAACAAGCCCAGATGGCCGCGCGCATGGGCGCGTATTGGGATGCCCTCGCCCAACGCGCCGACAAAGACGCCAATGGACGCGTCACCCGCAGTGAGTGGGCCAAGAGCATGGGAAGCGGCTCAGAGTCCATGGCGCAAACGCGCGGCCAAATGGTCGGCCTGGCGGCGGCCTTGCTGGACCGCGATGGCGACGGCTTGATCGCCTCCGCCGATTATCAACGCTTGATTGAATTGGTCGGTTATAAACTAGCGAACGGGGACGAAGTTTTCAGGCGCCTCGATCGCAACGGCGACGGAAAAATAGATACGGCTGAACTGGGAACGCTGGTGGACGAATTCCTGTTCAGCGACGACCCCGAGGCCCCCGGCAACTGGTTGTTGGGTAATCTCTAATTCGTTACTCCGCCCTGCCGCCCGACGACTTCAGTTCGGTAATGCACCGCCTCGCGAGAACGAAACTCGCGAGGCGGTTTGATTGTGAAAGAGCCAAGGAATTAAGGTAAAATTCCCATCACCGGGGCGATGGCGGAATCGGCTTACGCGGCGGTCTTAAAAACCGCTGGTCTCACGACCATGTGGGTTCAAGTCCCACTCGCCCCACAAATTCCTGCCACGAATTACGCGAATTTCGCGAATAAACTAAATTCGCGCCCATTCGCGAAATTCGCGGCGGAAAATTTTTTATCGGCCAAACCTGTTCATCAATATCGAGAGCCTATGTTCACTCGCCAGCAACTCGAAGAGATCGAAGACCGCAGCCTCGCCCCTTACGCCATGCGCAGTAAGGACTCGAAAGGCCGCGCCTACCTCGATAACGAGCCGGACTACCGCACCTCCTTCCAGCGCGACCGCGACCGCATCCTGCACACCACCGCCTTCCGCCGCCTCGAATACAAGACGCAGGTCTTCATCAACTACGAAGGCGACTACTACCGCACCCGCCTCACCCACACCCTCGAAGTAGCGCAAGTCGGACGCACCATAGCCCGCGCCCTCGGCGCCAACGAGGACCTCGTGGAGGCCCTCTGTCTCGTCCACGACATCGGACATCCGCCCTTCGGTCACTCCGGCGAGACGGCCCTTGCCCGCCTCATGCGCGACTTTGGCGGCTTCGACCACAACAAGCAGACCCTGCGCCTCGTCACCGAACTGGAGAGTCGCTACCCCGAATTCCCCGGCCTCAACCTGACCTGGGAAGTCCGCGAAGGCATCGTCAAGCACGAATCGGAATACGATATCGCCGACGCCTCCGCCTTCGACCCCGAACTGCGCGGCAATCTCGAAACACAGATTTGCAACGTAGCCGACGAACTCGCCTACACCGCCCACGACCTCGACGACGGCCTGCGCTCCGGGATGCTGACTCCGAAAATGCTGGGCGGCCTCGCCCTCTGGGAGACGGTTGCCGCGTCGGTGGACTGGCAAGGCCCGGACCTGGACGACCTCTCCCGCCATCGCATCATCCGCCGCCTGATCGGGCGCGCCGTCACCGACCTGGTCGGCGCCACCGACGAACGCATCAAAGACAGCGGCGCGAAGTCCCCGCTTGACATCCAGAAGTTGAAGCAAAACGTCATCGGCTTCAGCGACGAACTCCGCCGCTACAATCGCGAACTCAAGGACTTCCTCTACGCCCGCATGTACCGTCACCACCGCGTCGTGCGCATGCAGGTCAAGGCCGAGCGCATCCTCTCGGACCTGTTCCACGCCTATCGCGCCGAACCAGCCATCCTGCCCGGACACGTTCAGCCCATCATCCAGGTTCGCGGCCTCGAGCGCACCATCTGCGACTACATCGCCGGCATGACCGACCGCTACGCCACCGAAGAACACGAGAAGCTATTTAATCCGTTGGAGACGCCATAATGCCCGAACCCACCTTTCTCACCGCCGAAGGACTCGCCCGCCTGAAACTCGAACTCGCCGAACTTACCGGTCCGCGCCGCGAGGAATTGGCTGCGCGCCTGCGCTCTGCCATTCAAATGGGCGACCTCTCCGAGAACGCCGACTACCACAAGGCCAAGGAAGACCAGGCCTTCCTCGAAGGCCGCATCCAGGAATTGCAATACCTGGTCGGCAACGCGGTTGTGATCAACGAACACGCCGCCACTGACAAAGTGAACATCGGCTCGCACGTCACCATCCAGGAAGAGGATTTCCCCCACGAGACCTATCACATGGTGGGACCGAAAGAGGCCGACCCACGTAACGGCAAGATCTCCCACGAGTCGCCCATCGGAAAATCCCTGCTCGGATGTAAGGTCGGCGACATCGTCACGGTTGAAACGCCTGGAGGAAAGGCGAAGTTTAAAATTATCAAGATCGAGTAAACAGATAGACGGAAAATAAATGGAAGCCTCCTGATATAAATCAAGAGGCTTCCTTGTTGTTTCCTGTGCGCCTGTCTACCCTTTCGGCCAAATCGCCAATTCCAGGGTGACCCGCTCGAAATAACTCTTGTCGGGCATACTGCCTTTTCCGAATTCCAAATCCACCAGGGTGGCAAGCAGTTGCAGGGTGGCCGTTTCGAGGAGCGCCTGTCCCTGCGGCTCGGCCAGCGCCAACTCACCCTTGGCCTCGAGTCGCTGGCGGATGTTGGGATCGTTGTAGGCGTGCGGGGTCATCAATACCTTTGTAGCGGTCTTGATGTCGTTCTTGTCGAATAGCCACACCTCGATGGCCGTGACCTTCTTCGGCTCGCCCACGCCAATCGCCTCCGAAACGCCCACCCCGTACTCGCCCAGGAACTCCCCCCCCGGCGAGTCGATGCTGAACGATTCGTCATACAGATCGTCGCCCAACATGTAGGTGGTCATGGTGCGGGTGATGGGATCCTGCAGGCCCATCTTGGAGAAGTCGGTCTTTTCAGCAGTCTTGGCGATCTCCTGGGCCTGGCGAGCCGGTGAATAATTTTCAGGGGCGGTCTGCGGCTTGAGCAGGTAGCGGCGGGCAAAGTACACCACCGCCACGATTACAAACAGGGCCAATACCCCGAGTCCGCCTAGCAACAATAGATTACCCGTGCCGGAGCCCGTTGTGGCGGTATTGTCGGCGCTGTTATTATTTCCGGCGGCATTGGCGTTCCCGGCGTCGCTTGCGGTTCCCTGGCCGCCGCTTTCCAATTTTGCCCGAATCACATCCCCAAACGCCATGATGGCGCCGACATCCTGCTTGCCGGGATCTTTCTTGATCTCATCCATCGCGGCGCGCGCGTTTTGTAGGCCGAGGTTTTGGTATCGAATCCAAGCCAATTCCGGGTCGGGATTCACCTTGTAGGCGTCAATTGCCATGCGCAGGTAATCCACCTGGTGGTCGGCGCTCATGGCTTGCGGAGTCGCGTCGGTCCACTCCGTAGGCCAGATCACCCAACCGATGGTGAGGCCGATCAATAGCCCGATAATCGCTCCGAATACACCTGCATTCAGCGGTTGCTTTAGAATGTTCATGAGGCGCATGGTTGTGCTCCTTTGATCTTGAATACTAGCGACGGTTACGAACGCCCTGCGAACCTACTCCATTATACAAAATTGTTGCGATTACGCCAACTCTTTGGATGGGATTAATGGGTGGAATCCCTTACTTCCGCTCGAACAGGTACAGCGCTCGTTCCGATTCGGGGATTTCAACCGCCGACAGGAGATGGAATCGGCCCTCAAAAGCGGATTCGAACCCCGCGCGGGTATAGCCATCGAAAATGTCCTTCCGACTTCGCATCAGTTTCTGGACTTGGGAGTCGCTCTTCGGGACCCATTCGATGACCAACCACCGAGAGATTCCCGCGAAAAAGTCCGCCAGCCGCGACAGGGGGACGTTGTTCGCGATGGCGAGGTGGTGGATCAGCGCCAGGGCGAAGACCATCTCCGCCGGCCCGCGCGCGCCGAACGACTCGCGCTCCTCGTTCGCCCAACCCAGCGCGGGACTCGGATTGGTCAGGTCGAGCAGGAGGGGGAGCAGGTTTTGCTCTTTTTCCGATTTGATCTTTTGATAATTTTGCTCCACCGCCGAGGGGTCAATATCCCAAGCCACGGTTGGGACGCCGCGTCCGCTTGCGAGACGACTGAACTCGCCGTTGTTCGCGCCCAAGTCCCAGACCGATGCGGGTTTGACTTGTTCCAGCCATTCCGCGATGATTTTCTTTTTTTGCTCGAAGGCCGCGTCGGTGTAATTGGTGATGGCGTAATAATTGCCCCACTCCGTCCCAGCCGGTTTCCAATCCAACTTCTTCACCGCGCCTTCCAAACTCTCGATCAACCCCACAAACGCATTCTTGCCCATCTGCCGTTTCGCCGACTCGCCGACTCGCCGACTCGCTGAATCGCTGAATTTCGTTTGCGCGGCCGCGTGCGCGTGAATGTGAGTCAGTAGCCCGAAGTTCAGGCGTGAAGCGAAGGGGAGCAGGTTGCTGGCTAGGTCGAGGGGAATCCCGTCAATGTGGACGCGGAGCAGTTGACCGAGTCGCGCGTCGCGTTTGGATATCAGCGCAAGAGGCGCGAGGAAGTGCTGGCAGAATTGACGGTAGGCGTCCCAAGGCTGACCCTCGCGGTAGGTCTCGAAAGAGAGCGTGTCAATCAAAACGGGTTTGCCGTGAATGAACTGGATGTTGTACGCGCTGGCGTCTTTGAGACTCATCCCCAATTTGAGGGCGCGCTTCTGAATGGTGAGGGTCGCGAGCGCGGCGTCTTTGAGCATACCGAACGACCACTCGTAGGGATACGAGATGAACGCGACGCGCTCCGGTTGGATGACCTTGTGCGCGAGCGCGGGGTCTGCGGGTTCGACATTTACTTCGGCGTGGGGAATCAACAATCCGGCCCGCACGAGTTTTTCGTAGAGGCCGGATTCCATCAGACGAGAATAATCCTCGGCGTAGGCGCGGTTGACCTGCCGGTAGAGGATTCCCGCGCGGGTGAACAGGAACCCGCTTGGGTCGCGGAAAGAGGCGGCGAGGGTCGCGCTAGGCATCGTTTTCGTCGGTCTCGTCCGGTTTGGACTTGATCCCGAGCCAGCCTTTGATTCTTTCCCACGAGGCGCGGATCGCCACGCCGATTCCCAGCAGGGCCGCGATCACCAATTGAAGGATGAGACTTCCCGAACCGGGATCGAGATAAGGGGGAGGGGCGAAGTGCATGGTTGCCTTTCTTATTCCTTCCATCCGTCATGCGAGCGCGCTTCGCGAAGCAATCCCCCCTCTGGGGGTGGAGATTGCTTTGTCGGGAAGACCGCCCTCCTCGCAATGGCGGAGGCAATGTATTTTCGCGCTACTCAACCGTTTCCGGCGCGATCTGTTCCAATGGATAAATCGTTTGACAATTGGTGCATTGCGCCTCGCGTTTGTTTGCGACGACGAGCAGACCCTTGCAATTGGGGCAGGCTTGCGCGAGCGGACGTTTCCACGTGGTGAAATCGCAGTTCGGGTAATTGACGCAACCGTAGAACGTTCGGCCTTTGCGCGTCTTGCGCTCGGCCAGGTCGCCGCCATCCTTCGGGCAGAGAACGCCGATCTTTTCGAGCCAGGGCTCGGTGTAGCGGCAGGTGGGAAAGTTGGCGCACGAAATGAATTTGCCGAAGCGCCCATAGCGGATGACCAGCTCGCCGCCGTCTTCGGGACACTGGCGGCCAATCGGCTCCGGCCCGGACTTGGTGACGGGCATCTCGGCCTGGGCTTTTTCGATGTCCTTTTTGAACGGCTCGTAAAACTCGTGCATCACCTCCGACCATTCGGCCTGGCCGTTGGAGATCATGTCGAGGTCTTCCTCCATGCGCGCCGTGAACTGGTAATCCACGATGTCGGCGAAGTATTTTTCCATCAGGTCGTTGACCTGGAATCCGATCTCGGTGGGTTCGAGACGTTTCTCCACGCGCTCGGCGTAGCCGCGCTGCTGGATGGTCGAGATGGTCGGCGCATAGGTGGAGGGACGCCCGATGCCGTTCTCTTCGAGGGCCTTCACCAACGAGGCCTCGCTGAAACGCGGCGGCGGTTGGGTGAAGTGCTGGTCGGGGATGAGCCGTTTGAGGTTCTGCTTCTGCCCCTCTTCCACGCCGTCGGGGATCTTCACATCCTCTTCTTCTTCCTCGGCTTTCACATCCTCGCTCTTGGCCTCCTCGTACACGGCCAGGAACCCCATGAAACTAACCACCTGGTGCGAGGCGCGCAGGAGATACTCGTGAGCGCTCGAAGTCCCGGTCACTTCCACTTGCAAGGTGTCGTAGACGGCGGCTTCCATCTGCGAAGCGACGAAGCGCTGCCAGATGAGTTGATACAACTTGAATTGCGGCGCGTCGAGATGCGCCTTGACGCTCTCCGGCGTCCGCATCACCGAAGTGGGACGGATGGCCTCGTGCGCCTCCTGCGCGTTGGCGGAGCGCGTCTTGTATTGCGGCGGCTCGGAAGGCAGGAATGACTCGCCGTACTTCTTGCTCACGTACTCGCGTGCTTCCTTCTGCGCCAGCGGCGAGACGTTGGTCGAGTCGGTGCGCATGTAGGTGATCAGGCCGGTCGCGCCGCCGTTGCCCACGTCAATGCCTTCGTACAATGCCTGCGCCAGGGCCATCGTCCGCTTGGTGGCGAAGCCCAGTTTGAGCGAGGCCTCCTGTTGCAGGGTGGAAGTGGTGAACGGCGCCAGCGGACGGCGTGAACGCGTCCCGCGCTTGATCTTCGAAATGGAGTACGCGGCCCGTTCCATGTCCGCGAGCAGAGGGTCAACCGCCGCGCGGCTGGAGAGGGCCGGGTCTTCCCCGTCAATCTTGGCGAGTTTGGCGACGAAGGTGGAGTCGAGTCCCTGCGGCTGGAATTCCGCATGGATTGACCAATATTCTACGGGAGTGAAATTCTCGATCTCGCGTTCGCGCTCGACCACGAGGCGCAGCGCCACCGATTGGACGCGACCCGCGGAGAGGCGCGAGCGCACCTTCTCCCACAGGATCGGGCTGATGCTGTACCCCACGAGTCGGTCTAGCACGCGCCGCGCCTGCTGCGCGTTGACCAGGTCCATGTTGATCTGGCGCGGGTTGGCAAAGGCTTCTTGGATGGCCGGTTCGGTGATCTCGTGGAATTCCACGCGCTTCACGCGCTCCGGCTCCATCTGCGCCGACTCGAGCAAGTGCCACGAAATGGACTCGCCCTCGCGGTCGGGGTCGGTGGCGAGATAAATCTCCTCGGCGGACTTGGCGAGTTTGGCGATCTCTTTCACCACCTCGCGCTTTTCGTTCGGCACACGGTAACGCGGCGTGAAATTATTTTCCACATCCACCGAAAGTTCGGACTTCAACAGATCGCGCACGTGTCCCACCGAGGCTTTCACCGTGTAACCCTTGCCGAGGAAACGTCCCACCGTGCGCGCCTTGGCGGGCGACTCAACGATCACCAACTTGCCATGGCGCGGCTTTTCAACCGGCGCGGGCTTTTCAGGCGGGGTCAGTCCCGCGTGCGCGTCGGTGCGTCCCATCTTGTAAAGTTTTGTTCCACAAACCGGGCAAACGCCAATCGTGACGGGCGACCCCTTGGCATTAAAACTCGCCGCCGGCTCGTTCATCTCACGCTTGGTTTTGCACTTCATACAATAGGCTTCCATACTTCCTCCAGAGAGCAGAGAACAGGGAGTAGTCGTAACTGTTCTCTACTCTCTACTCTCTTCTCTCTACAAATACTTTTCGTTTTCCGTATTTTTCAAACCATCCACAACTTTGCGGACTTTCTGCGCCTGGTCTTTGTGACACACGAGCAATACGTCGCCCGCGTCCACCACGATCAGGTCATCCACGCCGATGGTCACCACCAGCCGGTCGCTCCCGTCGCCGTACACCAGCGAGTTGTGCGTATCCTCCGCGATGTGATTCCCGGCAAAGTTGATGTTGCCTTCCGTATCGGGCGACAACACATCGAAAAGCGAATCCCACGAGCCAACGTCGCTCCAGTCGAGTTTGCCCGCGGGCAGCGCCGCGACTTTCTGCGCGTGTTCCATGACGCCGTAATCCACAGTGACCGCTTCGAGGTTCGGCCAGACGCGACGCAGGATCTCCTCGCTTCGCGCGGACCCCCATCCGGCCGCGATCTCATCGAGCGCGGACTTTAAGTCAGGCAGCTGCCGGCCCACCTCCGCGAGGATCGCGTCGGCCTTCCAAACGAACATGCCCGAGTTCCACAAATGATCGCCCGCGGAAAGCATCGTGCGCGCCTGTTCCTCGCTCGGCTTCTCTTTGAAGGTTTTGACGAGGTACACCGGGTAAACGACCTTTTCGGGAATCGGATCGCCGCGCTGAATGTAACCATAACCTGTCGCGGCATACGTCGGCGTGACGCCGAGCGTGACGAGATAATCCTTTTCGGCTACATCCACCGCCACGCGAATGAGCAGATGAAACAGATCGCGGTTGCGGATGAAATGGTCGGCGGGCAAAACGGCCATCACCGCTTGCGGGTCGCGCTGGCGCAGGGCAACAGCCGCCAATCCTACCACAGAGGCCGTGCCGCGTGGAGACGGTTCCATTAAAAAATTCTCGCTCGGAATTTCCGGCGTTTGTTCGCGCAATTCCTCGGCCTGCTCCGAAACCGTGACAACGAGAATCCGTTCGGGCGGAAGCAAACCTTCGAGTCGCTCCACGGTGGTTTGGAAGAGCGTGCGATGTTGCTCCAATAACGGGAGCATTTGCTTCGGCTTGCTCTTGCGCGAAAGCGGCCAAAGACGAGTCCCTCCGCCTCCGGCCATGATGACTGCGTACGTGTGATCAAGGATATCGATCATAGTTTGATAGTTGGGTAGTTCGATAGTTGCGTAGTTGTGTAGTTGCGTGTTTGCTTTGTCCAAAGCCCGCCTAGTTTACCTGTATACGTGTCAACCTGTCTACCTTGTATCCTGTCTACGCTTTGTACTCTGCCTGCTCTTCTCTCACGGCGACGTAATTCATTCCTCCCACCTGACGCACCATGCCTTTCAATTCCATGAGCGTGAGTGTAGCCGAGACTTTCTCAATCGGCAAGTTGGTGGCGTTGCGGAGTTCATCCACATGGACGGGTTCGGCGCCCATCGCGGAGAGCAGTTGCGCTTCGAGCGCGTCGGAGGGCAGAATCTTACGCGCGGCTTTGAATTCTCCGGCGCGCGTCAGGTTGAGGGCCTGCAGTAAGTCTTGCGGAGTGAGCAACGGATGAGCGCCGCTTTGAATCAACTTGTTCGCGCCTTTGCTCTGCGGCGCGAGGATGCTTCCCGGCACGGCGAAGATCTCGCGTCCCTGCTCGGCGGCGAATTCGGCGGTGATGAGCGCGCCGCTGGTCTCGCCCGCTTCGACGACGACAGTCGCCATCGAGAGGCCCGAGATGATGCGATTGCGCGGCGGGAAGTTCGAGGAGTCGGGCGGCGTCCCTACCGCGTAGTCGCTGACCAGCGCGCCCTGCTTCATGATCTTCTCGGCCATCTGCGTATGTTCGGGCGGATAGACCTTGTCCACGCCACAGCCGAGGACAGCAACTGTGCGTCCGCCGGCTTTGAGCGCCGCGGAATGCGCGACCGCGTCCACGCCGCGCGCCAACCCCGAAACGACCGTGATGCCCTGTCCCGCGAGGAAGGAGGCGAGTTCCTCGGTGATCTGGCGACCATACGGCGTGATGCGCCGCGTCCCCACGATGGCGACCGCGAAATGATCTTCGAGGGTGATCTCGCCGCGCAGGTACAAAACGGGCGGCGGTTGTTCGATCTCTTTCAAGCGCGGCGGGTAAAGTTCATCCTCCCACGTCAGGATGGTGATGCCTTGCTTCTCGATGTTGACCCACACTTGCTCCAGGTTCACCTTCGAGCGCAGTTTATCCACCGTCTCTGCAATCTTCGGACTCAGTCCCGCCTCCTGCAACTGCTCTGTCGAAGCAGACCAGGCTTCCTCCAGCGAATCGAAATACGCCAGCAGGGCGCGTATTCGCACCGCGCCGATGCCTTTCACCAGGTTGAAGCCGATCCAGAATTTCTTATCCATTTTCACGGAGATTGGAATCCCGAAGTTCTACTTCGGGATAATCGTTTCCGAAAGTAGAACTTTCGGATTCCTTCGCTCAAGATCACTCAATTAACCCTTCGAGCAAATGCACTTTGACCTCGCCTTTTTCCAAGTCATATCCCAAAATCACATCGGGAATGGCGGGGAGCAGAACTTCTTTTCCATCGTCGCTCTTTACCACGTACACATCATTCGCGCCTGTGACGAGGATCTCTGTCAAAGCGCCGAGGTCGCGGCCATCGTCAGTAACGACGCGCAGACCGAGGATTTGGTGTTGGTAGAGTTTGCCCTCGGGCAGAGGCGGGCGATCCTTGGCGGAGACGTAGAGCCAGGTGTTGCGGAGTTGTCCCGCCTGCTCGGGGGTGGAGAAGCCCCGAAATGAAACGAGCAGGCCCGACGGTCCGTGTGGACGCGCCGAGGCGAGGGTGAGGGGTTTGTGGTCGTCGCCCGCGAGAAGTTTCGCGCCGACGCGCAGTCGCTCGGGGAAGTCGGTGTGAACATCCATGATGAGTTCGCCGCGCACGCCATGCGGACGGCGGAGAAATCCAACAACCAAAAAGACAGGCTCGCCGGTGGGCGAGCCTGGAGCGTTCTTGCGTGTCATTAGGGTTCCAGCACGTCGAGTGTGACCTGCTTGCCCTGGCGCTCCGCGGCCACCCGCACGAGCGTGCGGACGGCGTTTGCCACGCGCCCGCTCTTGCCGATCACGCGTCCCATATCCTCGGCGTGGACTTTCAGCTCGAGGCGGACGCGGCCGCCACTGCCGCTCTCGGTCACTTCGACGGCTTCGGGATGTTCGACCAGCGATTTCGCAATGTATTCGATCAGGTCTTTCATGGGATGTCCTTACGCGGTACGCAATAATTACCATTTACCAATTACTACGTACTGCGCCTTGCGTAATTACTTGGCGGTCAGCTTAACTTGCGCGGCTTCGGCCACCAGGGTTTCCACGGCCTCGCCTTTTTTCAGGCGTTCGAAGCGATCCATCGTGCCGAAACTTTTGAAGATCTTCTCCACCGATTCGGTCGGCAGGGCGCCGTTCTTCATCCAGTGGTAGATGCGATCCTCGTGCAGGGTGACTGTGGAGGGGTTGGTGCGCGGGTTGTAGAAACCCAAAATCTCGAGGAAGCGGCCATCGCGCGGCGCTTCTTTGTCCGCCGCAACGATGCGGTAGGACGGCTGGCCCTTCAGGCCAACGCGGCGTAAACGAATACGAACCATCGGAAACTAACTCCTTGCTGTTGATTGTTTGATTTGGTTGGGTTCGTGCGGGGGAGAGAGGGGTTGCGTGGAAAGTCACGCGCTCGCCAGCCTGAAACCACAGGCGCATATTTTACCAGAGAATTTTCAAGAAACCCGATTTTACGCAGAAACCGGGTTTCTATCGCGTCCCAAACTGAGTTGGTTTATTTTGCCTTGCCCTGGTTCGCCACCGCGGCCGCGGCTTTGGCTACGGCTTCGGGATCGCCGAGATAATAATGTTTGATCGGCTTGAGATCGGCGTCGAGTTCGTAGACTAGCGGAACGCCGGTGGGAATGTTGAGTTCGGTGATCTCTGACTCGGAGATGTTGTCGAGATACTTGACCATGGCGCGCAGGCTGTTCCCGTGCGCGACCACCAACGTCCGTTTGCCCGACTTAATGGTCGGCGCGAGGGTCTCGTGCCAGTACGGGAGGACGCGTTCGAGGGTGATCTTAAGCGACTCGGTGGCCGGCAACTGCTCGAGAGTCAACGAAGCGTAACGCGGATCGAAGCGCGGGTGACGTTCATCGTCCAGTTCCAGCGCGGGCGGCGGGACATCGTAACTGCGCCGCCACAACTTCACCTGCGCCTCGCCAAACTTGACGGCCATCTCGGCCTTGTTCAGTCCCTGCAACGCGCCGTAGTGACGTTCGTTCAATTGCCAGGCGCGCGTGACGGGAATCCACTCCTGTCCCATTTCCTCCAACACGATCCACAGCGTCTTGATGGCGCGGCGGAGGACGGAGGTGTACGCCAGGTCGAAGACGTAGCCGCCCTCGCGTAACAGTCTCCCGGCCTCGTGCGCTTCCGCCTCCCCTTGCGCGGTCAGGCCCACGTCGGTCCAGCCGGTGAAGCGATTTTCCAAATTCCAGGCGCTTTGTCCGTGACGGACGAGAACGATTTTGTACATTGTGGCTCCTATGAGGATGTCTTTCATTGCCAACCGCAGAGAACGCGGGGAGCGCGGAGTTTATTCTTTTCTCGCTCAGCGAACTCTGCGCGCTCTGCGGTTTATATTTCCTTACTGTCACTGGGTCGCGCCGGATTTTAACTCCAACGGGCAATGCAATGCCACCGAGGGCGGGACGGCGTAAACGTATGTCTTTTCGGCGAATACGACCACGGCCACAGCCTCAATGGTATCCGAGTCGGGGGCGCGGCAACCCAACACGATCACGTCGCTGGCGTTGGGGAAATTCTTGGGAGGCGCGCCAGGAAGGATGACGAAGAGATGATCCTGCGCGCCAACCAAACTGAAGACGAGACGCGGATAGTCGCGCGCTTCGAAGGCGCTGCGCTGCGCGTCGATTCCCTGCCCCGCCAGATAGTAACGCGGGTAAAGCGCGCGTCCGCTCAAAAAGACGGAACCATTCTCAGTTAAGAAATCGGGTAATTCAACGGCGTCAATTCCAGCCTTTAAGTTGTACCCTTTCTCAGTAAATTCCTTGTATAAATCAACTTGTGATGAATATCGCTTCGGCATGACCATGCTCAGCGCGAGCGTCAACGCGCTGACGCCGAACAATACCAAAAACGGGAGAAACGATTGCCGGATCATCCCTCGCGCGCTGACGGCTTGCATGTCGCTCTGAGCCGGCCCCTCCTCCCTCGCTTCCCGCGCGGACGATAAAGCGGCTTTGGCCCACCCCAAGAGGACCAGCGCGCCCCAGGCAAAATAAAATAGCACGATCCAATCCATCGGCGCGGAGTAACGTCCGCCGGAGGTGCGCCCGACGCTGTTGACCGCGGCATATCCAAAGTAAACCGCCAGTGGGACGAGTCCCCTCCATCCCGCGGACTGAAACGCCGCTCCCACTCCCAGAGCCAGCAATAGCAAGTTCAGCGCGATGAGCGATTTTGAAACCAGGTCGAGCGCGCCATCCCATTGCGGATTCCAATACGGGGTTTTCTCGCGCACGAGGCTTTCCAAGTCGCTGAAGACGGGCGAGGTCGGCAAGATTAAAACCGAAGCGACCAGGTTGTGCGCGAAGTGATTCGTCATCGCCACGAGCGGCGGAGTTTGCGGACGCGGACGCGGCTCGAAGTGCGCGTCCTCCCGCCATTCCAACACGTCATAACGCAAGCCGACCACCGAGAGGATTTTCGTGGAATACATGTCGGTCACGAAGCGTCCATGGACGGAACTCCATGGGATGGCGCTCGCCAGAAATACAATGACCGCCAGAATCGAGAGAAGAGTCTTCTCCTTCCATGTGCGCCGCAGGAAGAACCAGATCGCAAGGATCAGCAGGGGAAGCAGACCCAGGGCCGAGGTTCGAACGAGAGCCGTCGCGCCAATCACGCCCGCCGCCCAGAAGAGAAGCGAGCTCCGCTCGGGACGCCGAATCCACAGAACGACCAGGAGGGTGAATCCCGCCACGCCGACCGCGGTGGGGAAGTCCGTCAACATTTGCTTGGGGTTGGCGACATCCACCCATTCGCTGGCGGCGATACTGTTCAACCCGGCGAACGTCGCCGCCAAAGCGGAGAAGATTCCCAACGAGCGATTCTTGAGCGACTTGCCCAGCAGATAAACCGTCGCCGGAAAGATCGCGAACAGCGCGGCTTGCAGGCTCATCACGCTCTCGTAGCGTTGACCAACCACAAGATGGAAAAGGAAAAGCAGACCTTCATAGAAAACGCGATAGTAAAAGCGACCGTTGTTGAAGCCCTGGCCGATCAACGCGAACTGACCGCCGAGGTCATAGCGCAACGCGTCGGCGAAGGGATAGAGTTCGTTGTTGGGAGGCAGAGGCCGCGGCGCGGTAAAGCCGGAGGGAGTTGACTGACGCGCCCACAGAAAGGCTGTCGCCGCCCAAACGAGTAGGAAGATAACCAGGTCAGGGGAAAGTTTGCCGCGCGTGAATTTGGTCAGCCCAGCGACGATCTGCTCCTCGTAGAAAAACAAAACGGCAGTGAAGAGCAGGCAGAGCAAAACTTGTTGGGGGAGAATCGGCGACCCCGCGCCGTACCAGAGATCCTCCCTGGCGCGCGTGCCCATATCGAGGATCGCCATGACCAGCCACGCTAGCAGGGAAGATCCAAACACCGCCGCGGCAATGACCAGTCCGCGTTTTTGGGATTGGAACAGAGCCGTCAGCGCTTGGCGCGAGAAACGTTTTTTGGTTCCTTGAACGTCCGCCCTCTCGTTTTGTTCGTGTTGCATTCAGCCTCACAGAAAAAGGAAGTGTTGGGGGAATTATACTCGCCGAGAGGGGTCTTTTGTTCGCCAGAGACTCTCCGACCGCCCTGTGCTACAATCGAACTCATGCATCGGGTTGTGCCTGACCTCATCCTCGAAAACTATCGCGCCAGAAACGATCAAGGGTCGTTTCGCGCGGTGGGACTGTTCCTCGACCTCTCCGGCTTTTCCGTTCTCACCGACGCCCTCACCCGCCAGGGACAGCGCGGCGCCGAAGCGCTGGTGGGATTGATGCACAACATCTTCGACCCGTTGGTTAAAAGCATCTTCGAGCATGGCGGGCGGATCGTCGGGTTTGCAGGCGACGGCATCATGGCGCTCTTTCCCATCGTGGGCGAGGAGCGCGTCGCCGCGCTGCACGCCCTGGCCTCCGCTTGGTGGATCCAGCAGGGATTTGCCTCGCGCTCGCTTGCCCACACCTCTTACGGCTCGTTCTTCATCTCCGCCAAGGTGGGGTTGGCCGTTGGCGAGGCCTCGTGGGGCATTCTGCATTCGCGCGATGGACGCAAGGCCACCTACTATTTTCGCGGTTCCGCCGTGGAAGATTCCGCCCATGCCGAGCGCCTCGCCCGGCCCGGCGAGATTTACCTCTCCCAAACAGTCGCCGACCTTCTACCAACCGAGATTCGGATCGCGGCGGGCGAGTCTTTTCATCGGCTGATTGAAATCAAAGTTGAATTGCCAGCGCCCATGCCGGTGGAACTTCCGCCTCTGGACGAGTTCGCCTCCGCCATCTTCGTCAGCAACGATATTCTTAAGCGCGACCAGCGCGGCGAGTTTCGTCAGGCCGTCAACCTCTTCATGCGTATCCCCGACTTGCCCGATGAGTCCCTGCGGGAATTTCTTCACATCCTGTTCGATCTTCAAACCCAATACGGCGGCTTGTTGAGTCGGCTCGATTTCGGCGATAAGGGCTGCAACATGCTCATGCTGTGGGGCGCGCCTGTGGCCTATGAAAACGATATCGGCCGCGCCCTCAACTTTTTGCTCGACCTGAAAGCGCGCGTCGAGTTTCCCATCACCGCCGGGGTCACCTACTATATTGCCCACGCCGGATTTTTGGGCGGCGAAATATCCGAATGTTACACGTGCTACGGCTGGGGCGTGAACCTGGCCTCCCGCTTCATGATGTCCGCGCCGACCGGGAGCGTTTGGATTGACGAGCGCATCGCCCGCCGCGTCACGAATCGCTTCGACTTCGAATTCAAAGGCGCGCAAAAATTCAAGGGGTTTGAAACCGAACAAAAGGTCTTCGCCCTCACCCGCCGCAAGTCGCAGGCCGACGCGCCTCACCAGGGAGAGTTTGTCGGCAGGGAGGTGGAGTTCTCCCGCTTGGTGGATTTTCTCCAGCCGCTTTGGGAGGGCCGGTTCGCCGGCGTGATGATGGTGCGCGGCGACGCGGGCATTGGCAAGAGTCGACTCGTGTACGAACTGCGCGCGTCCGGCGCGTTGAAAAAACGGGACGTGTTGTGGGCCTTCTGTCATTCCGAACAGATCCTGCGCTACTCCTTTAACCCCTTTCGTTACTACCTCCTGCGCCGCTTCGGAATTACCCCCGAAATGGACACCCCCGCACGCGAGCGGACCTTCACCGCGCGGCTCGACGAACTGCTCGCGCGCGTTCCCAACCCCGACCAGGCGAAAGAACTCGACCGCGCCCGCCACGCCCTCGGTTCACTGCTCGATCTCTTCTGGCCCGATTCCACCTTCGACAAACTCGACGCCGAAGGCCGTTACAACAACATCCTGCTCGCCCTCATCGCGTTTTTCAAAGCCGAAAGCCTCTGCCAGCCGATCGTGCTTTTCATCGAAGACGCCCAATTTCTGGATGAAGATTCCAAAGCCTTCCTGCCGCGCCTTAAGCGCGCCCTTGCCGCCGGCGAGACCGGCCACCCTGTCGCCATCATCGTCTCCTCCCGACACTCCGCCGCGCAATCCCAACTCGATTCATCGCTGGCCGATCATTCCCTCGAACTCGGCGCGCTGTCCATGCAGGCGCTTTCCGATTTGGCCGAGATATACCTGGGCGCGCCTCCCGCCCCCGACTTGGTTCGCTTCCTCCATGAACGCTCGGAGGGCAACCCTTATTTTGCCGAACAAATTCTCGTCTACTTGCAGGAGGAGAATCTGCTGGAGATGGGTGAAAAGGGATGGCGCGCCACGCGCCGCCTGCACGAATCCTCCCTGCCCGCCGATATCCGCGCCTTGTTGATGGCCCGCCTCGACCAGTTGAGCCCAGGCGTACGCGACCTGATTCAAATCGCCTCCGTCTTCGGGCGCGAATTCGATCTGCCCTTGCTCACGTCGCTGAGGGACAAGAGCAATCTTTTGGTCGAGTTAGCCGAGGCGGAGTCGGCTGAAATTCTCACGTTCATCACTCTGGGACGCTTCGCCTTTACGCATGGATTGTTGCGCGACGCGGCCTACTCCATGCAAATGCACGCCCGCCGGCAGGAACTGCATGCGTTGGCCCTGACTGCTGTGGAGAACACATATCCGACCGACCTCGAACATCACTACGGCGAGCTTGCCTATCACGCCGAAAACGCCAACCTGACCGACAAGGCGCTTCGCTACCTACCCCTGGCGGGCCGCCGCGCATCCGGGCTGTATCAAAACGCCCAGGCCCTTGACTATTTCACCCGCGCGCTTTCCCTCCTCCCCGAGGGCGAAATGGAGTCTCGCTTCGACCTCCTCAACGAACGCGTCGAAATCTACAAACGCACCGGCAATCGCAAAGCGCAGTGGGAGGACATTGAAGCGCTGGCAACCATCGCCAAACGCTTGTCCGATGTTTTGTACCTGGCTAAAGCCCAGGCGCAGCGCGCCCATTATTCGTACGCCACCGGGGATTATTCATCCACCGTTGACGTTGCCGAACAAATGATCCGTCTCGCGGACGGCCAGGCGTCAATCGAAATGGCGGACGCCTACTTGTTATGGTTTTTCTCCCTGTTGCGCTTGGGAAAATTGGACGCGTCAATGAGCAAAGCGCAGGAAGGGCTATCCCTTGCGAGCAAAGGGGGGATGCAAAAAAATCAGGCCCATATTTTGAACGGCATGGGGTTGATCGCCATCGAACAGAACAATATCCCCCTGGCGATGGAATATCTAACCCAAGCGATAACCATCGCGCGGCAAATCTCAGAGATTGCGGTGGAGGCCAGGGCCTTGAACAATCTGGGGAATGTCTCCGCCTCGCTTGGCGATTATGCCATGGCGCGTGACTGTTATGAACAGTCGTATCTCAGCGTTCACGCAAGCGGGGACCGCTATGGTGAAAGTTATACGTTGGGCAACCTGGGGTGGGTAGCCGGGATGCAGGGCGATTTTGTCGCCTCGCGCGCCTACCACCAACAAGCGTTGAATGCCGCTCGCGAAGTGGGGAATTCCTACCAGGAGGCGTACACCCTGATCAACCTGAGCGCTGTTTTGAGCCTCCAGAGCGACGATGTGGCCGCCCAGGAGTGCGCCCGCCTCGGGCTTGACTTGTGCCGCAAGATTGGGGAACGCTCCGGGGAAGCGTGGGCTTCGCTCAATCTGGCTCATGCCTACCTTCTCGCCGAAGAACTCGATCAGGCGCAGGAAGCCTACACAACCTGCCTGGCTATTCGCGAAGAACTACGCCAACCTAATTTGGCCGCGGAAGCCCTAGCCGGGATGGTTCAAGTTGACCTGCGTCGCAATGACTTTACCGCCTTGTCCGAGCATACCGATTCCCTTCTTGCGATTATGGAAACCGATAAGGAGTTTTCCGGGGCGGAGGATCCGCTGCGGATTTATTTTTCCATTCATCAGGGCCTGGTCAAAATGAAAAACCCGCGCTCGGACAACATCCTGCAAAACGCAAAGGAGTTGCTCGAAGCGCAGGTCTCGAAATTCAAGGATGAGAAAGCGCGCCGGCTGTATGTGGAAAGCGTTCCGTGGCGGAACGCGCTATCCCTGCTTGTCAAAAAACAAAACGATTAGGGGCCAAACCCCGTCGGCGGGTCGCCGATTGCCAGGGTGAATTTGATCTTGCCGGTTCCAGCCTGCTCTGTGCCCTGCTCGACGATCCCCGCGGGGAGTTTGAGGAACAGCTTTTTTCCATCGGGCAATTTGTTCAACGTGACGGTGTAAGGAATATCCTCGTATTCATCCTTGTCGTTGTTCTTCAACTTCACGCCATACGCGTTGAACCAGGTGATCTTTCCCTTGCCGTAAGGGGTGTCGTCGGGGATTTTCTTGCTTACCACTTTGTGCGTCTTGGCCTTCTCAGCGCCGATGTCCACCTCGATCTCCGAGTCAAAGCCGGGCGCGTCCTTGCCTTTGAGTTTGAATTTGCCATTCTCTTCCGGGGTTGCCATGGTTCTCTCCTTTGGGTTGGGATGATTTAATTATAGCCTCGTTCCCCGCATTTTGCCCATTCAAACCAAAGCCCCGCACGCGTCTAGGCACGGGGCTTTCCAATCACCAAGCACTGATCACTGAAAACTGATCACTGCCCCTACCCACACCCTCCGCCCGATTTATCGCGCTTCAACTGCAACTGGATCTTCGGCGTGAACTCCAACTTCCACTCCAGCGGACTCGGACTCGCGCACTCGTAACGGTCGCCCAGCGCGGCGGGGAAGATGTAGGCCAGCAGGTCGTTGGTCACGGAGGCGAGCGGGGTGATGCCGTCCTCGTCCTCGCCAAAGACCGCGATCCAGTTGTTGATGCCGCCTTCGAGGATGTAGACGTTTGGCACAGAGTTCGCTACAAGCAGTTTCCACGCTTCGGTGGCGGCCTCCTCATCGTTGCTGACGGTGACGTAGACTGTGTTGGCGGCCTGTTTCTCTAGCAGGGACGGAATGTACGCGGCGACCTCCGCCAACGGCACGTTGACCGAACCCTTGATGTGGAACAGGTTGTAGTCGGCTTCGTCGCGCACGTCAACGATGACGGGGAAGAGGCGGTCGTCGCCCATGGTGGCGAGCAATTCGCCGGGATGGATTTGCACCGAGCGCGTGGCAAGTAATTCGTCAGCAGACATTTGTACGCTCTGGCCTTCCGCCACCGTGCGCGCGATGGACACCTTCGCGTATTTAGCCTCGGTGGAGGGCGAGCCGATCAACGCGACGGCCAGGGCGGCCGCGGCCAACGCGCCCGCGCCCACGAGACGCAGTTTCGGCTCCTTGCTCATGTCCTTCTTGCCGACGATGCGCTCCAACTGCTCCGCGCCCCAGAACATGAAGAGGGCCATGGCAACCACGAGGGCCACCACCACTCCGAGAGGCAGACCCAGTACCTGGTCCAGGGTGAGGCGGCCATAGTATCCGGCGGTGTTGTACCAGTGGTCGAAATATTTCTCGGTCTCTCCGAAGAGGAGCGCGCCGAAGAATCCTCCAAACATGAACATCATGCCGTCAATCTTGCCGGTGGAGGCGGAGGCCAGCGAGGTGGTGGGACAGAAGCCGCCGACGATAAAGCCGACGCCCATGATGAGTCCGCCGAGGATGCCGGAGCCGAGATAGGTGGTGTTGACCCACACCAGGTTGAAGTCTAGGATGCCGAGGCCGACCGCGCCGAAGAGCAGAACCATGGCTGTGACGATAGCGGTGAACATGACCTTGAGGACGGTCAACTCGGTGAAGTAAAACTGCGCGGCGAGCTTGCGCGAGTCGCCAAAACCGGACATTTCGAGGGTGTAGCCGAACGCGAAACCGATGATGCCGAAAACGAGATACGTCCACGGGTTGGCCGCGCTGACGTTGTTGAAGGCTGAGAGAGGGAATTGCATGGGAGTCTCCTTGAGGAAGTTACGTAGTTTGGTAGTTACATAGTTACGTAGTCTTATGGTCTCATAGTCGTGTGGCTTTCAACCTTCGACTTTCAACCTGTTTACCTGTGTACCTGTCTACGTGTCTACCTCATCTACAACCACAATTTACGGACGAAGTACGCCATCGCGTACGCGCCGCCGAAGATGGCGAACATGACGACCCACGAACCAGCGGAAAGGGTCGTGCCGCCGGTGAGGGCCTGGCCGGAGGTGCAACCGCGCGCCATGCGCGCCCCGTAGAGAAACAAAACACCGCCGAGGAAAGACACCAGCCAACGCATGCGGTTGGAAATGTTGGGGCCTTTGGTGGTCTCGAACTTGAGACGCCCGTTGAAGAAGCCCGAGGAAAAACCTCCGAACAAGGCGCCGAAGAAGACCGGCACGATCCAATCATCGAAGGGATTCTTGTCCCCGCCCGCCAATTTGAGCAGGTAGGGGGTGCGGTCCACGTGCTCGGGCGCGATCAGGTCGGTGCCCGCGGTGACGATGCGGCTGGTCGCGCCGGAGGAACCGAGTCCGTTGCCGGTGAAGAAGATGGCGAGGAAGAGTACGATGCCCAGAACCATGCCTCCGAAATACGGATGCACGTAATTCTTGGCGGGGCGTTTGAAGAAAGATTTCTTGGTGGGTGTAGCGATTGTCATTGAAACTCCTTTGGTAATTGGTAAATAGTAAATGGTTTCGCTCACTTCGCTGAACAGAACAATTGCCAGTTACCAATTACTGGTCACTGAAAACTGATCACTGATTACTGCTCTCCCGCGCTTCCATATCCTCCCACCCCGTCACCATGGCTTGGATGGCGTCGAGCGGTTTGGGGCCGGCGGTGGTGGTCAGGTAGACGTGAGCGACAACGAAGGCGGCGAACAGCCAGGCGTTCAAAGTGTGGAGTGGGGCGAGGAAGGGCAGGCCGCCGAACCAATTTTGAATGTTCGGGATTTTCTGCACCAGCCACATCATGATGCCGGTTAATCCCTGTAAAGGCAGCAGGACTCCCAGCAGGCCGATGTAGGTGATGTTTTGCAGGGGATTGAACTTCCGTTGCTTGCTTTTATGGAAGGGGTGCGGTTCATGCTTGAAGATGCCCTGGATGTAGTATTTAACCTGGGCGATCATCTGGTCAATGAAACCGTAGGGATGCGGGATGTATTGCTGGATCTCGCCGCTGATGAGGTGCCACAGGATCGAGATCACAGCGTTGATGCCGAGCAGGGCCGCCAGCACGTTGTGGATGGTCACCACGTGGCGGAAGGAGAACGCGCTGAAGATGTCGGGGCGATGAATGACGAGGCCGGTCAGCAGGAGGACGACGATGGCGATGGTCTGGAGCCAGTGCCAGAAGCGTTCGTAGACTTCGTACATGTAGACGGGTTGCGTTTCCACTGCGCGTTTGCCGCGCTTGCGCGCCGCGAGGTAACGCAGGGTACTGTGTCCGGCCACGCCCAAGACTGTGCCGACGAAGAGCAGCGCGCCGAACCAGTCAATCCAGCCGACGCGATTATGGCCGAAGAGATAGGTCTTGTCCTCTTCGTTGATCGGGTTGTAGAGCAATGAACCGTTCTGGCTGATAATGGTTCCCGAAGGCGCCACATTGGCGTTTTTGACAAATTCCGGGATGACGTTGGCGGGGGCGGAAACAACCAATGTGATGGGCGCGGTGACGCGCGAGTCGGCGTTGTGACAGGCGGAGCATTCGCGCGTGGCGTAGTCGCTGCCGACGACGTTATGGTTGATCGAGTAGGGTTGCACCTGCCCGTAAATGCGGACATTTTTCAGACCGAGGGATTCGAGTTTGCCCGCGATCAAATCCTGTTTGGCTTGGGTGTCCAGCACGAGTTCAGAGTCGGTCAGGTTGCCGTCGCTGTTCTTGTCGAAGGCGGAGAGAATGTCGGGGGCGTAACGGCCCGAGACGAAGTAAGCCGCTTCGAGGTCCGACAGGCGAACCGGACGCGTGTTGCCGCGCGCGTCGTCGTAGATCCAGAAGAAGGAGGTCACGAGGTTGTACGGCGCGAGTAGGGTCTTGCCTTCCGCGTCGGTGCGCTGCATGAGGACCGGAGTGTAGCCTGTGACCAGGTCGGTGGTGGCGTTCGAGCCTTCGATGCCGCGGCAGCCCACGCGAGCCTGGCCGGGCGCGGTCAGCACGGTCCAGTCCACGGCGCGCAGGGCCGGCGCGTTCATCTTGGGGATGTGGCAGGTTTCGCAAGCCACCACTTGCATGTGACGGTCGTTGTAGGGTAGGAAGCCCGCGTGCGCCGCGCCGGTATCGTGGCAGGACTCGCAACGACGCATGGTGCTTCGCACGTCGGGCGCCACGTCGAATTGGGCGCTGTCGCCGCGCGCAAAATTGTGATTCGGCTTAATCAAATACTCGCCGATCTCCAGTTTGCGCGGGTCGTAGGTGAGCCAATCGGGGTTGGCGGCTTTTTGGTCGGAGGCGTGCGAGGGGTTGTTGAGCGAGTAATGGCAGTCGGTGCATTTCAACGCGCGCTCCGCGTGAACGTCCCAGGCGTAGGTGAGACTGCTCTTGTCGCGCAGGTTCAAGCCCGACTCGGAAATTTTTTGCGACGACACAACCTGTCCGGTGGTGGCGGTCTGCGTTTGGGTCGCGTCGCAGGCGTTGAGGGTGAGCGGCGCGATCGGGTCTTCGTGAATTTCGCCGTGACAGGCCGCGCAGTTGGCGTTGGTGGGGTCTTGCAGTTGAACGTATTCTTCCTTTAATTCGCCGTTCGCGTCGAAGGCCTCGAGGTTCCACGTCAAGTCGTCCGCGACGATGCCCGTGCCGACCAGGGTGGCGGTGTTGGCCCAGCCGAAGTTGCCGCGCTGGATGGCCTCGACGCGCGCCTGATCGTTCGGCTGCTCCATGTGACAGAGGAAGCAGTTCATTTCGATGACGCCGGACCGCGACCAATCCCAGCCAACGTAGGTTTCCGTGGAAGGATCGTAGACGCTCGCCTCGGGATTTGTCGCGTCGGGACTCAACGCCATGAGGGGTTGCCCGTTTCGGGCCGTCACTGCCGGCCCGCCGCCCGGGACGCGCCAGCCGTAGGTCATCAACCAATCGGCGGTGGTGAGGTCGGTGCGCTCATCGCCGGTGGGGGAGAGGTAGCGATAACCGATCGGGTCGAACTCGCCGAAGAGACCGTTCGATGCGTTCCATGACTCCGCGCTGGCGGCATAGTCGCTTAGGCCGAGGTCGGCGTGGAATGAGTGCGAGGCGATGAACTCGGTGTTGTGACATTCGCCGCAGGTCTTCATCGTGGAGACGGGCTGTCCGCTTTCCAGCACGTTCGTGCCGCCCTCATCCAATAGGGCAAAGACCGGATGTATGGGCGAGGCGGTTGCAACGGGCGCGGCGCCGTTCTTCGCGAAGGCGGCGTGGATGCCGAACGCGAGAGCGGTCAGGGTCCATCCGAGCAAAAGTAATTTCAGGTATGTCTTCATAGGTTATCTCCCGCCCCATTCCATCGGATCGCCGGGATAGCCGAGCGCGACCCAATCGAGGCGGCCATTGTCGCTGTGGCAGGCGTCGCATTGCAGGGCGTTGGCGCCGGGTTGGACCATGTGCGTGCTGGGCCAGTACATCCAGGTCTCGGCGAAGCCGAATTGACCGGAGAAGGGGAGTCCCGTATCCTGCGCGCCGAGTTGGATCGCGGTCAGCCAATCGAAGGTTTCCCAGAAGCCGCCTCCGCCGTTCCCGCCTCCGCCGGTGCGCGGCTGGAGCAGGATGTTGTAGACCGTGTCGTACGGTTGTTTGGCGACGTGCAACTTGAAGGGGAAGATCTTGGCGTTCGGGTCGTTGAGGCTTCCGGCGGGTTTGTTGATGTAGGTTGGTTTGGTCGGGTCAATTTCATCGCCGAGCAGGTAGCGATATTCCAGATTGCCGTTGAACCACAGGTATTGCGGGATGTAATCCTTTTCGTAGATGAACGAGCCTTTGATCTTGAGGTACTTGTGCGGGTCGTCGCCCAAGTCTTGGCCGGCGGTGGACCAGTCCCACGAAACCTTTGTGGGGTCCTTCAGCGCGATGGCCGGGACGTGACAGGTCTGGCAGGCGACCGCGTCGGTGTGAATGTTGAGGCGGTCATCGTCGTGCGGTTTTTCCGCGTGGCAGTCGGTGCAGGCCACCTGTTCGGTGGGATTGATGGTGTAATTATCAGCCACCATGCGTCCCTTGATCTGATGCTCGGTGGCGCGATGACAGTCGGTGCAGAGGAAGTTTTCGCGGCCCATGTGCACGTCGAGGTTTTCGGCGGGGAAGTAGAGACTCTCGTCCAGGTCGCCGTGCTTCACGCCGTTGCCGCCGCCGCCATCGAAGTGACACTTGCCGCAGTTGTCGCGCGTGGGCGAGCGGACGGATCGCGCCGCGGCCAGCAGGTCAATTCCCTCGGCGGGGTTGCCGTATTCGCCCTTGGCGTACGTGGAGGTGTCTGCGTGGCAGGCGAGGCAGTCCACGTTGGCCGGATCATTGAAATTGTAGGTGTCTTTATCTTCCAAGCCATAGCCGGTGTGACAGGTCATGCACTTTTTTTCGTTGCCCTGCGTGCCGATGCAGAAGTTGTTGATCTGGTTGGCCTTGCCGATGGTCACAGACTCAGCGCGCCAGGGAACATCAAAAGGCTGGCTTTCCCAGGTGAAGTGCGTGGTGTGGATCATTTGCTCGCCCGATTCGGGATGGCATTCGAGGCAGGCGCGGGTCACATCCTGGCCGGTGGCGAATTCGCCCTGAACGATGTCTTTGTGATCTACATGGGTGGGATGAATGGGGAGGCGGTCGCGCGGGTTGTCGCGCGCCTCCGCGGATTTGGGCCAGAAAAATGCCAACGGGACCGCGATGACCAGGAGGATCAAGCCCAAGCCAAGGGTCCAGAGAGAACGGGATTTCTTCATTGCACTCTCCATGTTATGGATTGACTTCTTCCATCAAATTCGCGCGCGCGGTCAATCGGTCGCGCAGGACCGAGCGGAGCAGGTCTAAGGCCTGGATGACGCGCCGGTCATTGAGCGAATATTCGATTACCGTCCCGCGTCGCTCGGTGCGGACCAACCCGCGGTCGCGCAAAATCTTGAGATGACGCGACGTGGTAGGTTGGCTCAGGCCTAGCGCGTCCCCCAACTCGGTCACGTTGCGAGCGCGCTCGTCGAGGGCGTAGAGGATCAGGATGCGGTTGGGGTCGGCCAGCGCGAAGCAGAGTTCGGCTTCGAGTTGGGAAACTTCCTGCGCGAGGGTGGGGGTTATCATTCGTTGCCTTTATGTGTATAATCGCATATATACAATTTCGTTCACATCGTATCATTTGACTTGACGGCGTTATAGTGAAGCATGTCACAATATATAGTGTAAAATGTCACTATAAATACTCGCTGTGTAAAATATAAAATCTGCGTATAGGTGTTCTGGAGGCTGATATGGTTCTGTTTTCTAAAGAGGCTCCTTCGGTGAATGTTGGAAACCGCCTGCGCGAATTGCGCGAGGAGCATAAGGTTTCCATGCGTAAACTGGCTACCCAAAGCGGACTCTCGGCTAATGCGTTGAGCATGATCGAGCGCGGCAAAACCAGCCCCTCGGTGAGCACGTTGTACAAACTGGCTGACGCGTTGGGCGAGGATATCACCGCGTTTTTTGGGGAGCCGAAGGAACGTCAGCACGTGGTTTATGTGAAAGCCAACGAACGTTCGCGCGTCCCGTTCCAGCGCGGGCTGTGGGAGGATCTCGGAGGCGAAAAGTTCCTTGGCCGCGTCCTGCCTTTTATTTTGACGCTGGAAAACGGCGGCGCGAGCGGGCCGCACGCCATGGTTCACACCGGCCACGAATTTGTGTTTTGTTTACGCGGCACGTTGGAATATCAAGTGGAAAATCAAACGTATTTGCTCGAGCCGGGCGATAGCCTGATCTTCGCGGCGCGACTCAGACACAAGTGGCGCAACCTCGGCGGTTCGGTGGTCAACGCGCTGATTCTGCTGTCCGATTTTTCGGAGGCCGAGCGCGGGACGGCCATGCACGGGAAACAGACCAAATAAAGGAATGGCGGACGCACAAGTTGCGTCCGCCATTTTATTGAGGGGTTTGTCTGGATGCCTGAATTGGGGTATTATCCCAATCAGTTTTTCATTTCAAGGAGAGTCATGCAAGAGCGATTGCAAAAGATCCTCGCGCAGGCGGGATACGGTTCGCGCCGCGCCTGCGAGGAATTCATCGTTTCGGGCCGGGTGCGCGTCAATGGGCGGACGGCGGAACTCGGTCAGAAGGCCGACCCGGCTCTGGATCAGATCACGCTGGACGGAAAGCCCCTGCCGCGCATCGAGCGGATGGTTTACATTGCCCTGCACAAACCGCGCTTTGTTCTATCCACGGTGGAGCGAGAGGAGGGCGACAACCGCGAAACCGTGATTGACTTGGTGGATGTGCGCGAGCGCGTCTATCCGGTGGGGCGGCTGGATTTAGAATCCGAGGGGTTGATCCTGCTCACCAACGACGGCGACCTGGCGAATAAACTCACACACCCGCGTTACGGCCACGAGAAGGAATATCGCGTGCTGGTTGCGCGCCGGCCGGAAGAGGAACAGGTTGCCGCGTGGCGGCGCGGCGTGGTGCTGGAGGACGGTCACAAGACCCTGCCCGCAGACGTCCGCGTGACGGGGACGCAGGGCAAGGGCGCGTGGCTGCGCGTGGTGATGGGCGAGGGGCGCAAACGTCAGATCCGCGAGATTTGCGGTCAAATCGGGCTGCCGGTGGTGCGAATCGTGCGGGTGAGGATCGGCTCGTTGCGGCTGGGCAACCTCAAGTCACGCGCGTGGCGGTTTTTGTCGGAGGAGGAAGTGGAGGATTTGAAGAATCCGAATCGGGAGAAGAAGCCCGAGGCGAGGAAACCGAAATTTCAAAAACGAAGACCGGCCCGATAGGGCCGGTCTTTCACTGCGGGCGGCGCCAGGGAGCGCAGGTGAGCAATCCCCGCGCGGGACGAGGGGTTGCTTCGTCGCTCACTCCGTTCGCTCCTCGCAACGACGGGGCAGATTACACTTCGCGAATGTCCCAGATCTTTTTGGCGATATCCGCGATGGATTTTTTGACCCTGTCCTTGTCCATGCCGTTGACCTTGAAGGTGACGACGCGGGTGTGAATGTCCTCGCCGACGAACTGGCCGAAGGCGATAAAGTTGCCGCCCGCGTCGGTGATGGCTTTGGTGAGTTTGGCGAGCGTGCCGGGTTTGTCTTCGATCAACGCTGTGACGCGTACGCCGCGTTCGCGGGCGCCCATCAACTCGAGGAACAATTTGAACAGGTTGGTCTCGGTGATGATGCCGACAACGCGCGTCCCTTTGACGACGGGCAGGCCGCCGATCTTGTTGTCGGCCATGATGCGCGCGGCCTCTTCGATGGGCGTGTCTTCTGTGATGGCGATGACGTTCTTGGTCATCACTTCGGCCACCGTCAGTTTACTGAGCAGGTAGTTCATCTCCCACACGCTCAGGGTGGTGGCGGGGGAGGGAGAGGCGTTCAGCAGATCCTTCTCCGAAACGATGCCGACGAGTTTGCCGCCCTTGATGACGGGCGCGCGGCGGATGCGCTCTTTCTTGAACAGGGCCAGCGCATCGTGGATGCTCATTTCCGGCCCGATGGTGACAGGCGGTCGGGACATTCTTTCGCCGACTAACATGGGTACCTCCTTGATGGTTCCAACAGGCGCAGGATCGCGCCGATTTTTCTGGTTGGATTATATGCCTCCGGCGGAGCGAAATCCAGAGGTAGTTTGTCATGTTTATTTGGGGGTGTTTGTAACTAACGCCAGTTCGGCAAAGGAAAATATTTGCCCGAGGTCAAATGAATAGCGCGAATTGCGATTCCAATCCAAAAGCCTTGCGAATTTGGTTATTCCTTCGCAAGGCTTCTGAAAAGACGCCGAACCTCTCCTGCTACGGCAGGTAATACTGAACGATCAACGTTGGTCGGTCGGCGGTGACGCTGGTGTTGCCGCTGTAGAATTTAAGATAGTCGGCGCCGAGATCATCGTTGTCATCCTGAATGAAGAACAGGCGGAATTGAGTCGCGCCGGCTAGGTTGAGCCATGGGAAGGCGCTATTGCCAATGACTGTGGAGTGCCAATTCGCGCTATCGGGCAGGTTGTCAATCGTCCCCACGCTGACCGCGCTCGCGGCGGCCTGGAAATCGCCGGAGGCAAGCGTACTGCTCCCGCCGAAGCCGCCCTTGCGAATGTCCACCAGGATGGGACCGTGAGTCGTGAAGGGGTTGGTTCCCGCAATGCCCTGTAGCCTGATCTTCAACGTGAGGGCCAGAATCACGGCGTTGTCGGGCAGGCTGGATGTGTCGAAGTGCAGAATGGCCCGATACTGGCGATCCGCCGCGTTGTCGCCGAGGTAGAACGCGGTTCCGGTCGAATTGTAGGAGCCGCCCAGGCCGCTGGTCTCGGACGATTCGAGGATCCAGCCATCGTAGGTCGCGTTGGACTTGAACTCGACGGTCACGCTCGGGGGCGAGCCGGCCCAGAACGATAGCAGGGAGGCTTCGCTGAATCCCGCCGCGTTGTGCGCCCACACGTACCACCAGTATTTTTTTCCCTGGGTCAGTTTGCCAGCCGGCACGGTGTACGAAGAGCCGGTCGGCCAGGAGATGTCCACTTGCCCCGCGCCGTCTTCGTAGATTTGCAGGTTGTAGTAATCCACGCAATACGAGGCGTCCGCGTCGTTCCAATCGAGGGTGGGGGTGGTGGTGTTGACGTTGCTCCCATCGGCCGGCGAAACGACCGTCGGTTTGGGCGGCACGTTGGAGGAACAGACCTGCTTCACCTGCACCTTGAGCGAGGAGACGCGATCATGCCCAATGGCGTTATCGCCAAAGTCGGAGTCGTCCGCGCTGAATTCCTCCGCCATGCCTGCGTAGCCGGAATGTTCGTAGAGGACGGCCTTCACGTTACTTCCCACCTTGATCGAGGAGGCTGTGTCGTTGGCGAAACCCATCGCGCCGGGGTCGCCGTACTCGCCCACGCCGAGAACTTTGCATGCGCCCGTGTAGTTGGGATGCTCGTAGAGCGCGATCTGTTCGCTGTTCGGGGAGCAACCGCGCGTTTGCACTTTGATCGAGGAGACGCGGTCATTGCCAATCGCGTTGTTCGAAAGATCAGAGTCGTCGCCGGTGAATTCCTCCGAGGTTCCCGCGTAGCCCGAGTCGGAGTAAAGGATCGCCTTCACGTTGCCGCCCACCTTGATCGAAGTGACTGAGTCGTTAGCGAAGCCCATCGCGCCGGGGTCGCCATAATCGCCCACGCCGAGAATCTTGCACGCCCCGCCGTAGTTCGAATGTTCGTAGATGGCGATCTGGTCGGCGCTCGGGTTACAGCCGCGCCACTGTATCTTGACCGAGGATACGCGATCGTTGCCAATCGCGTTGTTCGAGAGGTCCGAGTCGTCGCCGCTGAATTCCTCCGAGGTTCCGGCATATCCTGAATCCGAATAGAGAATGGCCTTCACGGCGCTTCCCACTTTGATGGAGGAAGCCGCGTCGTTGGCGAAGCCCATCGCGCCGGGGTCGCCATAATCGCCCACGCCCAACACTTTGCACGCTCCGCCGTAGTTGGTGTGTTCGTAGAGCGCGATCTGGTCGCTGTTAGGCGAACACGTGGTCACTTCGCCCGCCTTGATCCAGCCGCTTCCGTTCGGCGTGATCGTCGCGCCGCCGTTCGTCCAATTTTTGGTGGACATGGAGAGCGTCCAGCCCTCCACCTGCAAATCATCGTTCGGGAATCCCCAATGGACGTGGAACCACCCCGAGCCTTGCGTGGCCCATCCGCAACTCGCGGAGAACGAGCCGGTCTTCATCTGTCCCATCTCCTGTCCTTGCGCGAACGACTTACCCACGTACAGGTTAGCGTTGTAAACCAGGTGGGTGTAGAAAAAGTTCCCGGCCCGCACCGCCACGCTCGTCCCGTCGTTGCAACGGTAACTGATTGTGGATGCGTACGCGGCCAACAACCGGTTCGGCGCGTGCCCCGCGCCCGTGTTGCCGTCCGAAAGCATGTCCACGGCCTTCCAGCCTGTGACGACGCTTGCGAACCCGTTATCGTGCACGCCCAGCGTGCCGTACAACATGGATGTCCCAGCCTGCCACGGGAAAACGTAGCCGCCGGAGTTGAGGTTTGGATCTCGACCCGCTTGGAGCGGATCGAGATCCCGCTTCGCCGAGGGACCCAGCTCCTCGTCCGTGAACTGGCCCAACCAACTCGAAAACTCTTCGGACCCCTGGGGGGCCGCGCGTACCTGACCGTTCCTGCCCTCCCGAACCAGGAGCAAGCCAAACCACGCGCCATCGTCTATGGACCAACCAAGTTCCGCGTCCAGTTCCGCCAACCCGATTACAGACACGAACGACGCGCGTCCTACCGGTTGTACGTCGGTCACGGCAAAATAGCGCGCCTCCCCGGGCAGGTCGGGGACGCGGGCGAGGGCGGCTTTGATCGCCTCCTGGGTGGGCCGATCCACTTCCACTGTGCCGGGAACGAGCGTCACATCCTGCCAGGCGCGAGCGGCAGGCAATTCGCCCGTGTGAACGAGCGAGAACATCAAGGCGGCGATGATGACAGCGATGCAGAGTTTCAGGGTGCGGTTCATTTTTCCTCCAATCCAGATACTGAACCTTGTACCGCAAAATTCATCTTGCGGTAAGCGCGCGCCGAACGCGCGACGCCACTCTCATTATAGGAACCGCCGTCCGCGCGCGAACCATGACGCTTGTACTATTCGACGGAAATCTAACAAAAGTAAAAGGCCCTGCATCCCTCCTCCGCAAGGCTCTCACTGGTCACTGATGGCCCTTCGACTTCGCTCAGGGCAGGCTGATCACCGCCTACTTCCCAAACTCCCTCACCACCCTCGCCATGTGCTTCGCGTGCAACAGATAAAGATCAATCCGAATATTCTCATTCGGGGCGTGGGCACGCGTGTCCGGGTAGCCGAGTCCTGCGGTCGCAACCGGCAATCCCAGATCATGCACAAAGGGATGGTTCGGGCCGGAGCCGCCGACCATGGGGACGAGTACCATCGGTTTGTCGTAGACATCCTTCGAGGTCTCGACCACCAACTTGATGAAGGGGTGGTCGGGATCGGTGCGGGCCGGGGCGTCGCCGCCGAGGTCGGTGATCTTGACATCGGTGAAGCCGCGAAGGTCGAGGTGGGCGCGCAACTTGCGGAGGATGTCAGCCGGATCCTGGTCCGGGACGAGGCGGAAGTCCACTTTGGCGGAGGCGCGCGCCGGCAGGACCGTCTTCGAGCCGGGGCCTTGGTAGCCGCTGGTCAGGCCACAGATGGTGCAAGTGGGCGTGAAGACTTCCTCGATCTTGAGTTCGTTCCCGCCTTTGAGACCTTTGATGAAATACGGCACGCCGTAGCGCGTCTTGTATTCGTCGGCCACGTCGGGGAGCGCGGCGAAGAGTTCGCGGTCGCGCGCCGAGGGCGGTTGGATGTTGTCGTAGAAGCCGGGGATGAGGATTTTTTCGTCCGGGCCTTTGAGGGTGTTGAGCGCCCAGACCAGGCGCCACGCCGCATTGGGGAAGATCGAACCGCCCAGGCCGGAGTGAACGTCCGTACTGAGCAGGTCAACCGAGAGTTCCACGTATTCGATGCCGCGCAGGCCGAGATATTGCATGGGCGTGTCGGTGTGATCCACGCCGCCGAATTCCCACACGCAGGCGTCGGCTTTGAGGATGTCTTTGTGGCTGGTGACGAAGGCCAGCATGTTGACGCTGGCGGTTTCCTCCTCACCCTCCACGATGAACTTGACGTTGCACGGCAACTCGCCGTCGGTGGCGAGCAACGCGTCGAGCGCGAACAGGCGCGCCACAAGATGGCCCTTGTCGTCGCTGATGCCGCGCCCGTACATTTTGCCATCGCGAATCTGCGGCTCGAACGGAGGCGACTCCCACAGTTCCAGCGGTTCGGGCGGCTGGACGTCGTAGTGGTTGTAGAAAAGAATCGTCTTGTCGCTTTTGCCTTTGCGCTCGGCGGTGACGATCGGCGCGCCGGGCGTTTGGTGAATGGCGGGAGTGAAGCCGCGCGCTCGGAGCATATCGGCCACCATCGCGGCGGCCTCATGTAGTCCAAGTTTTTGCGCGGAGATGCTCGGTTGCGCTACGAACTTGCCGAGTTCATTCAGACTGGCGCTCAGGTTGGCGTCGAGGTACGCGTCCACTTTTTTATAGTCGGTCATTGGGTACTCCTTGTAATTACTGGCGCTACACAGTCTTACCACAGAGACCACTGAGTTCACAGAGATTCCCAAAGGTTTTTCTCCGTGCTCTCTGTGCGCTCTGCGGTGAATCTATTCAAACAGCAAATTCAACGAGGCGCTCCCCGCGAAGGCGAAGAACGACATTTTGATCAACTGCCCGATCCAGACGAAGAGCAGAAACTTCCAGACTGGGATTTTCGACGCGCCGGCCGCGACGCCCGCCAGGTCGAAGAACGGATTCGGGACCGCCGCCAACACGAGGACCGCCCACCCGCCCCATTTCTGGACCCAGGGCTGGACGCGCCTGTACCCGGCTGTATCCTCCACCATGCCTTGACCGCCGAAACCCGCCAGGTATCCGCTCAACTCGCCGAGCGCGCCTCCCGTCCCGGCCGCGAGGGCCACCCCAAACGGGTTGAAGACGCTCCCCATCGCAAACACCACCGCGATGCCTGGCGCCGGGATGAAAACCGTGGCGTTGGCAAGCAGGGCGATCAGAAAGACGCCGGGGTAGCCCAGTTTCGCGAACTCATCCGCGCGTTCGCGGATGGAGAACACGTAGACGCTGATGCCGACAACGGCAATCACCGCCAGGACGCGCAAAATGACCGTAGCCTTTTCCCGTCGCGCCCGGCCTTCACCTTTCATCTCTCATCTTTCATCTTTTCATAATTCCGAATTCTGAATTCAGAATTATGAAATCACCCCTCAACGATCTCGATGCCGATGATCTTCACCGCCGGCGCATTCCGGTTATTCGGGTCGCGCGCCGGAATGGACATCAACACATCCTCGCCCTCGATCAACTGACCGAAGACGCTGTGACGATTGTCCAAGTGCGGCGTCGGGCCGTGGGTGATGAAGAATTGCGAGCCGTTGGTTCCGGGTCCCGCGTTCGCCATCGAGAGGATGCCGCGCTTGCTGTGACGAAGCGAGGGGTGGAACTCGTCCTCGAAGCGATAGCCCGGCCCGCCGGAGCCGGTCCTGGTCGGGTCGCCGCCCTGAGCCATAAAGTTGTCAATCACGCGGTGGAAGATGACGCCGTCGTAAAATCCCTCGCGGGATAGGAAAACAAAACTGTTGACGGTCTTGGGAGTCTTGTCTGCGAACAACTCAAAGACCATCGTGCCTTTGTCCGTGTTCATGCGGGCGGTGTATTTCTTCTGCGGGTCAATCTTCATTTCGGGCGGTTTGTTCCATTGCTTGGGCATAGTTACTCCTTGTGATAATTGGGGAATGGTAATTGGTAATTGACTTTCGACTTTCGATCTTCAACCATCAGACTATCCGACTACTTCAACAACGCCTCGATCCTCGCCACCACCATGTCCAACGCGACGGTGTTCATGCCGCCCTCGGGGATGATCACGTCAGCATAGCGCTTGGACGGCTCAACGAATTCCAGGTGCATGGGGCGGACGGTGGTGAGGTATTGTTTGACGGTCATCTCCAGCGTTCGGCCGCGTTCCGAAATGTCGCGTTGGATGCGGCGGATCAGTCGGATGTCCGAGTCTGTGTCCACGAAAATCCTGACATCGAAGAGGTCGCGCAGGTCCGCCTCGACAAAGATGAGAATGCCTTCCACGAGGATCACGCCGCGCGGCTTGACCGTGAAGGTCTGGTCGGTGCGACTGTGATGGGCGAAGTCGTAAATCGGCACCTCGACGGGTTGCCCGTTTTTCAATTGTTCGATGTGACGGATGAGAAGTTCGGTTTCGAGCGAGTTGGGGTGATCGAAGTTGACCTCGGCGCGTTGCGCGGGAGGGAGTCCGCTCAGGTCTTTGTAGTAGGCGTCGTGCTGCAAAAAGGCGATGCGCGACGGACCGACGCGCTGGAGGATTTCCTGGGCCACGGTTGTTTTGCCGGAACCCGACCCGCCCGCGATGCCGATGACGAGAGGAGAGGTCATGCCGTTGATTATAGCCGTGAATCAGAAACCGGGTTTCTGCAAGAAACCCGGTTTCTTCCGTTGGCTACATTCCCGCCAAATACGCCAGCCCCACCGTTCCCGGTCCGGCGTGGTTTCCCACCACCGGGCTGACCTCGGTGAGGATGCTCTCCGTCGCGTTCAGTTCCTTCGATGCGCGCGCCAGAAGTTCTTTGGCTTCGTCTAGCGCGTTGGCGTGCAGGGTTGCAAGTCGAATGGGCGATTTGCCCTTTACGTCTTCGATCACCAATTCGAGCACGCGGTCCAACGCCTTGCTCTTGGTGCGGATGCGCTCCACGGCTTCCACGCGCCCATCCTTGAGGGCTAGCACCGGCTTCATATTCAGGGCCGTGCCGATGAATCGTTGCGCGCCGCCGATGCGTCCGCCGCGGTGCAGGAATTCCAACGTGTCCACCGCGAAGTAGATTCCGGTGTGACCGATGGCCTTCTCCGCCACCGCCTTCGCCTCCAACACGCTCGCCCCGGACTCCGCCGCGCGGGCCGCGGCAATCGCGATGAATCCCAGCGCCATGGAGGTGGAGAGACTGTCCACCAGGTGGACTTTCTCGCCCGCCTTGCCCAGCGCTTCGCGTCCCTGAACGGCGGATTGCATGGTGCCGGAAAGTTTCGAGGAGATGAAAATTCCCAACACCTCCTTTCCCTGCTCCACGAGATCTCCGAAGATCTTCTGCATGAAGCCGACTGACACCTGCGAGGTGGTGGGCATGACCTTGGCGGTCTTGATGCGCGAGTAAAACTCGGATGCCTGGATGTCAACGCCGTCAAGGAGGGTTTGTTCGCCCCAGATCAGCGCTTGTGGAGCCATGCTGATGTTATGTTTGTCGAGCAGTTCTCTGGGAATCCATGCCGTGCTATCGGTTACCACTGCGATTTTTGACATACTGCCTCCCGGAATGAAAAGGTTGAACGAAGTCATTCAATATAACCTCGCCGCGCAAAAATAGTTGCGGAGGCGTCGGATTTGCTCATGGTATAATACCGTTCGCATCTTGGGTTCGTAAAGACTTTGTTTTTGAGGAGCCTATTTTGGCTTTCAATCCGCTCAACTGGCTCTTAGGCCTATTCTCTCTTGATATCGCCATAGACTTGGGAACCGCGAACACGCTCGTTAACGTTCGCGGTAAAGGGATCGTCATCAATGAGCCTTCCTGGGTGACGATTGACAAGCGGTTAAGACAACCGCTCGCTATTGGTTTGGAGGCCAAAGAGATGGTGGGACGCACGCCCAGCAGTGTGATGGTGGTGCGTCCGATTCGCGATGGGGTGATCTCGGAGTTCGATGTGACCCAGATCATGCTGGAATATTTCATCGGCAAGGTACACGAACAGAGCGTGGTGCCGTTGCCGCGCCCGCGCGTGATCGTGGGCATTCCCACTGGCGTGACCGAGGTGGAGAAACGCGCCGTCTACGACGCGGTGATGACCGCCGGCGCGCGTCAGGCGTACATGATCGAGGAGCCGATCGCCGCGGCGTTGGGAGCCGGCCTGCCCGTCAGCGAGATTCGGGGCAGTATGGTAGTGGATATCGGCGGCGGGACCACGGAAGTCGCGGTCATGTCTGCCAGCGGGGTGGTCGTTTCGCGTTCGTTGCGCGTGGCGGGCGACGAGATGGATCAGGACATCCTGCAATATCTTCGCAACAAGTACAACCTGCTGGTGGGCGAAAGCATCGCCGAGCAGATCAAGTGGAATATCGGTTCGGCCTACCCCCTGCCCGTCGAAAAGACGATGGATGTGCGCGGCCGAAATTTGGTGACCGGCCTGCCGGAGACGATCCAGGTTTCTTCGGTGGAAATGCGCGAGGCCTTGGCCAGTTCGGTGCAGGTGATCGTGGATACGGTGCGCGACGCGCTGGATGAAATTCCGCCCGAAATCGTTTCAGACTTGATGGATGTGGGCATTTGTCTCGCCGGCGGAGGCGCGCTGGTGCAGGGGTTGGCCGACCGTCTTTCCGACGAACTCAAGTTGCGCGTGTGGGTGGCGGAGGATCCGCTCACCTGCGTGGCGCGCGGCGCGGGATTGATCTTCGAGGATTTCGACAACCTGAGCCGTTACCTGGTCGGTTTGGAACGCGGCAGCACCCGCCACAACGCGTGATGGCGCGTCCGCTCGCGTTTTTTGTTTTGTACCCTGACATATGAAAGAGTTATTTTCCCGTTCCTTGCAGGCGACCATCATCTTCCTGGTGGTGGGGGGCATTTTGGCGCTCGCGCTCGGCGGCTACTTCAGTTCGGCTTCCAATAGGTTCACCGGCTTCTTCGTGGATGTGCAAGCCTGGTTCTCCACGCGCTACGTGG
>CAZVAX010000002.1:0-95483 GCA_964625215.1 uncultured Anaerolineaceae bacterium | reverse complement strand
CGATCATTTCGATGGCGCAACAGGCCAGGCCGAACATGAGCGGCCAGACCGAGGAGCGCCGTCCCCAGTTGTAGAGGCGGTCGAGCGTGGTGATGGCGACCGCGTTCTCCACGTCTTTGGGGATGTTGTAGCCCGGTAAGTTGAGTTCTTTATTTTCCATGTAGATTCTCCTCGAACCAGTCTTGGTAGATTGCGTACAGGATGTCGTCGTTGACAAGCGCGGGATCATCCTCGAATTCCGGGAGGGCAAGCGTCCAGTCGTGGATCATTTGGAGCGAGACTTTTTCGATGTCCGCGCCTGGATGCTGGCGGCGTAGTTCTAAGGCGATGGCGAAGGTAGAGTCCCAGTTCAAAGTCATCAGTGATCAGTCAGCAGTAATCAGTGGAGATTGTCACAAGCGGCGATTATAGCATGGGGAGGGGAGGAGTCAACGGAATTATGTAAATATATATTTGCAAAAAGGAGGAAGTGAGTATAATCATGGCGAAGACGTGACATGCGCTTCTCGCCCCGCCCGGAGCGGATTCCGATTTGCCGCGCGTTCGCGTCGCCCCGGGCTGGCGCGCGCGGCGAACGGGACGGTCGCGGCAATCGGTCCCACGGGCGTTCGCGGCGGTCGGGCCTCGCGGCGATCGGTCCCACGGACGTTCGCGGCGGGCGGGCTCCGCGGCGGGGATGGGGTCCGGCGGGGATGGAATCCCCGCGCTCCGCGAAGCGTACGAAGCCCTTCGGGCTAAATCAGAGTTTTCAACATGCCCCTCTCCACCCGACAAAAAATTCTTGTCCACTTGCGTAAGACCGGGAAAGCCTCGGCGCGCGAGTTGGCGCGGACGCTCCGCATGTCAGAGGCGAACATGCGCCACCACCTGCGCGTCCTCGCCTCGGATGGTCGCGTCGACGCGATTTCATCCCCCCTGCGGGGAGAACCGAGGGGGGTTAGGGGTCGCGGCCGGCCAGAGAAGGTGTTCGGTCTCTCCGACGCGTTGATGGGCGATAACCTGGCTGGGCTGGCAGAGGCGTTGTTGGAGGTTGAAGGTTCAAGGCCTGCCCTGAGCGGCGTCGAAGGGTTGAATGTCGAAGGTTTGGCGGGTCACATTTTGGATGCAAATCCGTTTGCCAATTTACCAATTTCCAAACGGCTCGCTTTGCTGGTTGAGAAATTGAACGAACTGCATTACCAGTCGCGGTGGGAGGCGGGCGCGGAGGGACCGCGCGTGCTTTTCGGACGCTGTCCGTACGCGGCGGTGATCGAGAAACACCCGGAGTTGTGCCGGATGGATGTCAGTGTGGTGGGGAATGCGCTGGGACGCGAGGTGAAACAATTGGGGAAGATCGAGAAGGGTATGGGGGTGTGCGTGTTTGCGATGAGATAAAACCATCACCCGTGACGTTCACCCTGCCGCCCAAGGTGAGGTTACCATCGACCAGGATCACGATCGATTCTCCGCTTCCGACCGACCAGTTGCCGCTCGTCGTCATATCACCGACAACATAGTAGGGGGTAGTACTTGAGAGAGGCTTGGTGACGGCCAGCGGATTGTCAAATGCCGGATCAGTCGTGGGGGTGGCAGGCGAGCCGTACCGGCGATAGAAAAAGTCGTAGTAGTTCACGCGGGACCGGGTCGTATTTACCTGCCAGTTGGTGCTGGAAATCAAGCTCCCGCCCTGTGATGTGGGGCTCGAGTCAAAATCAAACGTCGTGCCGTAGGTGACCACCCCGGGGTATCCGGCATCACTATCTCCGTTAAACACCCGAGGCGTGACGGCAGGGATATACGAGCGAAGAGTGCTCGCCGCATACACATCACCGCCTTGCGTCTGCACCCAGGATGTGCCGTACGTGTATCCCACTTCCCAGTCAATCGTCTCACCGCCATTGGCGTTTGCGCTCCATCCGTACCCGATGAGCGTCCCGTTTCGGTAGAGGCAGGGATAGGTGACTGCATAATTTACATCCGGCGGGGTAGACGTCATCGTGTAGGTGCCGGGAGTTACATTAGTCCACTCGACGGGGGTGACGCCGCTTTGAGTCTGCGGCGCCGGGGGATTGACGGTAAATCCAAAGACATTCCCGTCTACTCCGGTCGTCGAAGCGTTGATCGCGGCACACGATGTGTCATCCGGAGTCGTACGTTTAGCAACAGCCCGAAGCGTCGCAGGTGTTACAGGAGTCGGAGTCACCGTCGGCGGCACGGGAGTATTTGTGGAACCGGGAGGCGGCGGCCCGTCATCATCGTCATCGCCATCTATGGGCGGACAACCATTCGTGTAACACTGGCCGTCCGTCGTACACACCGTACACCACCCGTTATCACAGCACGTCGACTGCGCCTGACAGGAACAAGTTTGCGTATTGTAGGGGGGGTCACAAAAATAATACACCGTTTTCGTGCACGCCTTACAGGTGCCTTGACAATCATTAGCACCAGTTCCTTCATGGCACCCAGGATCCGGATCACTGCACGCTTGCGCATACGCCGGTGCGGGGTTGCCAATCACCGCAAACGCGATTATAAAAACGCTCACGATGGTTGCCAGATATTTCATACGGTTATGCGCGCAATGCGAAACGGCCGGGTAAATATCTTCGTTTTGTAGAAGTACTCTTCCATATCCACCTTGAACTGCCCGAAGACGCGCCGGTCTTCCTCGGGATTTACCGCTCCTTTTGCATAGTACATGGTTTTTATCATCGTGTGAAGAAACACATCCTCCAGACTCCCCGTATCCGATTTTCCTGCTTTTACCAGCGCATCGGTATCAAATGCCACGCGGATGATAAGCGTGTCTCCATTCACGTCATACCCGCCGCGGCCCCAAATCTCTGCGTTTTTGGGATTGACCACAAACCCGATAGGGTTGGGAACATCTTGTACGAGGATGAACTGCACGCGCTTGACCGTAACGCGCTGCGTCACGATGAACTGTTTGCGCCAGTGGCGCGGATCGGCCAATGCATCGGGCGCAAAGAGGTCAAGCGTTGCAGTCACATAATCCAAAAAACGTGTATCAGCTAAAGTCAACGTATATCCCGGGGCTTGACTCTCGGCATGAAACTGCGCGGAAACGTCGGGCTTTGGGGGGTTGAGCGGGGTAGGGAAAAACACCGTCTCCCGCGGGTGGGTAAAAAAGTAGAGAAGTATCGGCAGCCCTACTACTGCGATACTTGCAACAACTAGGAGCGCTCTTTTAAATGCAGGTATACGCGGCATAGCTAATACATGTTAGCGTAGAGGAAAACCGAGGGAAAAACAAGCTGTTGCAGAATTTATGGCGAATCCGAAATGACAAAGTAAGGATCGCCTTTAAGGGCCATATTTGCGAGACTTCCCGCATTAACATGGTTAGGCGAATAAGTATTCAACGTTTCTCGAGTTTGATAGGGAAGTAACAGCGCATAGCCATAAGGCCAAAGTATGCTATCTATAAAGTCTTGATCTGACCATTGATCGACCGGTTTTGTGTTTGCCACCAAAATAGTCACCTCATTTTTTTCATTATCATATATAGCCTTGGATAATATTTTGGTCGCGGGGCCAGAACGATTTGGTAATGTCCAATCAGGTTCAGAAATATCTGAAGGATCCACAAGGACGACGGTAAATAACGTATCGCCATATATCGTGTGCTGTTTGCCCTGGGCGTCAGTAAGGTTTATGGAAAAATTATTCGGCCAAATTGTTTTAAAGAAATCACCGAGAGATACCTTTTGTGTCTGTTCCATGTTATATCGATTCCACAACAACATCTCAACAGTGCCCATAAAACCACCTGGTTCAGCACCTGTTAATGGTTCATGTTCCAGATATTTCGCGTTAATGCCATCTTTGACCTTAAATTGCATCGGTAAGCCCTCCTTGACACTCCCCCCCGCTTGGAGAATTGGTATATAGTCTCCATTCCTAATATGGTCCTCAAACCAGCCGCTGAGCGTTTCGCCGCTGGGGCCGGAGGAGAACGTGTACCAGGTTTCGAAGACCTGTTTGCCTTTGGAATCGAGAAGTGGTGTCCCGTCCGGGTTGGTTGCCGGCCGGATCCAGTTTCCTTTTGCATCCTTACCGGTAGCGGTCTCATCCGGCGCACCGGCCAGAGGATTTTCCGTCGCCGTGGGTCTGGCCATCGCCGTCGCCGTGGCTTCGAGAATTGGGGTAGGGGTTAGCGTGACGGCGGCTTCGGCAGATGGCACAGCAATCGCGACAGGCGCGCAGGCCGTCAGGAAAATTGTTAGCAAGATGGGGATGATTTGGATTTTCATGTTTTCCTCTATTCGCTGTTTTGAAACATCCCCAACTTCGCAAACACCGCCACCCACACATCGCGCATCCCCGTCAAACTCCCGACGATCATCCCCGCGCCAAGAATAAATTCCCAAAAGATCGCCCCTCCATAACCGAGGAGATAAACCAGGAATCCGCCGACCGCTCCCGCTTGGTTGCCTTGCGAGACCACGAAGGTTTCGTACGCGCCGATCAAATTGTAGGTGGAAAATCCGGTCAGCCCCACGCCGCCAATGAACGTCACCAGCGCCAGCGCCACCAACAGCGGACTCTGCGAAAGGGTGATGTCGTCGGCGTTCGTTGCGTGAACATGCTCCACCGCCGCTTCCACTTCCTTCCAGCCCAGGTTCAGCCGATTGCACAAGTCGAAGATGATGTCGTCCTTGTCCTCGCTCGCTTCGAGTCGCTCCACGATCTCCCGTTCGATCTCGGCGTCAATCGTTGTCATGCCGCTCATTCTAAAGTAAACTGACCGGGACCGGAAGGAGTCCCATGACCGAACTTCTCTACCAAACCGACAGCTACCTGCAAGACTTCGAATCCCGCGTGACCTCCGTCCTGCCCGAACAACGCGCCGTGATCCTCGACCGATCCGCGTTCTACCCCGGCGGAGGCGGCCAGCCCTGCGACTTCGGAACATTGACCGTAGACGGCCTGACTTACCCGGTGACCTCCGTCAAGAGGCAAGGCGCGGACGTTCTGCACTTCCTCGGCGGCGAGGCGGCCCTCCCCCCGGTCGGCGCGTCCGCGCGTGGACAACTGGACTGGGTGCGTCGTTTCTCGCTGATGCGTACGCACACCGCGCTGCACGTCCTGTGCGGGACGGTCTTCCGCGACTACGGGGCCTTGGTCACTGGCGGGGATATGGAGCCGCTCAAGGGGAGGATGGACTTCGAGTTTGCCACCATGCGCGGGGAACTCGTGCGCGAGATCGAAGCGGCGGTCAACCGCGAGATCGAGATGGCGCGCGAGATACGCGTCAAGATTCTGCCGCGCGAGGAAGCCTTCCAAATCCCCGACCTGATCCGCACCAAGATCAACCTCCTGCCGGAGGGAATCCAGCAAGTACGCACCGTGGAAATCGTCGGCCTCGACCTGCAAGCCGACGGCGGGACTCACGTCCGCAACACCAGCGAAGTTGGTCGCGTGCGCGTCGCAGATTACAAGAGCAAAGGCGCGATCAACAAGAGGATTTATATTGAGATCGAGTGACCCACGCGAGTGCGTCGCACCAAACGGGTGAGAGTCTCCTCATTGACTGGAGGAATCTTCCCCCGAAGATCATCCTCGTTAGCAACGTGCGACGCACCCTCCGGCTGAGAGAGCAGAGAATAGAGAATGGAGAATAGTGCGTCGTACCCTCCGAAAATCCCGAAGGGATGAAATGATTGTAACGAAGCGCCACGCGGGAATCCAATCCCGAAGGGATGGCATAACATCCGCGAGCGATGACACCCCTTCGGGGTTTAGCCACAAATCAAAAGCGCGTCCCTCATCGAGACGCGCTTCTTGATTCAGTTACCAATTACCAATTACCAATTACGGAACACGCACCACGCAACAGGCGCTACGTCAGTATCACATGCCCGCAGTAGTCGCACTTGTCCATCCCCAGTTCCAGCGTCCCGCCGCAGTTGGGACAGGTGATGGTTTCGACCTTGATCGGGTAGCCCTGCGTCTTGAAGGCGGCTTCGTTCTCGGCTAGGTCGGCGCGCAGACGTTTGAGCCGCGCCAGGTACGCGTCGCCCGCCACCTCGCCGGATTTACGCAGGCGTTCCACGTCCGCGATGGACTCTTTCAACATGCGGCGCTCGGCCTCCAGCGACTCGCGGCTCTTATCCTGAATATTGACCTTCATCTCCGGCTTGGCGGGCAGGGTGGCAAGAATCCACGCCACCGCGATCAGCGCGGCCGAAACGATCAAGCCGACCAAAATGGGGGTGAACTGGAATCCGGGGATGGCGCTGTGCTTCACCGTCATCACTTCCAACTCGGTCATGCTCGAAACGGCCACCACGCGCTCTCCGTTCAATTTGCCTTCGTCAATGCGCGTGATGCCGCTGGAATAACTCTTCAAACTCGAGCGGACTCCCGCGCCCGAGAAAATGTTCACCGCGCCGCTGTCGTCGCCGATGATCAGTTCCTGCACGCCGTCTTCGTTGAAGTCCGCGCCCACGATCTCGGTTACTTTGTCGCTCAACGTGCGCGACCAGAGTTCGCGGCCCTCTGCAGTGAATGCCCAAAGACCGCCATCCTTGCCGCCCACGATGATCTCGATGGAGGCGGGATCGCCGTTAATTTCGGCGGTGCGAATCTCCGAGACGGGCTGGCCCATTGATTTGGAGAAAAGTTGCGAGCCGTCCGCCGCGTTCCAGATGGCAAACTCGCCATACTCGCCACCGGTCAGGATTTCGCTTGTGCCGTCGCCGAAGAGATCGTAGGAGCGCATGCGGCGAAGTTGCTCGGTGGTGTTCATCCACAAGTTCTTCCCGTCTGGGCCGACCACGCCAAAATCGCCGTTGTGCGAACCGACTGCCAGGTAAATTTTTCTGTTTACGCGGGCATCGTCCATGCCGCGCAATTCCTCGGAGCCCATCGTGGATCGCCAGAGTTCATTTCCTTGCGCGTCCAACGCGAGCAGGCCGCCGCTTTCATCGCCCAGAATGATCTGTGTTTGGCCGGGGAATTTGATGATCGCCACGCGCGAGGGCGAACCGATGTTTGTTGTCGTGTCAACGAGCGTGGTTTCCTCTCCCTTGCTCACCAACTGTACCATCGGCGGGAACACTTGGAACAAAACAACATCCTCCACGCCATCGCCGTTCACGTCGCCCATCGTGGATTTGCCGAAGCCGATGTCGAAAAGCGCGATCTCGTTCCCCGCGCCGTCATAGTAGGCGGCGTTGCTTCCGCTTTGAATGAACAGATCGTTGACTTTGTCGCCGGTCACGTCAATGATCTTCATGCTTTCGGCGGTGGAGTAACTTTTCGACCACAGAGAATCGGCGGAATACTTCTCCGCCGCGGCCGAGCCGTTGAGGGAAAAGATGACCGACACAGCCATGACGAGGATCACGAGGATGACGGTTAAAATGATGGTGGTGATGGAACGGTTATTCATAAACGAAGCCTCTCTCTTATGCTTCGTCATTGCGAGGAGCGAACGGAGTGAGCGACGAAGCAATCTTCTCCCCGGCGCGGGGATTGCTTCGGGCGGGTACGCCCTCGCAATGACGGAAGTAACTATGCCTTCTTCAACTTCAACAACCCATACGCAAACTTCATCACGCCCAGCACGCTCTCAGCCGAGACGTTCTCCTTCGGGCTGGAGGCCAGCACTGTGACGATGCCGCCTTCCGTGTCCACGGCGTTGACGGTGTACTCGCCGACCTTCTCGGTAGACTTGATATCGGCGTTGCGCGCGATGGAATACATCTCCGGGTTCACGGCGATGCGTACTTTCAATTCTTGGAACGACCCTTTGAACTTGGCCGGTTTCCATTTGCTCTTGCCGCTGATCTTGCCCGTCCCCCAATAGCCATTGCGTTCCTTGAGTCGTTGAATGCCCGACACGCGCAGGATGTTGCCATCGTACATCTTGGCCTTGAAGTTCAACCACTGATCGCGATAATAATTCGTTGTGCGGCCGCGCGCGTCGTTGGCGGCATGCGCCACTTTCGAGGATTGCCGCGCGCCGGTCAGGTCGAGGTTGCCCACAAGACCCGTGCCGGGACGCAGGTCATCGCGCAGGGAGTTGACCATTTCCTTGAATTCCTCGAACTGGGGCGGATAGGCCTGCACCTCTGCGCGCTTGAGTTTCACGCTTAGGAAAATTGCGATGACCCACAACACGATGCCCCCGGTGACGAACGCGCAGGAGGGAGTGTAACCGAGCAGGAAGAATAGTCCCTCGATCAGGATCAGAATCAACCCGGCCCACGAGAGCAGTTTCGGGCCTTTGCTCCAGCGCGTTTTGCTGGCGTTGACCTTTCTCGCTTGCGCGGTCAGTGAGTCCATGCTTTCGAGGATGGCGCGCGGCTTGTTGCTGAAATTGAGATAGATGGGACTGAACACGCTGGCAGACGCGGAGGCTGACAGGCTCGCGGCGGGCGCGACGCTCCGGGCGGGTGAGGCCGCTACGGGCTTCGCGCGAACCGTCGCGGGTTTGGGCGCGGCAGTTAGGGAGGAAGTCCGCGGCGCGGGGCGGGAGGTCATCGCGCGGGCGGGCGTCTTCGCGGCCGGAATTGCGGAACGCGCGTTGCGTCGCGCCCACCAGATCGCGCCGCCCACGACTGCGACGAGAAATATAGGAGCGACGCAAAAAACCAAAAATAAAATGGCGTAGCCGAACCAATCTTGTTGCATGTCTTCTCCTGTTGGCTGACCCATTATAATCGGCTCATGCGTATTTTGTATTCCGCTTTCGACATCGTGCCAAGCCCCAAAGGCGCTTCCACGCACATTCTTCACAACCTGCGGGGTCTGACCGAGCGCGGTTACGAAGTCCGCCTCATCACGCCCAGCGACGGAATTTTGCCGCTCGAAGATTCCCTCGAAGGCGCCGCGGTGACGCGCGTCCCGCAAGACCTCTCGCAAAACTTCCTCGCCCGCGCCGCCGACTTTGGCCGCGCGGTCATGCGCCACGTGGCGCTCGCGCCCGCCTACGATGTCGTCCACTATCGCTCGGTTTGGTGCGGACTGCCTCTTGCGCAAGCGCGCCGCGCACAGGGTTACAAAACTCTTTTCGAGGTGAACGGCCTGCCCTCGGTGGAACTCAAGTATCATTATCCCGGCATCGAACCCGACCTGCTGATGAAAATCAAGGAACAGGAACTCGCGACTCTCCACCTCTCCGACGCGATCATCTGCCCCTCACGCGTGACGCGCGACTACCTGGCCTCGCTCGGACTTAACCCGAAGCGGGTGACCGTCATCCCGAACGGAGTCAGCCCCTCAGACTTTTCCCCGTCCCCGCTCCCGACGCGTGAGAACCGCGTCCCGACCCTGCTCTACATCGGCACCCTCGCTGACTGGCAAGGACTGGACGTGTTGATAAAAGCCCTGCCGAAGGTTCTCGACAAACATCCGGCGCGCCTCCAGATCGTGGGACGCGGTCGCTCGCGCCAGCGAAAATTATTGGCGAAGCATATCCGCAAACTCGGCTTGACCGAACACGTCAGCGTACTGCCCGCCGTCCCTCACCACGAAGTCCCGGCCCTGATCGCCGCCGCCGACATCTGCGTCGCGCCGCTCGGACTCAACGACCGCAACGTGACGCAGGGCGCGTGTCCGATCAAGGTTCTGGAATACATGGCCGCGGGACGTCCGTTGCTGGCGTCGAACATGCCCATCGTGCGCGAACTTGTCCGCGAAGATGTGGACGCGTTGCTCTTCTCGCCGAACGACCCCGAAGACCTGGCGCGTCAAACCCTGGCGTTGCTGAATGACTTTGAATTGTCGAAGCGCGTGGCGGAGTCCGCCTCCGAGCGCGCGCTGACAAAGTTTACCTGGCACGAATCACAGAAGAAGTTGGGGAAGGTGTACGAGAAGTTGCTGGGCAGTTAACCCTATCCAGGAGGCTCTCATGTCCAAACCAACGGAAAGGCATTACAACATGTTATTCGAGTACGCCCCCATCTCCTTGTGGGAACAGGATTTCAGCGCCATCCGCTCTGCCTTCGATAAATTGCGAAAGCAAGGCGTCCGTGATCTCGGACATTATCTCGATGAACATCCCGATCAAATTGACGCCTGCATGGCGGGCATCAAAGTGATCCATGCCAACCAACAGACTCTGTCCATGTACGGCGTGCAGACCGAGGAGGAGTTGACGGCCAATCTGGGTCATTTCTTCCGCGACGAAATGCGCGTCCACTTTCGGGATGAATTGCTGGCGCTCTGGGCCGGACGACTCACCTGGTCGGGCGAGGGCGTGAATTACGCGCTCTCCGGCCAACCGATTGACATCCTGCTTTCGTGGCGCATCCTGCCCGGCTCGGAGACTTCGTGGAAACAGGTTCTCGTCACCATCGAGGACATCACGCAACGCAAGCAGGCTGAACGGGCTTTGCAAGCGAGCGAGAGTCGCCTGCGCGGACTCTTCGAGAACTCGCCCATCTCCCTGTGGGAGGAGGATTACTCGGACATTCGCGCCTTCTTCGGTCAATTGCGCGACTCCGGCGTGGATGACCTGCGGTTGTATCTGGACAGCGAACCTCAGATGGTGGATCGGTGCATGGGCATGATCCACGTGCTGGATGTGAACCGGAAAACGCTGGGGATGTTTGGGGCGCGCAGCCGCGAGGAACTGCTTCAAAATCTCGACAAGGTTTTTCGCGACGATATGCGCCACCATTTTCGCGATGAGTTGGTCAGTTTGTGGGAGGGGAAGCGTTACCACGAGGCGGAGGGCATCAACTACACCCTGCGCGGCGAACCGCTCTACGTTCACCTGCACTTGTCGCTTTTCCCCGGCAACGAAGAGACGTTCGAACGCGTCCTCGTCGCCCTGGAGGATATTACGGCGCGGCGTAAAGCGGAGGAATACCTGCGTTACCTTGGCGCCCACGACGTTTTGACCGGCCTGTACAATCGCGCCTACTACCAGGAGGAGATCAAACGACTGGGCGGCGGACGCCAGTACCCCATCAGCATCGTCATCGGCGATTTGGACGGTTTGAAGCAGGTCAACGATACTCTCGGCCACGAGGCGGGCGATAACCTGATCCGCCGCGCGGCGGAGGTGATCAAGACTGGCTTTCGGCAGGAAGATGTGGTGGCGCGCATTGGCGGGGATGAGTTCGCGATCATCATGCCCGCCACCGACGCGCGCAACGCCCGCGAGGCCATCGAACGGATCGAATCCCTCGTCAGCCTCAACAACAAATTTTACGGCCAGCCTGAATTGAAAATTTCGCTTGGGATTTCCACCGGGGAGACCGGTTCCGAGTTGGATGCCGTCATGCGGAACGCCGACAACGAAATGTATCGCGCCAAACGCGAGCGTCATCGCGGCGGGGCGGCATAACGTAGGGCGGTCTTACCCCGGCGAATTATCCAGACTCCCTCACATGGAAGACCTCGGTCACCGCCTTGGGAATGGCGCGCGGACTGCCCGACTTGACATCCACGAACACCCAATCCGTTTCGCCCCGGACCACGAGCCGGGCATCCGTCACCCGGACGAACTCATACCTCCGAAGCGACCTCACGCGGCGCACGTTCTCGACCCAAGTGCAGATTTCGATCTCTTCGCCCGCGAAGACTGGGAGGAGGTATTCCACCCGATGCTCGCGGACGACCCAAGTGGACTCTCTTCCCTGCGCTTCGATCCCGCCGATGGAGGCGTAATGCTCGACGGCGATGTCTTGCATCCACTGGACGTAGGCCACGTTGTTGACGTGTCCGTTCTCGTCAATGGCGGAATCGGGAATAACGATGGTTTTGGAGTAGGTGGAGGAGATGGGCATGGGGAAATTATAAATTAGGAATTCGGAATTATGAATTGGAGAAGAATGAAAGATAAGGAGAAAGCGCGCAGGCTGTGACGCGCCTATTGTCCAAGTAAAAATCCTGCCAGCGCGCCGCCCGCAATGAGCCAGGTAGGGTTGAGTTTGAAGCGCAGGAGGAGAACGAGGGCGATGATTGCCATCAATGCAGTGCGGAGGTCGGTGAGGGAGACGGAGGCGAGTTGAATGGTGACGGCGGCCATGAGTCCGAGCGAGGAGGCGTTGACCCCGTCGAGCAGGCTGCCGGCCCAGGGCGAGTTGCGGATTTTGGGAATCAGCGGGTTGGAGATGGCGACGAAGATGAACGAGGGCAGGAAAATTCCGAGGGTGGCGAGCAGCGCGCCGGAGGTCCCGCCGAGGAGGTAGCCGATGAAGGTGGCGGAGGTGAAGAGCGGGCCGGGAGTCAGTTGGCCGATGGCGATGGCGTCGAGCAGTTGCTGGTCGGTGAGCCAGCCGAGGCGCAAGACAAAGTCGGAGCGGAGGAAGGCGAGCAGAACGTAGCCTCCACCGTAGAGGACAGATCCGATTTTGAGGAAGGTCAGGAAGAGGAGGGAGAGGCTGAAAGGAACGGGAACCTGCGAGAGGGGCAAGCCCGCGAGGGGTAGGAGGAGCGAGGCGGAGGGGGCGCGCAGTCGTCGCCAGTTTTGAATCAGGGCTACGAGAGTCGCGCCTCCGAGGAGCAGAAGGATTTCGTTGATCCGTAAAAAGTAGAGGACGAGGACGGCGAGTCCGACTAGCGCGGCGAGGGGAGTCTTGATGGCTTTGGTTCCGAGAGTCCACAGGGCTTGCGCGATTATGGCAATGACGATGGGTTGGATACCGTACATGAGCCACGCGGTTTGGGGGAGCGAACCGAAGCGGACGTAGAGCCACGAGAGGCCGAGGACCATGCACATGGCCGGGAGGATGAAGCCGAGGCCGCCCGCGACGAGGCCCGGCCAACCGGCGCGCAGGTAGCCGATGTGAATCGCCATTTCGGTGGAGTTGGGGCCGGGGATGAGGTTGGTGGCGCCGAGCAGGTCGAGGAATTGTTCGTCGGTGAGCCACTTGCGGCGGACGACGACTTCGTGGTGGAAGAGGGCGATGTGCGCGGCGGGTCCGCCAAAGGCGGTGAGGCCGAGGCGGAGGAAGAGGGCGAGGATCGTTAACGGACTTGTCACAAACGCTTCGTGCGGAGGGGAAAACGGATTCGTCAACGGATTGCCTTCGGCGGAACGGATGAACGGACGTGGTTAGCGGACTTGTCGCGGATTTGCGGATGGAGTAACGGATTTCTCAGCGGATGAGGAACGGATGAACGGATGGGGAATGGGTGAACGGATTCACGAACAGATGCGCGAGGCGGACGGATAAGGTTGTTAGCGGTCGGCGCTGCCGACCACTTCGTAGTGGACGACGGTTGGCTCGAATTCGAGCAGGAAGTCTTTGTCTTCGGGATAGTATTTGGCTTTTTCCACGTCTTCGCCCGCGAAGGCTTTGATGGATTCGAGGCTGTCCCAGATGGTGAAGGTGATGAAGTGGGTGACTTCGCCTTCGCGGCGTTCGAGGATATGTACGCTGATGTTTCCTTTTACCGATTGGTAATCGGGGATGGCGCGGGCGTTGGTGAAGGCGCGGTACGCGTCCGCTTTTGAGGTGGGGACGCGTCCATGCCAGATGCGAACGATCATTTCAACCTCCTGATTGATTATCTTATCTGGTCGGCGTTGCGCCACCACCAGAAAGTCGCGACGAAACCGATGAGACCGGCCACGATGAGAACCACGTAGCTGTGTAGTCCCAGTAATTCACTACGCGGGCCTGCGATGCCGGTGAACAATCCGGGGGTGGCCCAGGGGAACCAATCGCCCCGGCCCATGACGGCGGCGATGTTGGCTAGCATAAGCGTGAGGATGGTCCAGCCAAAGGCAGGCAGGTAGCCGCGTCCGCTGCTGGCGATGAACGCCACGAATGACATCAGCGGAACGGTGAGCGCCGCGCCTCCAAGGGCGCTGACGAAGGTTGTTTGTAGGAGTTCCATCGAAAAACCGGGGATCGAGACGAGTCTGCCGATCAGCAGACTGAAACTGAAAACCAGCAACGTGACCACAAGCGACCAGGCGGTCATCGCCACGAACTTGGCGGCCACGATGGTTTCGCGTCGAGTTGGAAGCGCCAGCCAATCCTTGACGGTGTGGTCGGAGAACTCGCGGCCGAAGATCCAGATCGTGAAAATGGAGAACAGAACCATCCCACCCGCGGCAATTGCCTGCGACATAAAACTGAAGAAGGAGGGCCAATCGGCTGTGCCTGTCAGCAGGCGGGCTTTCATCGTGATTAACCCCAGCGAACTTGCCGCTTCTGGATTTTTCAGGATGAGCATAAAGATCCCATCCACCAGCGGCATTAGACAGAATCCGAGCGCGGTGAAAAGCGGAACTTTCGAGCGGCGCATTTTCAGCGTCTCGGCAAACAGCGCGGCGGAGAAGTTGGTCATTGCGCGCCTCCCGTCAACTGCATGAAATGCTCTTCCAAATCCTGTTGCTTCACCGCGAGATGAGTTGGCGGCGCGCCGGCGTTGACGAGGATGTGCGCGATGTCGTCGGGGCGCTCGATGGCGTGAGGCTCTTCCAGAACGAGCGTCCCTGCTTCGATGGTGGGTTTGTATCCCGCGCTTTGCAGGCTGATCTGCGCGCCTTCCAAATTTCGAGCGCGCACTTCGAGTTTTTTGGCGCGCAGCTTTTCAACCTGGTCTGTGTCCAACTCCTCAATTAATTTTCCCTGGTGAATAATTCCAATGCGCGTGGCGAGCCGGTCCACCTCGGTGAGGATGTGGCTGGACATGAACACCGTCACGCCGCGTTCGCGCGCCAACGAACGGAGCAGGTCGCGGATTTCCACCACGCCGGCGGGGTCGAGTCCGTTGGCGGGTTCGTCGAGCAGGAGCAACTCCGGTTCGTGGAGCAGGGCGCGCGCCAGCCCCAGGCGTTGGAGATTGCCGGTGGAGAGCGTACCCGCTTTACGGTCCGCGTAAGAGGCGAGCGCGAGTCGTTCGATGATCTCGTCCACCACCTTCGGATTTTGGATTCCATGCAGACGCCGCGCCACGTCCAGATTTTCGCGCACGGATAATTCTGGATACGCTGACGGACTCTCCACCATGTGGCCGACCTTCGCCCACGGCCCGCTTCCGTGCGGACCTACAGCCTGCCCCAGCAATCGAACGTTTCCCTCGCTCGGGCGGATCATGCCCAACAGCGCGCGAATGGTGGTGGTTTTCCCCGCGCCGTTCAGCCCGAGGAATCCGTAAATTTCGCCGACGCCGACGCGCAGGTCAACCGAGTCGACCGCGGTCACGTCGCCGAAGCGTTTGGTGAGTCCGTTCGTTTCGATGGCAAACATGCGGCAAGTGTACTACCGTTGGCTGAGTTGGTAGTTCGGCGCTTCCTTGGTGATGATCACGTCATGCGGATGGCTTTCGATCAGGCCCGCGTTGGTGATGCGCGTGAGGCGTGTCTTCGTGCGCAGATCATCCAACGAGGCGGCTCCCGCGTAGCCCATGCCGGAGCGCAGACCGCCGACGAGTTGATACACATAATCGCCAAGGCCGCCTTTGTACGGCACACGCCCCTCGATGCCTTCCGGTACGAGTTTGCCGCTGCCGCTTTGCGCGGTGCCGTAGCGATCCTTGCCGTAACCCTTCATCGCGCCGAGACTGCCCATGCCGCGATATTCCTTGAAGCGACGCCCCTCGTACAACATCACCTCGCCGGGCGCTTCCTCAAGTCCCGCGAGCATACTTCCGAGCATGACCGCGTCCGCGCCCGCGACGATGGCCTTGACGATGTCGCCGCTGAACTTGACGCCGCCATCCGCGATGATGGAGATGCCCTGTTTGTGTGCGGCTTGCGCGCATTCGAAAATGGCGGAGACTTGCGGCATGCCCGCGCCGGAAATGACGCGCGTGGTGCAGATCGAACCCGCGCCGACTCCAACCTTCACCGCGTCGGCTCCGGACTTGATGAGGGCTTCGGTCCCCTCGGCGGTGACCACGTTCCCGGCGATGACCGGCAACTCCTTCCACGCGTTCTTGATGCGGCGCACCGCTTCGAGCACGCCCTTGGAATGTCCATGTGCGGTGTCGATGGTGATCACGTCCACCCCGGCCTTGACCATCAAGTCGACGCGCGTCTCGAGGTCCGCGCCCACGCCCACCGCCGCGCCAACGAGCAGGCGTCCTTGCGAATCGGTGGCCGCGTTCGGATAGTCGCGCGCCTTTTGAATATCCTTGACGGTCAGCAGACCTTTCAAGATTCCGTTCTCATCCACCAGCGGAAGTTTTTCGATGCGATACTTTTGCAGAATGTCCTTGGCGTCCTTGGCCGAGATGCCCACGCGCGCTGTGACCAACTTATCTTCCCTGGTCATGAATTGACTGACGGGCAGGTTGTAGTCTGTGGCTTCCACGAAGCGAATGTCGCGGTTGGTGAGGATGCCGATAATTTTTCCCTGTACATTCGTGATTGGCACGCCGCTGATGTGGTACGTGGACATGATCTCTTCGGCTTTGCTGAGCGGCGCGTCGGGCGGGAGGCTGATCGGCTCCACGATCATGCCAGATTGCGAGCGCTTGACCTTCTCCACTTCACCGGCCTGCGCCTCGGGCGGCATGTTGCGGTGGATGATGCCAAGTCCACCCTCACGCGCGATGGCAATCGCCAGCCGCGCCTCGGTGACGGTGTCCATGGCGGCGGAGAGGATCGGGATGTTGAGTTTGATCTGCGACGTCAATTGGGCGCGGATGTCGGTTTCGTTGGGCAGCACTTCGGTGTAGCCGGGGACGATGAGGACATCGTCGAAGGTGAGGGAATCGGAGGATTGGAAGAGGGGTTGGTTCATGAGAGGGGATCCTGGTTAATGGACTTGGTCACGGATTCACGGATGTTGTCAACGGATAGGGAACGGATGAGCGGATTCGGGAACGGATGCCTGCGGCGAAACGGACAAACGGATACTGCCATCGAACATTTCGCGGAGCGGATCAACGGATGGTTATGCTTCGGCTTGTTTTTTGAGATAGGTGTGGATGGCGGTGTCGTAGTGGGCGGTGGAGGCAAAGCCTTTGATGGCAAGGCGTTGGCGGGTTTGAGCGGAGATACCGCCAGATCGGAGTTCGGCGAGGATGGATGCGTAATCGGATGGGTCGCAGAGGAGGGTGACGCGCTCGTGGTTTTTGGCGGCGGCGCGAATGAGGGTCACGCCGCCGATGTCTATGTTTTCGATGGCGTCAGCGTAGGTGACGTTCGGTTTGGCGATGGTCTCTTCGAAGGGATAGAGGTTGACGGCGACGAGGTCAATGTAGTCCCAGCCGAGGTTGATGAGTTGCTGGTGGTCTGCTTCGGTGGGACGGGCGAGGAGTCCGCCGTGGACGGCGGGGTGGAGGGTCTTGACGCGCCCGCCCAGGATCTCGGGGGACTTGGTGTAGTCCGCAACTTCGGTAACGGGGATGTGGTTGTCGCGGAGCAGTTTGGCGGTGCCGCCGGAGGCGAGCAGAGTCCAGCCGAGGGAGGTGAGGGCTTGGGCGAAGTCAACGAGGCCAGTTTTGTTGTGGACGGAGAGGATGGCGGTGGGCATGGAGTGGATTCCTTTCAACGGATGTTATCAACGGATGATGAGTGGATGAACGGATTTGGTCAACGGATTGCCTGCGGCAGAGCGGTTGCGCGGATTGATTAGCGGACTTTATCGCGGATTCACGGATTCGGGTAACGGATGGCCTTCGGCAAAGCGGATAAGCGGATGGCGGTTAGGTGGTGTTGGGTTGGGCGAGGAGTTCTTTGATGGTTTGGATTAGGAGGCGGTGTTCGGTTTGATGGATGCGGGGTTCGAGGGATGCGAGGGTGTCGGTTGGGAAGATGGGGACGATTTGGGTGGCGAGGATTGGGCCATTGTCGATGCCTTCATCGGGGACGAGGTGGGTCATGACGCCGGTGTGGGTGATCTCGCCGCGTTGGTAGGCTTCGTAGGCGCGCTGGATGGCGTGGGTTCCGGGGAAGGCGCCGGGGAGGGCAGGGTGGAGGTTGATGACGCGGTTGGGGAAAGAGGAAAGAAAGAACGAAGAAAGAATCCTCATCCAACCGGCTAGTATGATCCAATCAGGTTGTTTGCTGGCGACGAGAGCGGCGAGGCGGGCGTCGTAGTCGCGGCGGGATTCGGATGCAAGTTTGGGGAAGTGAATCGCTTCGATGTTGGCGGCGCGGGCGCGGGTCAGGCCGTAGGCGTCGGCTTGGTTGGAGATGACGCTCACCACGCGCGCGTCCAGTTCGTGGTCCGCGATGGAATCGAGGATGGCTTGGAGATTCGATCCGTTGCCGGAGATGAGGACAACCAGTCGCGCGGTCATGTCTAGTGATGAAAGAGTCGCAGGCCGGAGAAGACCATGGTCATGCCGTATTCGTCACAGGCGGCAATCACTTCCTCGTCGCGGTTGGAGCCGCCGGGTTGCAGAACGTATTTCACGCCAGCGCCTGCGGCGCGGTCGATGCTGTCGCGGAAGGGGAAGAAGGCGTCGGAGCCGAGGACAACGTTGGCGAGGCCGTCGAGCCAGGCGCGGCGTTCGTCGGGGGTGAGTTGCGCGGGGATGCGGGAGAAGACGTTGCGCCAATTGGCTTTTTCCGCGTCGGTGACGTCGGGCTGGAGGAATTGGTCGATGGCGTTGTCGCGGTCCGGGCGTTTGACTCCATCCTTGAAGGGGAGGGCGAGAACGCTCGGATGCTGGCGCAACCGCCAGAGGTCCGCTTTGGAACCGGCGAGGCGGGCGCAGTGGACGCGGGATTGCTGGCCCGCGCCGACGCCGATCGTCTGACCGTCAGTGACGTAGCAGACGGAGTTTGATTGCGTGAACTTGAGCGTAATCCAGGCGATGAACATGTCGCGGATGGCGGACTCGGGGAGGTCTTTGCGCTGGGTGACGATGTTGTCGAAGTCGACGCGTGCCACGAGGCGGTCATTGCGACGCTGTTCCATGCTCACGCCGAAGACTTGGCGAATCTCGGTGACTTGCGGTTCATACGTCGGGTCGATTTGGATGACCGCGTATTTGCCTTGTTTTTTCTTTTTAAGAATGTCCAGGGCGGCGGGTTCGTACGCGGGGGCGATGACGCCATCGGAGACTTCGCGGCTGATGAGGCGGGCGGTGGGAACGTCTACGGTGTCGGAGAGGGCGATGAAGTCGCCGAAGGAGGACATGCGGTCAACGCCGCGGGCGCGGGCGTAGGCGATAGCGAGCGGCGAGAGTTCCATGTCGTCAACGAAGTAGATTTTTTTCAAGATGTCGGGCAATGGTGTGGCGACGGCTGCACCGGACGGACTGACGTGTTTGAAGGAGGTCGCGGCGGGCAGGCCGACGGTCTGTTTGAGTTCGCGGACGAGTTGCCAGGCGTTGAGGGCGTCGAGCAGGTTGATGTAGCCGGGTGAGCCGCCGAGTACGGTGATGGGCAGATCGGAGCCGTCTTGCATGTAGACGCGGGCGGGTGTCTGGTTGGGGTTGGCGCCGTAGCGGAGGGAGATGGATTTCATTAGCGGACCTTTCACGGATTCACGGAGGAAAAACGGATTGGGTAGCGGATGGCCTTCGGCGAAGCGGATAAGCGGATTTTGTCAACGGATGGTGAGCGGATGAACGGATGTTGCCAACGGATGGTGAACGGATGAACGGATATCGTCAACGGATTTATGAGAGGATCGTTTTCCGGCTGCCGGGAATGAGTTCGCCGATGACGAAGGATGGTTCGGGGAGGAGGGAGTCTTGGAAGTCGGTGGCATGGGTGGGGGAGAGGATGGCGATCATGCCGATGCCCATGTTAAAGACGCGGTACATTTCTTCGGCGGGGATGTTTCCCTTTTGTTGGATGAGTTTCCAGAGCGGCGGGACTTGCCAGGCGTCGAGTTGGATCTTGGCGTCGAGGTTGGCGGGCAGGATGCGCGGGATGTTTTCGATGAAGCCGCCGCCGGTCAGGTGGGCGAGGGCTTTGACGTGGGCGAGGTGGGGATAGAGGATTTTGAGGTAGGAGCGATGTGGCGCGAGGAGCGCTTCGGCGAGGGAGCAACCGAGTTTGGGGAAGGTGGTGTCGAGTTGGGTGTCTTCGAAGGCTTTGCGGATGAGGGAGTAGCCGTTGGTGTGCGGTCCGCTGGAAGGGAGGCCGATGATCAGGTCACCGGGGAGCAGGTTGGGGCGGGGGAGGATGCGGTCGCGTTCGATGATGCCGACGATCGTCCCGGCCACGTCAAACTCATTGTCGCGATAGACGCCGGGCATTTCGGCTGTCTCGCCGCCGAGGAGAACCATGTCCGCGGCGCGACAGGCCTCGGCGATGCCAGTCACGACTTCGGCGGTCTGTTCGGGGTTGAGTTTGGATGTGGCGAAGTAGTCCATGAAAAAGAGCGGACGCGCGCCCTGCACGAGGATGTCGTTGATGCAGTGGTTGACGATGTCATGACCGATGCCGCGGTAACGTCCCGCCGCCGCGGCGAGTTTGACTTTGGTGCCGACGCCATCAGTGGAGGCGACGAGCACGGGGTTGTCCATTTGCTTGAGGGCGGAGGCGTCGAAGAGTCCGCCGAAGGAGCCGATGCCCGCCAGGACGGAGGCGTTGTAGGTGGATTTGACCGCGGACTTCATGAGGCCAACAGCGCGGTTGCCGGCGTCAATGGAGACACCTGAATCGGCGTATGCGGTTTGGCGTGTTGTGGGGGAAGCGGATTCTGAATCGGATGGCTGGCGCGAAGCGGATAAACGGATGGCTGACCAGCCGGGAGACGGGATTTCAACTTGAATCAGTTTTCCATCAACAGATTTAAACCGAATGGGAGGAACATTGGATTTTCTGCCTGGAGTAGCTGATGTTGATGAAGGCAAAGGCGGAAGCTTTATACCGGGCGCTTTATGGATGACACGATAAAGGTATTTTTGCCATTCCTGAACATGCCGGGGAATCAATAATCTTTTTTGTTCAAGCCGGGACCTTCCGAAGTTATAGAGTTCCCCAACCTGAGAACCGGTAGCGGCCAAGTACGTGAGAACTTGTCCCACATTTTCCAGCGTGAGTAAGTGCCCAAATGCTTTGCATTCCACAACCAGGCAACCTTCCACCCATAAATCCAGATAAATGTGGCCGATTAGAGAATCTTCCACCCATACTTCGACTTTCTTTTCAACTTCCACCTCCAAATTGGCGGCCTGGCATAATTCAGCTAAGCGCCGCTGATAAAAAATTTCTTTGTGACCCGGCTTTAATTCATTATGAGTGCGCATTGCCAGCCCGTTTACTTGGTATGTCAAATCGTCAAGTGGAGTTTTTATCAGTCCTTGTTCTTCTTTCATTTTGCCTCCGATTCGCTTAATCTGTTTATCCGCTTTGTGAAACGATCCGTTTTCGAATCCGATTTGATTGCTTTGCCGGCTATGTCTTTCCGAAAATGCACGCCCTCGAAATTAACTTTTATAATATTAGCATATGCATTTCTTGTCGCGGATTCTATATTGTCTGCCCACGCCGTCAACCCAAGCACGCGCCCTCCCGCTGTGAAAATCTTTCCGCTTTCATCTTTCGTCCCGGCGTGGAAACAAATCACACCTTCCGGCAACTCGCCAACCGTCACCACTTTTCCGCTGTCCACTTTTTCGGGATAACCCTTGCTTGCCAGTACCACGCAAATCGCCGCGCCATCCTTCCAGTGGATATCGACTTCGTTCAATCGTCCATCCACGCAGGCCTCGGCAATTTCAACCAAGTCCGTTTCGAGCAACGGAAGAACCACCTGCGTCTCCGGGTCGCCGAAGCGACAATTGAACTCGAGCACACGAATCCCGTTTGGCGTGAGCATGAGTCCGGCGTAGAGCACGCCCACATACGGAATGCCTTTGCTTCGCAATCCGTTGATCGTAGGTTGCAAAATAGTTTTCATCGCCTCGCTCATCATGTCCGCGATGAAGACCGGCGTAGGCGCATAGGCTCCCATGCCGCCGGTGTTCGGTCCTTCGTCGCCGTCACGCAGGCGTTTGTGATCCTGTGCGGGCAACATCGGCGCCACCGACGTTCCGTCCGTGAACGCCATCAGCGACACTTCCGGGCCGGTCATGCGTTCTTCGATCACCACTTCGTTGCCCGCGTCGCCAAATGCCTTGTCCACCAAGATCGCCTTCAGCGCGGATTTTGCCTCCTCAGCGGTCTCCGGCAAAATCACGCCTTTGCCCGCCGCCAACCCCGACGCCTTGATGACGATGGGATAGTCCACGCTTTCCGAATAGCGGACCGCCTCCTCGAACTGACGGAACGTCGCGTAGTGCGCGGTTGGGATATTGTGCCGCCGCATGAAATCTTTCGCGAACGCCTTCGACGCTTCGATCTGCGCCCCGGCCCGGCTCGGCCCAAAACAGCGGACTCCCGCCCCGGTCAGCGCGTCTGCCAACCCACCCGCCAACGGAATCTCCGGCCCAACGATGACAAGGTTGATCCGTTTTTCTTTGCAGAACCTCGCCACCGCGTCGTGATCATCCACCGAAACGCCGCTGACATTCTCCGCCACCTGCGCCGTCCCTGGATTTCCCGGCAATACAAATAACTTTTTCAGCTTTGGCGATTGCGCCACCTTCCACGCGATCGCATGTTCCCGTCCGCCCGAACCAATGACCAAAATATTCATATGCTCTCCATCCGTTGACGAAATCCGTTCATCCGTTCCTATCCGTTGAAGACATCCGTTGCTCGAAACCAGTCTTCACCGTGGACAAGTCCACATTCACCGGATATTGCCCAGTAAAGCACGCCTGACAATACCCTTCGGCGCTTCCCACTGCTTTCATCATTCCTTCCAACGAAATATAGTGCAGACGATCCGCGCCGACTTCTTTACGTATTTCTTCTACCGTGCGCTTGTGGGCGATCAGATCGTCATACGTGCCCATGTCCACGCCCATGAAGCAGGGATGTTTGATAGGCGGACAGGTGATACACACATAGACTTCCTTCGCGCCTGCATTGCGCAGCAACTTGATCATCGGCCCCATCGTGTTGCCGCGCACGATTGAGTCATCGATCATAATGACACGTTTTCCCAGAACATTCTCGTTGATGACGTTGAACTTCAATGCGACACCGCGCTTGCGCAACGAATCCGTCGGCTCGATGAACGTCCGCCCAACGTAGCGGTTCTTGATGAAGCCATCGTTATACGGAATCCCGCTCACCCGTGAAAATCCGATCGCCGCCGGAATGGACGAATCCGGCACCGGTATCACCACATCCGCAAATCCGTTTGTCTGCTTTGCCGAAGGCAATCCGTTGACGCCCTCCGTGAATCCGTGACCAAGTCCGTTGACAAACTCCCTCGCTAGTTCCTCGCCCAACCTCTGTCTGACCTGATGTACTCCCACCTTGTTCCACACCTGATCTGGTCGCGCAAAGTAAATATGCTCAAAGACGCACATAGCCAATGGCGTAACGGCGGGCAATGCTTGTGTCACGGTCAGCGCGTTGCTGGAGAGCGCCACAATCTCGCCGGGCTTCACGTCGCGGATCGCATCACAGCCCAATGTGCGGAGGGCTCCCACCTCCGAAGCGACCGCGTGTCCGCCGCTGGGGAGCAGGCCAATGCACAGCGGACGGAAGCCCCACGGGTCGCGAATCGCGTAGACGCAGTCGCGCGTCAGGATGACGAGCGAGTACGCGCCGACCCACTTCGTCATCGCGTGTTTGATCCGCTCCTCCCACGTCGAGCCGCCGTTGCGCGCCAACATCATGGTCATCACTTCGCTGTCGGAGGAGGAAGAGAATCCCACGCCCTGACTCATTAACTCGTTGCGCAATTCCGCCGAGTTGACCAGGTTGCCGTTGTGCGCCAGCGCCAGAGGTCCGTGCATGGTTTCGATCATGAAGGGTTGGGCGTTGCGCATGGCGGAGGAGCCGGTAGTCGAGTAGCGCGTGTGGCCGATGGCGTAGTGTCCCTTTAAGTTGCTGAGAGTTTCGGGCGTGAACACATGCGAGACCAGACCAATATTTTTATACATGGACATGCCGATACCGTCCGAGACCGCGATCCCGGCGGCCTCTTGTCCGCGGTGTTGCAGGGCGAACAGACCGAAGAACGTCATTCGGGCGACGTCTTCGTTCGGCGCGAAGATACCGATAATGCCGCATTCCTCTTTCGGCGAGTCGTTGAGATCGCTCATGCGTTTCCTTTGGTCAGATCGGCGTCGTCGGAGAGAATTTTGTCCGCCTGTTTCTTTTGGAATTTGATAACCGCTTCGCGAATCCCGGCGTCAAACTGACCGAATATTTTCGCGGCCAGTAACGCGGCGTTGACCGGTTCCAGCACGAGCGCGGGCGCGACGCCCGAGGGCATGCGCAGGGACGAGTAGACGTCCGCGCCGCCGAAGGAGTCGGAGGGGGGCGGGCAGGCGATGACGGGGGCGCTGACGGCGCCGTCGGTGAATCCGCTCAGGGCGTTGGAGCGACCCGCTACGGTGACGTACACTTTCGGCCGGGGATCCGCCTCATAGTCGCGCAGAAGCGAGAGGGCGTGGTCGGCGGTCTTGTGCGCGGAGCCGATCCGCATGACGGTCTCCAAGTCAAATTGTTTGCAAGTGTCCGCGATGTTGTTGCAGTGATCCAAGTCTGCTTTGGAGCCCATGAGAATGACGACGAGTGGTTTCATAAAATTCCTGCTTTCTTCAAGTTCTCCACCAACCGCGGCTCGACCGGGTATGCGCCGGGCGCGAACGTTTTGCCGGTGAGCATTTCGTAGATGGTGATGTACCGTTCGCTGGCCGCCGCCCAAAGCGTGTCGGGCATGGCGGGGATGTCGCCGTCGCCGCGGTAGCCTTTTTCGGCGTAGGCAATGCGCACGAATTCCTTGTCGAAGTTTTCCGGCTCGTTGCCCGCGGCGAACAGCGCTTCGTAGGTATCGGCCTTCCAGAAGCGCGACGAGTCGGGGGTGTGGACTTCATCAATCAACATCACGCGCCCATCGGCGGTTCGCCCGAACTCGTATTTGGTGTCCACCAGAATCAGCCCGGCCTTGCGCGCCAGCGTTTGCCCGCGCTTGAAGATGGCGAGCGCCGCGGCTTGCGCCTGGTTCCACGTGTCCGCGTCGAGAATGCCTTTCGAGATCACTTCGTCGCAGGTCAGGCGTTCATCGTGACCGGTCGCGCCGCCCTTGGTGGTCGGTGTGATGATCGGCTCGGGCAGGGCTTGATTTTTTTGCAGTCCATCCGGGAAGGTGTAACCATAAATCTCGCGTTCGCCGAGCGAGTAGCGATACCACAGCGCGGTGCTGGTGACGCCGGAGATGTAGCCGCGCACGATGACTTCCACCAGCAACGGCTCGACCTCCGTCGCCACCGACGCGTTCGGATCGGGGACGGAGACGAGGTGATTTGGGATGATGTCGCGCGTCTGCTCGAACCACCACGCCGACAACTCGTTCAACACCTGACCCTTGAACGGAACGCGCGCCAGAATCCGATCGAACGCCGAAAGCCGGTCGGTCGTGACGATGAGGCGGGTTCCGTTTTTCAGGCTGTACCAATCCCGAACCTTGCCGGTCTGCTTGCCGGGCAGAGGCAGGTTCGTCTCGCCGAGGGCGGAGGGGATGAGTGAAAGTAAGTCTTGCTGTGAGATCATGTTTTGTCCTTTCGTTAACGTTGAACGTTAAACGGTCAACGCGTATTTGACGCCATTCTCAAAAATCGCCAACCCGCTTTGTCCGGTCGCGCCACGTGTGTGCAGCGGATGTTGGCGTGGATAAATGTGATTCTCCGGGTGCGGCATGAGTCCCAGCACGTTGCCTTGCGGGTTGCAGATACCGGCGATGTCCAGGGTCGAGCCGTTTGGGTTGGCGGGATATTCTCCATTCGCGGGAGAACCGTCGGGGTGGATGTAGGTGAGGGCGATTTGATCGTTGGAGCGAAGCGTGGTTAATGGAGAATGGTGCATGGTGTGGAAATTTCCTTCCCCGTGAGCGATGGGGCAGGCGATGATCTCGTTCAGGCCTTTTGTCCAAATGCATTTTTGCGATACCGGTTGCAGATGAACCCAACGGCATTCGAAGTGACCTTGCGCGTTAAACGTCAAAGTCGCTCCGGTCTCATTCTTTCTTCTTTCCTCTTTCTTCTCACCGCCAAATGGAAGTATGCCTGATTTGACCAACGCTTGAAAACCATTGCAAATTCCGATGACTGGTTTACCGGAGGCCACGAAGGCGGAGATCTCATCGCTGAAGTATGAGTTCAGATCGAGGGCGAGCAGCTTCCCCGCGCCGAGGGCGTCTGCGTAGGAGAAGCCGCCCGCGACGACGAGCATTTGGTAATCGGCAAACTTTTTCTTGCCAGAGCGCAAGTCGTTGAGCGGAACGGGGCGCGGATCGGCGCCGGCGAGGGTCAGGGCTTCGGCTACATCGTAGTCGCGGTTGGTGCCGTGGGCTTGGAGGATGAGGGCGGTTGGTTTCATGGGGGTTAGAGAGCAGTTATCAGTTATCAGTGTTCGGTTTTCAGAGCGGGGCGTTGAAGGCAGTGGTGAGGTCGCTCACTTTGAGAGAAACAGCGCCAAGTTGGAGAAAAGACTCGGCTGTTACTTGACCGAGTCTTTTCAGCGGCAAGTCGTTGAAGATTGCTTCGAGTTGAGCGGCGTCCTCCGGGCGGACTTCGACCAGCAGACATCCGGTCGTTTCGCCGAAGAGGTTGCGGGATGATGGCTCGATGGTGAGGTCAAGGCCAAGCCGGCCGCCAATGCACATCTCCGCCGCGGCGATGGCGAGTCCGCCTTCGGAGAGATCGTGGGCGGAGCGGATCAGTCCGGCGGTGATGGCGGCGTGCAGAGCCTTGTAAACTTTCGGCGTGATTTCGTCAAGCACGGGGGTTGCTTCGCTCGCTGGAGAGCGCTCGCTCGCACCGACAGATTCTTTTGTAATCAAATCAAAATGCGAACCACCGAAGACGGGTTGAAATTTTCCGACCAGATAAATTGCATTCCCTGCTTCTTTCAAGTCCATTGTGATGGCTTGGTTGACATCGTCAATGATACCGAGTGCGGAAATGAGCAAGGTTGGTGGGATGGAGTGACGCTGTCCGTCCGCGCCGAGGTATTCGTTGTTGAGCGAGTCCTTGCCGCTGATGAAGGGCGCGCCAAACATCAGCGCGCCATCGTGACAACCGCGGGCGGCTTCGAGTAACGCGCCGAGAGTCTCTGGTCGCTTCGGGTCGCCCCAGCAGAAATTATCGAGGATGGCGATCCGCTCGGGGTCAGCGCCGACCGCGACCGCGTTGCGAATCGCCTCATCGATGACAGCCAGCGCCATGCGGTAGGCGTCGCGCTTGCCGTACTCGGAATTAATCCCGTTCGAGAGGACAATCCCCTTCGTCCCGCGCGTGCCGAGCGGCTTGATGACTGCCGCGTCGGAGGGCGCGTCGGACTGGAGGCCGGTCAGCGGCTTGACAACTGTACCGCCTTGGATCTCGTGGTCGTAGAGGCGGATGACGGAGGCTTTACTGGCGATGTTGGGGTGGGAGAGGAGTTGGTAAACGGACTTGGTAACGGATTCGCGGATGTTTTCAACGGATGGGAGCGGATGAACGGATTTGCTAACGGACTCTATCGCGGATTCGCGGAGGGGAAACGGATTTACAGAGAGAGAAACGGATTCGGGAACGGATGGGGAAGCGGATAAACGGATGGAGGGCGGATTAGGGATGATGGCCTGGAGGTGGCGTTGAGGAATCCCTTCGTGGAGGAATTCGTTGTCGAGGTTGAGGACGGGGTGGCCTTCGTAGCGGACGAGGAGGCGGCCGTCGCCGGTGAATGCGCCGATGTCGGTGAGTTCGGTGTCGAAGGTGTCGCCGAGTTCCTGGAGGGCGGGGAGGTTGGCGGGCGAAACTGCAAACACCATGCGTTCCTGTGCTTCCGAGAGCCAGATCTCCCATGGGGCGAGGCCGGGATACTTCAGGCGGACGTTGCGCAGTTCCACATCCGCGCCGATGGTGGAAGCCATTTCGCCGACCGCGGAGGAGAGGCCGCCCGCGCCGCAGTCGGTGATGTCGTTGTAGAGACCGAGATCACGGGCACGGGTGATGACATCGATGAGACCTTTCTCAGTGATGGGGTCGCCGATCTGCACCGACGCGCCGGAGACTTCGCCAGTCTGCGCGTCCATGGTCATGGAGGAGAAGGTCGCGCCGCGCAGACCGTCGCGGCCGGTGCGACCGCCGAGCACGATGACGCGGTCACCGGGTTGGGGATTCTTTTTGTGCTTGCCTTTGGGCGCGAGGCCGACGCATCCGCAAAAGACGAGCGGGTTGGCGGTGTAGCCTTCATCGAACAGGATCGCGCCGTTGACGGTGGGAATGCCGATCTTGTTGCCGTAATCCTGCACGCCCGCGACGACTCCGTCCATGATACGGCGGGGATGGAGCACGCCTTCGGGTAGGTCGGCGAAGGTAGCGTTTTGATTGCCGAAGCAGAGGGTGTCGGTGTTAGCGATGGGTTTGGCGGAGACGCCCAGCACGTCGCGGATGACGCCGCCGACGCCGGTGTTGGCGCCGCCGAACGGTTCGATGGCGGAGGGATGGTTGTGCGTCTCCACTTTGAAGGAGACTTCGAACTCGTCATCAAAGTCGATGATGCCGGCGTTGTCTACGAAGGCGGAACGAACCCAGGGAGCATTAACCTTTTCGGTGGCGGATTTCAAATACGTTTTGATAATTGAGTTGATTTCAGGGGGATAATTGGTAATTGGTGATTGGTAATTACCATTTACCAAATTGCCAATTACTATTTTTGCTTTGAATGTTTTGTGAACGCAATGCTCGCTCCATGTCTGCGCGATGGTTTCGAATTCGATGTCGGTGAGGTCACGGTTTTCTTTGATGCAATAATTTTGAATGGCTTTCATCTCGGCCAGGTCGAGGGCGGCGCGGCGGTCTTTGGAGAGGGCGAGGAGTTGGTCGTCGGTGAGGGCGCGAATGGGGATGGTTTCGACGGCGCCGGTGGAGGCGACTTCTTCGGGGAAGGAGGGGGTGATGGGACCGAGTGTCCAGTGTTGGATGATGGGGTTGGCGAGGAGCTGTTTGGCAACGGACTCTATAACGGATTCACGGATGTTGTCAACGGATGGGAACGGATGAGCGGATTCGGGAACGGATGGGGAATCGGATAAGCGGATGTTGTCAGCGGATGTTGTCAACGGATGAGGAACGGGCGCCTGCGCTTGCGCCAGGTGCAAGTGTGAACGGATGGGAACGGATGGGTCGAATTGGAGGATGAAGCGTTGGCCGGTGGCGACGCGGTGGACGCCGGTGATGCCGAGTTCGTGCGCGGCGCGGACGATCTCGGCCGCGACCGGGTCGGTGACGCCGGGGCGGAGGGCAACTTCCACCAGGACCTCACCCGGCTCGAGGTTCGGAGGGGAAGCGGGCAGTTCGTCCCATGTGGCGGATTGAGTCACTGGGTCAGTTAAAAGTTCGAGAGCCAACCGTTGCAAATCTTCCTGCGACAGTTGGCCCTCGATAAAGTAGAGGTCATGGCACATGATGCGCCGGAGGTCGTTGAACCCCAGCGCGCGGGCGCTCTTCGCGTATCCCATGGAACGCGGGTCGGAATTTTTGGGGCGAATCACAAAGCGATTGATGGGCATGTGAAACCTTTGGGGAAATTTTGGCGATTGTACTTTCAAGATTTTGTATAGTCAAGTTAGAAGATTCTGATAATTCGCGCAGGAACAAGAGAAAAGCGAGGAGCGTCTGGTTTACAATTCGGTTGAACAAAAGGAGCGCGTTATGAAAAAGACATTGGCCGCGTTTGCGATCCTTTTATCGTTGATCGTTTCCGCGTGCGCTTCAAGAAAAGCAACATCTTCGCCTTCGAATCTTATGCCGGGGAGTTCGGACGCGAAGGTTGCCGCGGCGACTCCCAATTCAGAAATATCCGGGCCGGAGGTTTCCACAACGATGCCTGAGGTCGGTTCGGGTGACGCGCCGCCGGTCAGTGAATCGACATCTGCTTCGGTCATTGCGCTGGAAGACAATGGCAAAACATTCACGTTCCAAGTCGGCGATTCGTTCCTGCTGAATCTTGGCGCCGGTTATGATTGGACGGTAGCCGTGGACAATCAGGATGCGGTCGCGCTGAAGATGGGCGTGATGGTGATCGAGGGCGCGCAGGGAGTGTTCGATGCGCTGGCTCCGGGAACCGCGACGCTACAGGCTGTTGGCGAGCCGGGATGTTTGAAATCCACGCCGCCGTGTAAGATTCCGACGATTTTGTTTAAGGTGATCTTGACAGTGGAGTGAGATATGTTTTGCCGCCCGGTCCTGACAGAAGTGAATTTCTGTTGGGGCTTTTTTATTGTCCTGTCATCAGCGCGTCCACCGCCTCGGCCAGCTCTCTCAGATTGCCGACCTTCAACACGTCGCTGCACAATGGCGCGTATTTGGGCATATCGCTGTCGCCGTGCCAGAGGTGGGGAGGTTCGGGATTCAGCCAGATCGTGCGCGCGGCATGACGCGTCATCGTGGAAAATATATCGAGCCGCGGATTGAAGTAGTTGTTGCGCCCGTCGCCGACGAGGATCAGGGTGGTCTGCCCGTTGAGCGTGTTCATGTATTCGTTCTGAAAATCGTTGAGCGACCAGCCCAGGTCGGTGTTGTAGTGTCCGCTCGGCATACGCCACAGCACGGACTGAATCGCCTCGTCCGCGTTCGAGCCGGTGAAATCCTCGGTGATGGACTCGAGGTGGTCAATGAAGGCGAAGGCATGCGTCTTGCGAACTTGTCCTTGCAGGGCGAAGAGGAAACTCAGCATCAACTCGGAGCAGAAACGCATCGAAGTGCTGATGTCGCAGATGACGACGATCTTCGGTTTCTTCACGCGATTCTTGTGGCGGATCTCCATCGGGACGCCGTGATACTTGAGGTTGGCGCGGATGGTGGCCTTGGGATCCATCTGTCCGTTTTTGGCGCGCTTTTGCCGCAGGGCAATGCGCGTCCGCAACGCCGCGGCCAGACGTTTGACCTCGCGCTGCAACAATTTTTTGTCCGCGTCGGAGAGCGCCTGGAAGGGACGGTTCATCAGGTCGTCCACGTTTTCGCCGCGCGGACGTTCGCTCAAATTCTCGGCCAGCCGTTGACCTGCGAACTGCTGGATCTGTTCTTGCATGGCCGCCATATTCTGCTGGATCATTTGGCGCATCTGTTCGAGCCGCTCGCGGTTCATGCCCATCTGCTGGAGTTGTTCCATCAACTCTTTCAGCGCTTCGCGCACTTCGGGAAAGGCCAGGGCGCGCATCATGCGTTGCGCCATCCAGTTCTGGTAATTGAGATTATCAGCCTGGTTGAGTCCCACCATCTGGGCTAGCGACTCGAGTTCGGACTTGGTGAGCGGCTCGCCGTTCATCAGTCGCTCCATGCGCTGGCGGAGATTCTCCGCGAACTGACGTAACGCCTCGGCTAACATCTGGATTTCCTCGGGGGTGAGGTCATCCATGGGGTTGCCGCCCATTTCGGGCGGAGTCCCTGAACCGAAGAAGAGCGGGAAGAGTTTGTCGAAGGTGGGGACGTCGCGAATGTCTTTGATGAGCGTGGCGCGCAGGGACAGGCGGAACTGCTCGCGGTCTTGAATCCCCATCAGGTCAACGGCGGAGAAGGCCTCGGCGGATTCGGCCAGAGACACGCGCGCCCCGCTGGCGCGCAAGGCGGAGATTAACTGTAAGATACGGGATTCCATAATTCGATCCTTCTCGAACCGCCAAGCACGCCAAGAGCGCAAAGAAGAACATTAAACTTCGCGCTCTTGGCGACCTTCGCGGTTAATTTCCCGAAAATCTCCCATGTTCATCCGGCCTCTGCCTCGGTTGTGGACTCGGCGGATTGACGATCTGCCGCTTCGCCTTCTGCAAGTCCGCTTCGTGCTTGAGCAGGACGGAGAGAGTATCTTCCAGTGTGTCCTTGTCTAAATTCGAGGCGTTCAACGCCACGAGCGCGTTCGCCCAATCGAGCGTCTCGCTGATGGACGGAGCCTTGCGCATGTCGGCCTTCCGCATTTTCTGCACGAACTCCACGGCTTGTTGCGCGAGTTTTGGATTCAGGTCGGGGACTTTGAGTCGCACCACGGCGAGTTCCTCTTGCAGGGTGGGATAGTCAATGAAGAGATACAGGCAACGTCGTTTCAAGGCTTCGGAGAGTTCGCGCGTGTTGTTGGAGGTGAGGATCACAAACGGCCTGTGCTTTGCCGAGAGCGTCCCCAACTCCGGCACGGATACCTGGAAGTCGCTCAGCACTTCGAGCAGGAAGGCTTCGAACTCCGCGTCGGCGCGGTCAATTTCGTCAATCAGCAACACGACCGGTTGCTCGGAGAGAATTGCTTTCAACAACGGACGTTGCAAGAGGAATCGATTCGAGAAGAAGACATCCTCCTCTTTCGCGAGTCGGTCGGCGGCCTCGGAAAGCGACCCAGCTTGACCGAGCGTATCGTTCAACTTGTCACGCAGGAGTTGGGTGTAGAGCAACTGCTTCGAATACTCCCACTCGTACAGCGCCTTGGACTCGTCGAGTCCCTCGTAGCATTGCAGGCGAATCAACTCGCGTTGCGCCGCGCCCGCAATGGCCTTCGCGAGCTCCGTCTTGCCCACGCCGGCCGGTCCCTCCGCGAGCAGGGGCTTGCCCAGTTTCTGCGCGAGGTACACGATGGTCGCGATCTCGTCGGAGGCAATGTATTTTTGTTGCGAGAGTTCGGATTTTACGGTCTGGGTTGAGTCGAAGAGAGTTGTCATAGGTCACCTTTGTAGAACAAGTCTATGACTTGTTCTACACGAGGGTATCACATTTTTGCGGATGACGCTAAAATACAGATGAGAAAAAACAAGGAGCAACCATGACCGAACACGCGCAATGGATCGAAAAAGACAAACGCCAACTTCACCCCGTCTACCATCCCAAGAGTCACGCCAACCCACTCGTCGTCGAACGCGGCGAGGGCGTGTGGCTCTACACCACCGACGGACAAAAAATCCTCGACGGCATGGCCGGCCTGTGGAACGTGGACGCCGGCTACGGCAACGCAGAACTCGCGCAAGCCGCGCACGACCAAATGTTAAAGCTCGCCTTCACCTCCAACTTCTCCGGCATGACCAACCTGCCCTCGATTCAACTCGCAGACAAACTGGCGGGCTTCGCGTATGACGGCCTCAACACCACCTTCTTTACCTCCGGCGGCTCCGAAGCCAACGACACCGCCTTCAAAACCGCGCGCTATTTTTGGAAGCGCAAAGGCAAGCCCGGCAAATACAAAATCATCGCGCGCAAGGGATCGTATCATGGCGTGACGCTCTACTCCACCTTCGCGACCGGACTCGAAAAATACCAGACGATGTTCGGACCGGCGGTGGATGGATTCGTCCACATCCCCGCGCCCAACCCCTATCGCTTCGAAGGCGACCTCCAAGCGGGTGAGGCCGTTTCGGAGGCCTCGGCCCGCGCGCTGGAAGAGGCGATCCTACGCGAGGGCGCCGGCACGGTCGCGGCCTTCATCGCGGAACCGGTCATGGGCGTGGGCGGAGTCATCGTCCCGCCCGCGGACTATTTCCCGCGCGTGCGCACCATCTGTGACAAGTATGAAATCCTCTTCATCGCGGACGAGGTCATCACCGGCTTCGGTCGGACGGGGGAGTGGTTCGCGCTCAAACATTGGAACGTCAAGCCGGACATTCTTTCGTTCGCGAAAGCCATCACCAGCGGTTACGCCCAACTGGGCGGAATCCAAATCTCGGACGAGATCCGCGAGACAATGGAGTCCGCGCCCGAGTCTGAGGCGTACATGCACGGCTACACTTACTCCGGTCATGCCATGGCGTGCGCGGTCGGTTTGAAGAATCTCGAAATCATGGAGCGCGAGAATTTCCCCCAACGCGCACGCGAGCTCGGCCAACGCCTGCTCGACGGACTCAAGTCCCTGACCGAATTCCCCTTCGTCGGCGACGTGCGCGGGCTGGGTCTGGTCTGCGGTGTGGAGATCGTCTCAGACAAGGCAAGCAAAACCGCCGACGCGGCGATGGCGATGAGAATCTTCAAAGCCGCGGAGGCGCGCGGATTGCGTACTCGTCCGCTCGGCAACACGCTGGCCTTCTCACCTCCGCTTATCATCACCGAAGACGAAGTGGACGAGATCGTCAAACGCCTCGGCGCGGCGATGGAAAGTGTGATGTAGTGGTCAGCGGATTGCTTCGCGAAACGGATAAGCGGATAACGCGCCCTCATCCGCTTATCCGTTTAAAATTCGCTGGTCATTATTAGCCGTGTCTGCAACTTTGCGTAGTAATGTCATCCCGCCCCAAGTTTTCGATAGATTCCCAAATTCGCTTCCAATTCTTTTTCCGGCGTGAACCGTTCGATGATGGTTTGACGCGCGTTCACAGCCAATTTGTTGCCGTGAGTCTCATCGCCCAAAATTTTCTGGACCGCCTGACTCAGCGCCTCCGCGTCGTTGACCGGGATCAGCAATCCATTCTCGCCATCGCGGATCACATCCGCCGCGCCGCCGACGGGAGTCGCCACCACGGGGAGTCCGCACGCCATCGCTTCGAGCAAGGCGTTCGGCATTCCGTCGCGCAGACTCGGGTGAACGAACACATCCATCAGCGCGTAGTAAGCGGGCATGTCTTTGTGGGGGATGGGGCCGGTGACAGTGATTGGTAATTGGTAATTGGTAATTTTGAAGTCTTCGAAAAATTTCCTGTCTTCCCCTTCGCGGACTTCGCCCACAACGAGCAGGGTAGAGGGATGGGTCTTGTTGAGGAGCGCGTAGCCAGAGAGGAGGGTCGCCATGCCTTTTTTCTGGCGAAGTTCGCCCGTGAAGCCGATCACCGTGTTTTTTTCTTTTCCTTCGAGTTCCTTCGTGGCTTTTGTGTTTAGAAGGGTTTCGGCGAGTCTCTCGTTCCTCTCAATCGGTTTGAACAACTCCGTATCAATCCCATTCGGAATCAAAAAAATTTCGCGGTCAACGAAGGCTTTGGCTTTCTTGACCAATTCGCTGGCGTTGGTGGTGACCGCGGACGCGTTTTGCAGGGCGTACATCACGTGTGAGAATTTGGATGGGTCGAAGGCGGCGCGTTCGATGTCGTTGCCGCGAATGGAGACGACGCTGGGGATGCCCAGATATTTCCCGGCGTAGGCCGCGACGAATCCGGCTTGGGGGAGGAAGTAGGCGTGGAGGAGGTCAAAGGGTTCGCGGGCGTGTTCGGCGGCGATCAACTCGAACCAATCAACCAATGTGTCGTCGACGCGTTTGTGCGCGCCGAAGCGGGTGACGGAGAGTTGGCCCGAGGGGAGAGTCCGCTGGTCGAGGGCTGGCAGGTTGGAGGTCGGCGCGAAGACGCGGACCGTGTGTCCGGCGGATGTCAGCAGGCGGGCGAGTCGCTCGGTGGAGATTGCCAGTCCGCCGAGGTCGGGTGTATACTTTTCAGTGAGGAGCGCGATTTTCATGGCAACGAAAACAACTGAACAATGTGAAATGATTATCGGTTATCTTGTGCCGCATCGGTGCGACCATCCCGCGTTGGGGAAGTGCGACAAGTGCGGGCGCGGCTTTTGCGAGGAGCATTTGACGGACACGCCCAAGGGGAAAATCTGTCTGGCGGATCAGCAGGGACTCGACCAGCCGATTGCCCTGCCGCTGACCGCCGCGACTTTTTCACAGCGCGACATTGACGCCTTCAACCGCGCTTCGATGTACGATGACGACGATAAAGCGGGGGACATGTTTTCGGATCTGAGTTAACTCGGTATCGCAAGATTTATCTTGCCTCCGCAGTGCAACATAAATGTTGCGGTACTTTTTAATACGGCCCGATCGTGTCCCAAATTTGTTTGTTCTCACCGATAAAGTCGTCGCAGCGTTGACACATCGGCAGGGCCGGGGGGTGCATGTTGAGTCGGATTGTCTGGTAGGCGCGGCCTTCCCACACTTCCTTGAAACTTGACTTTTTCAGATCGCCGAGCGGAGGGATTTGTTCGCGCGTCATGCAACAAACATAGACCATGCCGGCGTGGTCTATGAGAGTGTGAGTCCAGGGCGCGTAGCAGGGATGTTTTTTGTAGAAGCCGAGGGCGTAACGTCCGGCGCGGGCCAGCGTGACCTCGGTCTGGTTCTGCCCAAAGGGGAAGGCGTCCTCCTCCGAGACGATCAAACCCAGTTCGAGGGCGCGGGAGGCGATCTGCGGGGCGACGGATTCGTTGAAGAAGGCGATGTCCTTTTTACGGAGGGAGAGATGCTCGCCGCAGTGATCGTCCACGGGGATCAGGTTGATGCCGTCCGCGCCGAGTTCGGAGGCCACATCGGGGAGGGCCGCGAGGGTGTCGAAGTTTTCGCGGCTGACGACGGTGTTGATGCGAATGTTGATCTTGCCTTTGCGGGCGTACTTGCGCAAGTAGCCGATGGCGCGCGTGGTCAGTTTCCACGAGCCTTCGATGCCGCGAATCTTTTCGTGGACTTTGCGGAGGGGTGAGTCGATGGAAATGTTGATGCCGCGCAGTCCCGCCTCGACGAGGGACTTGGCTTTCTCTTTGGTGATGAGCGTCCCGTTGCTGGTCATGGTGACGCGGATGCCGGATTGATGCGCATGCGCGACCAGGTCAATGGTGTCGGCGCGGAGCATGGGTTCGCCGCCGGTGAAGTGGACTTTGCGACAGCCGAGCTCGGCCAGTTCGCTCAGGATGCCGCGGAAGCGGTCGGTGCGGATGGCGGGGGCGCGCGTCTCGCGCCAGTGGTTGCACATCTCGCATTTGAGATTGCACCCGTAGATCAATTTGATCTTGGCGTACAGCGGACGGAAGGGCCGCGCGTTGAGTACGGCGTTGCGGAAGGTTTCGGGATCGTCGGCGATTTCGGTGAGGCTGTACATATCGGTAAATGGTGATTGGTAATTGGTAAGCTGGGCGCAATTGTAACACTCCAAGATTCATCTTTCATCTTTCATCTTTCGTATCGTTTTCGCAATTTGCAATCGGCTTGCTTCGGGTACAATGGTCGCATTCGCGAAGAGGAGAACCGATGACCGCCAAAGTAATTTTCAACCCGTATTCGAATCGCTGGAATTCCAAAGCGCGCTGGCCCGAAGCGGAAGCCGCCCTCAAATCCACAGGCGTGGACTTTGAAGTGGCCGCCTCGGAACGCAAGGGACACGTGACCGAACTGGCCGAGCAGGCCGCGCGCGACGGGTTCTCACCGGTCATCGCGGCGGGCGGCGACGGCACGATCAGCGAGGTGGCGAACGGAATGGCGCGCGCCGCCGCGTCGGAGTCGGACCCACTTGGCCCGCTGGGGATCATGCCGCTTGGCTCGGCGAACGATCTGGCGTTCAATATCGGCCTGCCCGCGGACTTGACCGAGGCGGCCAAAGTCATTGCGGCGGGGAAAACCAAAAACATGGATTTCGGCAAACTCAATGACCGTTACTTCATCAACAATTCCGCTTGCGGATTAGAGCCATACGTCACCATTAAGCACGAAAAAATCCACTGGATCAAAGGCATGGGGCGTTATCTGGTGGCGGCAGTCCAAGCCATCATGGATAAAAACGAATGGCGCGGGAAGATCAAATGGGATGACGGCGAGTATGAAGGTTTGATTTCGTTGATCTCGGTTGGGAACGGGCGTCGCACCGGCGGATTCTTTATGACGCCCCATGCGGACCCCTTCGACGGGAAACTAACTATCGGGTTTGGTTACCGGCCCACGCGACTGTCCATGTTTGCGGCCCTGCCGAAAGCGTTCAACGCGGAGGGAAATACGATTGTCAGTGTGGAGGGAATGCGCGAGGTGCACTCCGCAAAGTTGTCCATCCACCTCGAAACGCCCTCGCCCGCGCATACGGACGGTGAACTTTTCCCAGAGTGGATTCAGGATTTGGAATACTCGATCCAGCCAGGACGGATGAAAATACTTGTTTCTTGAGTTTAGGTACGCCAGCGCGGGGAGTTCTTATGGTTTCAGGTTGTTCAAATCCCAGAATTTGACGTTATCGAAATCCACCTCGGCGGAACCGTTCGGTGACCAGACGCCAATCCCGACCCAATCTCCTTGATACAAACTATCTTCGGCATACAGCAGCGGTTTGCCATTGGCATAGAAAGCGAAGCGATTGCCTCTTGCAATGATGATCACCGAGGTTGTTCGGTTCAGACTCGCCTCTGGCGACCAACCTTCGGCTATCGTGCGATACTCCTCGATGGTTGGTATGGCGAGCATTCCCCACCAAATATCATAGAGGCTGAAATCAAAAACGTAGCCTTGATCGTCTTTCCAACGAAAACTGGCGAGCGCGATACTTCCATCGCTGACGATGCGTGGAGTAAATTCGAACTTCAGGACGAAATCGGCGGCGTTCATGGAACCGCCCGCGTCAATGCCGTCATGGCCGGTTGTGTTGACGCGCATGATTCCCTCTACGAATTCAACGTCGCCGGAAAGGTAACTCCAGCGGACAAACCTTCCGCTTCGGTCAGAGAAATCGTCTTCGAAGTTGGGTTGGCGATTATGGACATCATCCAAAATGGGCTGGGCGAAATTGGACACCCAGGCAAATTGTTCGGTGGCGGCGATACGTGTGCTGTTTGCCTGTGAGGTTGCCTCATAGTTTGGCGTATTCGCAGGAGGAAACGTAGCGCTTGGTTTGACCGGCGCGGCAAGTGACGGCGCAACAGCAGGTGAGTCGTTTTGAATGCTCATAACAAGGAAGGGAATTCCACCAATCACGCCAACGATCAAAATAATGAATAGAATCACCGCCAGATATTCCTTTGCGCTTGACGATTTGCCGGTTGGGATGGAGATGGGTTCGGCGGGAATCGTTGATCGAACCGGCGATTCAGGCGCAACCATCGTCGCTTCCAGTCGGATGTCTTCCGCCGGCTCGCCGAACTTTTCCTCGATTGTGAGCGGCGCGGATTCCGGAACCGCTCCGGCCTGCGCGACCGCGTCGGAATAGCGCAACGCATATTGCCAGCCGATCCCCCGGCACGCTTCGCACTCAGGTCCCATTGTGATTTCGTCTTCCATCAAGAAGCCATTGCCGTGACAGATGGGACATCTTTGCGCCGGTTCCCGCACAAGGTATTTTCCGTACCCTTCGCACCGTTTACAGGTTCCTCCGTTCCCCCTGCAATTGAAACACGTCTCGAAACGATAGCCGGGAATTTGAGGCCAGGGCGTTCGGGTGAGCGGATGCGGCGCTTTCGGCGCGATCCCGGCGAATAGTTCTATTCGTTGCGTGGCTTTGTAGATGATCAGTTGGTTGCCGCGCTCCTCCACGCCGGAGATTTCATATCCCAATGCCACCGCGTCATCCTCCAAGCCTTGCAAATGACTATCGAAGCGCATTCGATAAACGCCTCTTTTGGTTGGGTGTTCTTCGATGTCTAGCAATTTCCCATGCGCGGATGTAACGGTACTCTCCCTGCCGCCAAAACTTGAGACGACGTTAGCCTTGATCGGTTTCCCCTCCTGCCGCCCGCACCATTGTTTGATGCGCTGGATGTTTCCTTCCTGCTGATCCGGCGTCGCTAAACGGAATCCGCTAGGCGGCGCGGCTGGGACAGGAATCGGCGCGAGGGTCGGCTGGGCCACTCCGGGTCCCGCCAGAATCGTTTCCGTTTTGGGATGGACGAAATACTTGCCGTTTTTCTTGAACCAGTCGAAGATCGTCGAATTGACGATCAATCCGATGAAGCCAACGATCAACGACATGGCTTTGGCGTTGTAATACGAACTCGGCAAGTACGCCGCAGAACTTCCCGCCGGAAGCAGGAAAACGGAGATCAGGTTCAGAACGCTGTAGGCGATTCCCAGCCCCGTGGAAATCAGGACCAGGATGCGCGCCCAGTTTTTCAGTTGAAACAATCCGATGGCCACGACCACGTTGAGGAGCGCGCCGAAGATCGCGCCGCCTGCGATGCCCGCGCTCATGCTTGGATCAATCCCTGCGGACGCGGCGCCGTCGGAAACTCCGAAGAGACCGCATATCCCCGCGCCGAGCAGGAGAAGGATCGCGTATGCCGTGACGCAGCCGGGGCGTTTTTGTATTTCAGTCATGGCCTTGCTCCTTGGTCAACGAATCGAAAAAGCCGAAGCGAAGTGAATCGTCCCGGCTTTGCTCGTTGAAAATGGGTTTTGCGTGCTTGAAAATTAATAACCGACTCCGCCCTTCGACAGAAAAAGCCGAATCCGAAAACCCATGTTGCATGATTCACTCGGAACAACCGACTGCGCCCTCCCAGGCTCAGTCAGTCACGCGCCTTCCAATCCATTATCGCGCTTCCTGTTGGAAATACAACCGCCAAATTCCGATTTTCCGATTGTCACCCTTCCGTAACTGATGATATAGTTGACGGAAATAACCGCCTTTCTTGGGCCGAATCAATTCAACAATACCCATGACTAAACAGTTGCCTCTGGAATTTTCCCCTCTCACTTCCGACCGCTTCTCCGACTTCGAGCGACTCTTCGGTCCACGCGGCGCGACGGGCGGATGTTGGTGCATGTTCTGGAAGTTGCGCGGCAAGGCGTACGGCGAAAACACAGGCGAACCTGCCCACCAAATGCAAAAATCCATCGTGGACTCGGGAACCGTCCCTGGCTTGCTCGCCTACGCGGACGGCGCGCCCATCGGCTGGATCGCGGTCGAGCCGCGCGGCGCGTACGAACGGCTGGCGCATTCGAAAGTCCTCAAGCCGGTGGATGAGCAAGAGGTCTGGTCGGTGCCGTGTTTCTTCGTGGATAAAAAATTTCGCGGGCGCGGCGTCACGGTCGGGTTGTTGAAGGCCGCCGTTCAGTATGTCAAGGAGCGAGGCGGAAAGATCGTGGAAGGGTATCCCGTCGAACCGCGCGAAAAGTCGGTGGATGTGTTCGCCTTTACCGGCCTCGCGTCCGCGTTCAAAAAAGCGGGATTCAAAGAGGTGGCGCGCAACTCGCCCACGCGTCCGATATTCCGATACAAAATCAAGTAGCAGACGTTAGAGAACATCTGCTACGCTACAGGCGTAAGAGACGCTCTCTAGCGTCGGATTGGGTTAAAATCAACGGGGAATGAACAAACCCTCCTACACTTCCCGCGACTACTTTGCCATCCTTGCCTTCGCCTCGCTTGGCGTGGTTTTCGCGGCGGCCTTGGTCACATTCAACTGGTGGCTTTTGGATCGTTACAAATTAGGCGCGGGCGCGGACATCCTCCCGGCTTGGAACGGGTCGCGTGCTTTCCTCTTTGAAAATGTCGAACCGTACAGTCGTTCCGTCGCCGAGCGGACTCAGGTCGAAGTCTACGGACGCCTCGCGCAGGAGGGGGAGTATCCCTTCGCGCTCGACATTCCCTTCCCGTTGCTGATCCTGTTCTTCCCTCTCGCTTCCATCCCGGACCCGATCTGGGCGCGCGCGCTCTGGATGTTTCTGTCCGAACTGGCGCTTCTCGCTCTCGTCACTCTCGCCTTCCGCCTCACCGACTGGCGACCCAAACGCGGTTACATTCTCCTCGCGCTGGGTTTCGCGTTGCTGTGGTATTACCCGGTCATTGCATTGCTAGACGGTTCGCTTTCCATCTTGTTGACTCTCTCCCTCCTGGGCGCGCTCATCCTCTTCCATTCGGGGAACGATGAAGCCGCGGGAATTCTCCTTGCCATCGCCTCCATGCGCTGGGAGTCGACGCTCATCCTGTGGCTGTTTATCGTCATCAGCGTTTACCTCGCGCGTCGCTGGCGCGTCTTTGCCGGCTTTGCCATGACGTGGATCACCCTCGGCGGGATCGCCTTCCTGCTTTATCCCAATTGGCTCTGGCCGGCCTTCCTGCGCGCGGTCGCGGCCAACCTGCGCGTTGATCTCCTCTCTCCCGCCTGGTTTTTCAGCGTTTGGTTTCCAGCCTCCGGCGCGTGGATCGCGCGCGGCCTGGCCGCCTTCCTCGTCATCCTGCTCCTCGTCGAATGGATCGGCGTCTGGCGCAGTGACAATCCGCGCCGTCTCGCCTGGGTCGTCGCGCTGACTCTCGCGGTCGCGCCCCTGCTTGGCTTTTCCACAACGCTAGCCAACCTCGCGCCGTTGGTCTTCTCCTTCGCGGTCATCCTGCCCTTCGTCTGGGAACGCTGGGACAAGCGCCCGGCGCTGGCCATCCTACTCTTCACGCTTGTCTTCTTCGCCTTCCCGCTCCTCCTCCGCTGGCAACTGACCGCCGCGCCCTTCCTCGCCGACGGCCTCCTCTTCCTCCTGCCTCCCGCGCTGACCCTCCTCGGTTTATACTGGGTGCGCTGGTATGTTGTTCGTCCCCCGCGCACGTGGTTGGATGGGGTGAAACGCGAACTTCGCAAATGAATACAATGTGGACGCGGACGAGCGCGGAAAAACGCGGAAATTATGAAGCCTCCGCGTACCTCCGCGTTTATCTGCGTCCCAACTTCACTGATGACTGATCACTGAACACTGGAAACTGCATGACCCGCCGCTCCCTCCTCCTCTTCCTCCTCGGCCTCGCCACCCCTCTCGCCATCGCGCAGTTCCAATCCCTGCCCGGCTACATGGACGCGGACTACTACTTCGGCGGCGGCATCCAACTGGCGCGCGGCCAGGGCTTCAACGAACCTTACCTCTGGAATTACCTCTCCGATCCGCAGGGACTCCCGACCCCCTCGCACGCCTACTGGCTTCCGCTCGCCTCCATCGTTGCCGCGGCGGGGATGTGGCTCACCGGCCAAACGACATTCGCCTCCGCCCGCCTCGGCTTTCTGCTCCTCGCCGCCCTCGTCCCGCCATTGACCGCCCTGCTCGCCACGCGTTTCACCTCCAACAAAACCCTCGCCCTCCTCTCCGGCCTGCTGGCCTGCTTCCCCATCTACTACGCCCCCTTCCTCCCCGTCCCCGACAACTACGCCATCTTCATGTTGATTGGCATTGCGTTCTTCTTCCTCCTCTCCTCCCTGAACACTGATCACCGATCACTGAAAACTGATTACTCGCGTTTCTTCCTCCTCGGCCTCCTCTCCGCCCTCGCCGCCCTCGCCCGCTCCGACGGATTGCTTTGGCTGGGCATCTCCGGTCTCGTGGCGGTCTGGTACACAAGTAAACACGTACACACGTACACACGTACACAGGTTGCGCAATACGCAACACGCAGCGCACCCTCCCCAACTACGCAACTACCCAACTACCCAACTACCAAACTCCCCCCCTTCATCTTTCATCTTTCATCTTTCATCTTTCTTATTTTCCTCGGCTTTTTTGCTATCATGTCATTTTGGTATGCGCGGAACATTTCCGTATTTGGCACAGTAATGGCTCCCGGCGGAAGCCGCGCCCTCTGGCTGACCGAGTACAACGACACCTTCGCCTACCCCGCCTCGCAACTGACTCTGCAAACCTGGCTCGCCTCTGGTTGGACGGCCATCCTCATAGCCCGTCTCACCGCGCTCAAACTCAACCTGCTCAACGCCTTTGCCGCGCAGGGAGGCATCTTCCTTTTCCCGTTCATCCTCGCGGGCATCTGGCAGTATCGCAAAGACATCCGCGTCCGCTTCGCCCTGCTCGCGTGGACTCTGCTTCTCATCGCGATGTCTCTCGTCTTTCCCTTCGCGGGCGCGCGCGGCGCGTTCTTCCATTCGGGCGCGGCCTTGCAACCCCTCTGGTGGATCCTGGCTCCCATCGGCCTCGACGCGGCGGTCAACTTCATTCGCGCCCGCGGCCTGCTCGACGACCGCGCCCACGTTATCTTTCGCGGCGCGCTGGTTCTCATCGCCGTGCTGATGACCGCGGTCATTTTCGTCATGCGCGTCCTGCCCGGCTGGGAGCGCGAAGACGGTCACTACGCGGGCGTCGAGTCGCTCCTCGTCCAACAAGGCGCGCCTGCCAACGCCATCATCATTGTCCGCAACCCGCCGGGCTATAACGTGGTCACGGGCCGTCCCGCCATTGCGCTTCCCACCGGCGGACTCGCGCCCCTCCTCGCCGCCGCCGAACGCTATAACGCCCGCTACCTCGTCATCGAGCCCGAAGGCACGTCGCCCGAACTGCTCGCTCTCTACGACAACCCCGACTCCAACCCATCCTTCCGCTACCTCGGAGAATCCGATGGCAGCCGCCTCTATGAAATCCTCCGCTGACCTCGCCCGCCGCGACCTGCTCCTCCTCGCGGCCGCCTCGCTCCTCTCCCTGTGCGGGTACCTCGCCGCCAGCGCCCTTACCTTCCGCGTCGGCTTCCCCCTCGACGACTCGTGGATCCACCTCACCTACGCCCGCAACCTGGCCCTACGCGGCGAATGGGCCTTCCTCCCCGGCGTCCCCTCCGGCGGCTCCACCGCGCCGCTCTGGTCGGCCCTGCTCGCCCTCGGTTTCAAACTCGGCCTCGCGCCCTACGTTTGGCCCTACCTCCTCGGCGGCCTGACCCTCTTCGCCCTCGCCTGTCTCGCCGAACTCACCGCCCGCCGCCTGCTCGACACGTATCGCCCGCGCTTCCCCCTCGTCGGACTCTTCTTCGCGCTCGAATGGCATTTCGTCTGGGCCTCCGCTTCGGGGATGGAGACCCTGCTCTACTGCCTGCTCGCGACGTTTATCCTGACCTCCCTCTCCTCTCCCTCGCCTCGCCCCCTGACCCTGGGCCTGCTGACCGCTCTCACCATCTGGGTCCGCCCCGACGCGCTGACCCTGCTCGGCCCGACAATCCTGATCCTGGCCCTCGGAAAAAATCGCCTCTCCGACCTGACGCGTTTCATGGTCGGCTTCGGATTTTTATTCGGTCTCTACGTGTTGTTCAATCTGAAATTATCCGGCCATCCCTTCCCCAACACGTTTTACGCCAAGCAGGCTGAATACGCTGCATGGCAGGCGAAACCCCTGCTGGAAAAACTCGGTCTCACCCTTCTGCAAATTTTCACCGGACCCGCGTTTGTGCTCATCCCCGGCGTCGTCATCTGGTTGGTCAAGTCCATCCGCCAACGCGACTGGCCGACCCTCGCCGCGATGACCTGGTTCGCGGGCTACGTGACGATCTACGCCTTGCGTTTGCCTCCGTACCAACATGGGCGTTACCTCATGCCGGTCATGCCGGTCTTTCTGTTGTGGGGTCTGCTCGGGATGATGGTCGCGTTTCGAAATGGCCTCACCCGGCCCCTCGTCCGCGTGACGCGGTTGGGGTGGGGCGCGTTGCTCGTCGCGATGACGGTCCTGTTTTGGGGAGTCGGGGCGCGGTCGTATGGGCAGGATGTCGCGTTCATCGAGAGCGAGATGGTGGATGTGGCGAAGTGGGTCAACAACAACCTGCCGCCCGACGCGGTGATCGCCGCGCACGACATCGGCGCACTGGGCTATTTCGATCATCACCAGTTGATTGACATGGCCGGGCTGGTGTCGCCGGAGGTCATTCCGTTTTTGCGGGATGAAGGCACGATGGCGTCGTACATGGACGCGAGCGGCGTGGATTATTTCATCGCGTTCCCTGGTTTGTATCCCGCGCTGGCGGCGCGCTCGGAGTTTGTGTTCTCCACTGGCGCGTTTTATGCAACGAGTTTGGGCGGCGAGGGATTGGCGGTCTATCGTTGGATTTTGCCGTGAAGCGCGAAACGATTTTGGCTTACGCCCTGCCGCGTGTGCAGGATTTTGTTTTCATCTTGATCCTGCTTCTGGGCGTCACCCTCGGCCCGCGCTTTTTGGGCGACGGCGACCCGGGACGGCATATTGTGGTGGGGAAAATTATTTTGACCGAAGGCAAGATTCCGACAACCGATGTTTTCTCGCAAACCAAACCCGGCGAGCCGCTGACAACCACCGAATGGCTGGCGGAGGCCGTATACGCGGCCGCGTATACGGCGCTTGGGTTGGATGGGGTTGTGTTGTTGGCAATTGTTCTGATTGCGATCACGTTTACCTTTGTGTTTCGAGAGACGTTGCGGATGTCTTCAGTTACAAGTAAATTCCGTCACTGCGAGGAGGGCGCACTTCCCGACGAAGCAGTCCCCGTGCTAGCGAGGAGATTGCTTCGGGGAGATCGCCCTCGCAATGACGGGTGGATAGAGAAGGGCGACATGAATGTCGCCGTACCATCTTACCTGCTTTCGTTCGCGCTTGTTTTTTTGATGATCGCCGCGACGCTCTTCCATTGGCTGGCGCGTCCGCATTTGTTTTCGTGGCTCATGCTCGCCATCTGGCTTCCGCAAATGGACAAGTTGGCGCGCGGCGAGACGAAAAACATCTGGCAGTTTCCTTTGATGATGTTACTCTGGGCGAACTTGCACGGCGGCTTCATCGTCGGATTGTTGGTGTGGGTGGCGTACGCGGTGGGGGGCTGGTTTGACAAGTCTGCGCGGGAGGCGTGGAAGCGCGTGTTATTGGCGGGCGCGGCCTCGGTGGCGGTGACATTCGTCAATCCGTCCGGCGCGGGGCTGTGGCGGAATGTGGTCGGTCACGTGGGCGATAGCGCGCTGATGGCGCTGCAAATTGACTGGCGCTCGCCCGACTTTCACTCGGTCAACGCCTGGCCGTTTTTGTTCCTCCTCGGTTTGCTCCTGCTCTCGCGCGCTCGCGCTGACAAGTCCCTCACCGGCGGGCAGTCCTTCCTGCTGGCGGGGATGACGGCCTTCGCGCTGGTGAGCGTTCGCAACATTCCTTTCTTCGTGATCGCGTGTGTGCCATTGCTTGGATATTCTCTTCCTCAACTTAAGGTAGATTCCCTCCTCCGCGCGACTCAATCGGGACTGCGCGGCGCGGTCTGGCCGATGGTGGCGACCCTAATCGTGGTTGGCCTCACCCGCTTCGGGGTCCCACTCGACGCGGGCCGGATGGGGAATACGTTCGATCCGGCGCGATTCCCCGTCGGCGCGGCAGATTGGTTGGAGGAGAATCCACAAGTGGGTAATGTCTTCAACGAATTTACGTGGGGCGGGTATCTGCTCTTTCGCCTGTGGCCGGAGCAACGCGTGTTCATTGACGGGCAGACGGATTTTTACGGCGCAGAACTTTCGCAAGATTATCTGACGATGTTTTCGGCGCGCGAAAACTGGGCGGATTTGATGGCGCGCTATGAAATTGATTGGGCGATCCTGCCGCCTGCCTCGCCGCTGGCGCGTGAATTGAGAGGCGAGGCGCATTGGCGGGTGTTGTATCAGAATGAGACGGCTGTGATTTTGAGGAAGTAATCTCATTCTGTGTTAAAATCCAAAAAAGATTCCAAACGAGCCTATGATGAGCAAAATAACTCTCCTGATTGTGGATGACCATCCCTTGTTTCGGCAAGGAGTTGTCGATTCTCTCGCGTTGGAAGCCGATATGGAATTTTTGGGCCAGGCCTCCACCGGCGAGGAGGGCCTGGAATTGGCGCGTGCGCTCAAACCGCAAATCGTCGTCATGGATGTGAACATGCCGGGGATGAATGGCCAGCAGGTGACGCATTTGATGGTCCAGGAGAAACTGCCTTGCCGGGTCATTTTGCTAACCGGCTATGACGACACAGACCAGGCTTTGCATGCTGTTATGGCGGGCGCGGCGGGATATTGTTCCAAGGACATTGACTCTCTGACTCTGGCGAACGGTATTCGCGAAGTCTCGAATGGAAAGTTCATCATTGGAGCGCGCATTTTTACCCGGCGCGAGTTGGAGGCCTGGGTGGATGAGCAATTGGAAGGTTCGCGTCGGTCGTACAGTGAGCCGGGTAGTCCGTTCCACCCGCTTTCGGATCGTGAAATGGAAGTATTGGAATGTGTGGTGGGGGGCATGAGCAACAAGGAGATCGCCGTTATGTTGGGGATCAGCCATCAAACGGTCAAGAATCACGTTACTTCCATTTTGCGAAAATTTGGGGTGGAGGATCGCACTCAGGCGGTTGTTTATGCTCTGAAGCGGGGCTGGGTCTCATTGAAAAATCCGAAGAAGCAGGAGTGATCGAATGGCGTCCAAAGATTCTGAAACGGCAACCAGCCTAGCGGATCTCCAGGCCGAATTAGAGGAAACCCAGCGTTCCCTGCGTGAAGTGACCCTGATGATCGAACAGAGTCAATCCGAGATTTCGAAATTGACCCAGAGGAACGCGGCCATCACCGGTCATTTGCAACAGGTGCAGTCGCAGATCGGAAAGCTTCCGCCTGAAGAAGTGCGGATGGCCTACGACTCGGCCCTGGACGCCCAACAACGATTGTTGGTGATGCGCGGCCAATTGGAGAAACTACAGAACGATCGAGGACATCTCGAAAAGATAAAGGATCTGCTTGTGCGCGCCCAGGGGTCTCACGCTGACGCCGCGTCTGGCGGGTCGGCTTCCGGCGGAAAAGGGAAATTAGCCAATGTCGAGATGCTCGTCAACGCCCAGGAGGCCGAGCGCCAGCGACTCTCGCGTCAGATGCACGATGGGCCGGCTCAGGCCCTCTCGAACTTTATCCTGCAAACCGAGATTGCCATGCGCCTCCTGGATGTGGACGCCGCGCAAGCGCGTGACGAGTTGGGGAATTTAAAAGTCTCGGCAATGGGAACATTTCAAAAGGTGAGGAACTTCATTTTCGAGTTGCGCCCCATGATGCTGGATGATCTAGGCTTGGCGCCCACCATTCGAAAGTACGCGGAGGCCTTCAAAGAGCAAGCGGGTCTTGAAGTCATTGTGACGGTGACGGGAACGGAACGCCGCCTGGAGTCTTACGTTGAGGTGATGATCTTTCGCGCGATCCAGGAGTTGATCGGCAATGCCTCGCGTCACAGCCAGGCGACGATCGTCAAGGTGCACATCGATCTGGCGGAGGATATGATTCGCGTCAGTGTAGACGATAACGGAAAGGGCTTGGACGTTGAAAACATCCAGCAAGGAAATAGCCTGGGCTTGAAGTTGATTCGCGAGAGAACGGAACTGTTGGGCGGCGTGTTCGAAATAGACAGCGCGGTAGGAAAAGGGACGCGCGTCACTTTTTCTGTTCCGGCGCGAAGTTAGATTCTGGGCGCGTTTCAAAATTGCAGAAATGTTAGACTAACATTATTGTTAGGGAATTGCGACTTGCAAGACTTGTCATTTCCATCAATGTCACTATAATGTGCATAGAGGCAATCCCTCAAATTCTAACGAAAGGAGATATGCAACCATGTTGTTCGCACCGAAAGAAAAAGGCCAAGGCCTGGTCGAATACGCGCTGATCCTTGTTTTGGTCGCTATCGTTGTCATTGCGGTCCTGATGCTGCTCGGCCCGATCATCGGCAACGTCTTCTCGACCATCAACAACAGCCTCTCCAGTTTCTAGGCTGTTTCTGCCCGTTTTGAAGCCCTGTTTCGACAGGGCTTCAAGTTATGCATACCTCGCGCGCTGCCAGCCGGCGTTAAAACCGGTATAATAGTAGAAATCTCCGGTCAAGGAGAAATCCAGAAAGGAAAGGAGGTGAAATCCCATGTTGTTCGCACCGAAGGAAAAAGGCCAAGGTTTGGTTGAGTACGCGTTGATCCTTGTTTTGGTCGCTATCGTTGTCATTGCGGTCCTGATGCTGCTCGGCCCGATCATCGGCAACGTCTTCTCGACCATCAACAACAGTCTTTCCAGTTTCTAGGCTGTCTGTTTTTGGCCCCTCGTGTAGGACTCTGCCCAAGGCAGAGTCCTACCTTTTTACCAAAAGGAATTTACGATTTTTACTGTATAATTACACGATACAAAACAAAGCCACTTATGTGGTTATCTCGAAAGAGAGGAGATCCTATGCGTCGCGGACGAACATTGATCTTTTTGCTGGTGATACTCATCATCGGCGCCATTCTGGTTTTCGTGGTGTTACAAAGCAATTTACTGGGGGGTGGTCGTACTGGTGGGGCCGCTCCCACTCCCTCGAGCAGCGTCCAAGTCTACTATGCGGCTCAAAGCATACCGCTCGGCGAGAGAATCACCGAGGATCGGCTTGGCTTGCGTACAATCCCTCGGGAGCACTTGACTCAAGATATGTTCTCAGCCGATGAAAAGGAAACTCTGTTGAGCAAAGTGGCAAAATACCCCCTGGATCAAGGCGCGTTTATCACCGAATCCATGGTTGCCTCTGAAGAGGGATTTGTGGATCCGCCTCCTCCGGAATGGGCGATGCGGATTCCCATTGGGAAGACCGCTGTAGCGATTCCCATTACGCGGTTGGCCTCCGTCGCGTATGGCGTGCAGGACGGCGCGCACGTCAATGTGATCGCGTGTATGTTGATGGTGGATATTGACCCATCGTTCCAGACATTATTGCCGAATCACATCGGCGTGATCATGACCCCAATCAACGCGGAAACCTCCAAAATGCCGGGAATCAGCCTCGGGATAGCCACGGCGCCCGATCATCCGCCAACGCAGGGCCGCACGGAAGTGGAACCGGCGTTCCAGCAAGCCATTTACGTGATTCCTTCTGAGTTGCAGCAACGTCCGCGCCTGGTCTGTCAAATGATCTTGCAGGATGTCAAAGTGCTTAAACTGGGTACATTCGAGGTGCCCACCAAGGCAGTCCAACCCACCGATCCCAACGCGCCCACGCCGGCCAGCCAGACGTCTCTGACGAAGGATAAATTGCCGCCCGACATCATTACGCTGGTCGTTGATCCGCAGGATGCCATCACGTTGACGTATATGATCTATGCCAACATCCCGTTGAACCTGACCTTGCGCCGCGGCGGCGACGAGGGCCGGCAGGCTACGGAAGCGGCCACCCTGCAATTCCTGCTGAGTCAGTACAGCATCCCGGTTCCCGTAAAATTGGCGTATGGGATTACTCCGCGCCTGGACGTTCTGGCGTTGCCGTTCCTGCCCAATGATGTGGTAACGGTATCTCCGGACAAAAACCAATAACCGACACTTGACCAACGAAGGGATCTATGGCTGGCGAAAAAATTCGGGTTCTTGTCGTGGATGATGTTGCCGAGACGCGCGAGAACGTCCGCAAACTTCTTCAGTTTGAGAGCGATGTGGAGGTAGTGGGAGCCGGGCGTTCGGGAAACGAAGGGATTCAACTCGCGTTGGAGATGGATCCGGACGTTGTGTTGATGGACATCAACATGCCCGACGTTGACGGAATTACCGCCACGGAAAGAATCCGGGCAAAGATGCCGCACATCCAGGTGGTTATCCTGTCTGTGCAGGGCGATCAAAATTATATGCGTCGAGCCATGCTGGCGGGCGCGCGCGATTTCCTCACCAAGCCTCCCATGGGCGACGAGCTGATCTCCGCGGTGCGTCGCGCCGGCGAGATGGCCCGGATCGAACGGGTGAAGACCGCGTCGGTTCGGGCTGCGCCCGCCTCGGTCACGTCAGCGATTACGCCGGCGATGGGGCTGGGATTGGGGTTGGCGCGCGGCAAGGTGGTCACAGTCTACAGCCCGAAAGGCGGGACGGGCTGTACAACCATCGCGGTGAATTTGGGTTTGGCCCTGCACAACGACGACACCCGCGTCGTGATCGTGGACGCCAACCTCCAGTATGGCGATGTGGCGATCTTCTTCAACGAACACGGCAAGAACACAATCGCCGATCTCGCCCCGCGCGCAGACGAACTTGAGTTTGAGATTGTTGAAGGCGTTCTGTTGAAACACGCCGCCAGCGGTATTCACATCCTTGCGGCTCCCACGCGGCCCGAACAGGCTGAGAAGATCGCCGCCGATCAGTTCCTCAAGGTGATCGAGTTTCTACGACAGATGTACGCCTACGTTGTGGTGGATGTGTCCGGCTATATGAATGAAGTGGCGGTCTCGGCGATTGACGCGAGCGATGTGATCGTTTTGATCACAACCCAGGATGTGCCGGCCATCAAGAACACCCGCCTTTTCCTCGACCTGTTGCAGACTCTCGGCATCGAACGAGACCGCATCGTTTTTGTCATGAACAAATTCGATAAACGTATCGCCGCGATCACGCCGGAGCGCGTGAGCGAAAACCTGAAACAGCCGGTAGTGACCGCCATTCCGTTGGATGAACGCGTCGCGATCCCCGCGGTGCTGAACGGCGTGCCGTTTATGTTGGATAACAAGAATCAACCGGTGGCCCGCGGCGTGTACAGCCTGGCCGAGATTGTGCGCGCCAGAGTGAGCGGCAAGGAAAGCGAATCCGTTGACCGACCTGTGAAGCGTTAGGAGTATAGGAATGTCCCTATTAAGGCGAATTGAGCAAGGACAGGGCGGGGGCCAGAATCAACCGCAACCGCCCGCCGGTCAGCCTGGTTCTGGGGCCGACGCTTCGCGGTTATCCAATGTGCAGGCGCGCAGGGTGAACGCGCCGATCACCGCGCCCCAAGCGGGCACCTATTTCGACCTTAAGACGCGCGTCCAAAATCGCCTCTTGGCTGAGCTGGATCCCTCCATGGATATCACCAAGATTGACGAGGTGCGGCGCACCATCCAGGATCTCTTCGAGCAGATCCTTTCGGAGGAGAACATCGTTCTTTCCCGCCCGGAACGGGCGCGTCTTTTCGAGCAGATCGCCGCCGAGATTCTTGGTCTTGGTCCTCTTCAGCCCCTCCTTGAGGACGAGAGCATCACCGAAATCATGGTGAACGGCGCCAAGAACATTTACGTGGAGCGCAAAGGCAAAATTCATCGCGTGCCAGTCACCTTTGAAAGCAACGAGCACGTGATGCGCATCATTGACCGCATCGTCGCGCCGCTGGGACGCCGTATTGACGAGTCCAGCCCCTACGTGGACGCCCGCTTGCAGGACGGCTCGCGCGTGAACGCCGTCATTCCGCCCATCTCGCTGGTCGGCCCCACGCTGACCATTCGTAAATTCTCCCGAAACCCGATCACGGTGGAGCAGATCATCCAGTTCGGCACGGTCACGCAGGAGTCGATTCAATTTCTGAAGGCCTGTGTGGAAGCGCGTTTGAATATCATTATCTCCGGCGGCACGGGTTCAGGCAAGACAACGTTGTTGAACATCCTCTCCGGCTTCATTCCGGGAGACGAGCGCATCATCACCATCGAGAACGCGGCGGAACTTCAACTTCGCCAGGAGCATGTGGTGACGTTGGAGTCGCGCCCGCCCAACATCGAGGGACGCGGCGAAATCACCATTCGCGACCTGGTGATCAACTCCCTGCGTATGCGTCCCGAACGTATTATCGTGGGCGAGTGCCGCGGCGGCGAAACGTTGGACATGTTACAAGCCATGAACACCGGTCATGACGGCTCGATGACCACCGCCCACTCCAACAGTCCGCGCGATACGCTGGCCCGTTTGGAGACTATGTGCCTGATGGCCGGCATGGACCTGCCGTTGCGCGCCATCCGTGAGCAGGTGGCCAGCGCCGTGGATTTGATCTGCCACCAGTCGCGTATGCGCGACGGAACGCGCAAAGTCACCAACATCACGGAGATTTCCGGCATGGAAGGCGATATAATCACCATGACGGATATTTTCGTGTTCGAACAGACCGGGGTCGAAAACGGCAAGATCATCGGCCGTTTGCGCCCAACCGGTTTGCGCCCGAAATTCATGGACAAGATCGAAGCCGCGGGCATTCACTTGCCGCCCTCCATCTTCGGTATCGGAGAGCGCCGTCGCTACTAAAAGCGGTACCTATGTCACTTACTCTGATTCTCGTTATCGGCGGTGTCATTATCCTAATCTTGTTGATTGTGGGGTTTGTGATCTCATCGAACAGCGAGCGTTCCCTGGTGGAAAAGCGCCTGGGCCAATATATTCAGGATGAGACGCAAGAGGAGGCGCGTAAGTCGGACGCGTCCGCCCTGACCGACTGGGTAAACAAACGGGTCGAGAAATCTTCCACAGGCGACCGCATCGCTCGTCAGTTGGCGCGCGCCGACCTGAAATTCAAGGTCGGTGAATATTTTGCCTTGATCTTCATCTCCTCCTTCGGCACCGGCATTATCGGTTGGTTGCTGGGCGGAGCCGGCTCGGACTGGACGGGAATTGTCTCGTTCCTGATCGGGCTGGTGGCGGGATTGTTCTTCCCGCAAATTTACGTGAAGCGGCAACAAGCCAGGCGCTTGCTGCGTTTTAACGAACAGCTATCCGACATGTTGAATCTGATGGTGAACGGTTTGCGCGCCGGTTATTCCACCATGCAGGCTATGGAGGCTATCAGCAAGGAATTGCCCTCGCCGATCTCCGATGAGTTCCGCAGGGTGGTTCAAGAAATGCAATTGGGCGTGCCTATGAACGTCGCGCTCGATAACCTCTACCGGCGCATCCCCAGCGACGACCTCGACTTTGTCATCACCGCCATCAACGTTCAACGCGAAGTGGGCGGTAATCTTTCGGAAATCCTCGATACCATTTCCTTTACGATCCGGGAACGCGTCAGAATCAAGGGCGAGATTCGCGTGCTGACCTCCCAGGTGCGCACTTCGGGAACCGCCATGGCGTTGATTCCCATTTTCCTAGTGATTTTCCTGTGGTTCATGAATCGCGAATACATGATGTCCTTTTTCGATAAGGGACTTTTGTGCGGCATTGGGGCGCTGACTTGCGCCGGTCTGTTGATCGTTGTCGGGTATGTCATCATGATGAAGATCGCCGATATCGAGGTGTGATATGTCGGTTGGCTTGATCGTTGGAATTGTGTTCGGAATTCTCTTGATCGTGGGCGTGATCGCCTTGGTGGTCGTGGGAAATCGAACCGCCGCCCAGCAGGAGGATGGCGCCGACCCTCTTATGGCGCGTTTGGCCGAGTTTACCGAACGTGGGGAGCAGGTTTCGTTGGAGCAGCTCGAACTCTCCCAGCCGTTCAGCGAGCGCGTATTAATTCCGATGCTTCGCCGCATCGGCGAATTTTCCGCCCGGTTTACGCCTCAAAAACTCCTAACGGAAACCAACAAGAAATTGGAGATGGCTGGCAACCCGGGCCGTATTGAAGCCTCCACTTTTCTTGCCACCCGCTTTATCGTTCCGGTCATTTTCGACGGTTTCCTCTTGCTCATTACCACTTTGTCGCCCACACCCTGGCCGATTGGACGCGTGATGATATCGCTTGTCGTTTTCGGCCTGCTGGGTTTCTTCTTCCCGCAACTCTGGTTGAGCAGTCGTATCAACTCCCGTCAGCATGAAATTCGCAAAGCCATGCCCGACGCGCTCGATCTCTTGACGATCTGCGTGGAAGCCGGTTTAAGTTTCGACTCAGCCCTCTCCAAAGTCAGTGAAAAATGGGAGAATGAACTTTCCAATGCCTTTGCCCGCGCCATTCGAGAAGTGCAGCTGGGCAAACTGCGCCGGGACGCCCTGCGCGATATGTCCGACCGTTTGGGCATCGCCGAAATGACCAGTTTCACCGCCGCGGTGATTCAAAGCGAGCAATTGGGCGTTAGCATGTCGAAGGTGTTGCGTATCCAGTCCGAACAAATGCGCATGAAGCGTCGCCAGCGCGCGGAGGAAGAGGCGCACAAGGCGCCGGTCAAGATGATCTTCCCGATGGGTTTGCTGATCTTCCCCTCCATCTTGATCATTCTACTCACTCCCGCCATGATTCAGATTTCGAATGTCTTTGGCTCCGCCTTTGGAGGAGGCAGAAAGTAATTTGGCCGGTTCGCGCTGGTCGTATCCGCTATACCGTCTGGGTTGGAGCGGGCTCGATTGGTTGTTTCCGCCTCGCTGTGGCGGATGCGGCAGAGTAGGGTCCCGTTGGTGCGACGATTGCCAGGCGAAAACGCCCGTCTTGACGGGAGAAGTTTGCGCGAGGTGCGGGTTGCCGATCGCGAAAGCAGGATTGTGCCAGCGTTGTCAGGCGGATACGCCGCCCTATCGGGCCATGCGCTCGTGGGCGGCGTTCGATTCTCCGGTGCGGCAGGCCCTTCACAAGTTAAAGTATCGACGCGATATGGGTCTGGGCGACGCGCTGGCGGTTCCCATCTCGAACTTCGTCAAGGATTTGGATTGGCCGTTTTCCGTGATTGTGCCGGTGCCGCTGGGACAAAAACGGATGCAGGAACGCGGGTATAATCAGGTTGCGTTGATCAGTCATCCTTTATCCCTTGCGTTGGGCAGGCATTACCGGCCTTCCGCCCTGCGACGAGCGCGCGAAACAAAATCACAAGTCGGGCTGAATGCCCATGAGCGCCGAATCAATGTTGAACATGCGTTTACCGCCGACCCACGCCATGTACGGGGACAATCCATTCTGGTTGTGGACGATGTTGCCACCACAGGTTCCACGTTATCCTCGTGTTCCCACGCGCTGTTGGAGGCTGGCGCGACCGAAGTGTATGCCCTCACCGTGGCGCGGGCGTTGCCGCATCACGGTTTCAATTTAGTTTGACCATTCCCAAATTTCCCCAAGGAGGTTCCACCATGACACCGAAGGTTGACATTCAAACCCATAGTATGGAACTGACCGACCGCGTGCACGACTACGTTTACGACAAAGCGGAAAAACTTCCGCGTCACCTGCCCCAAATTGACGACATCCGCGTCGAACTCACCCACTTCAAATCGGCTCGGAGCGCATCGGACCGCTACTCCGCCGAGATCACCGTGCGCGGCAAGAACCTGCTCCTGCGCGCCGAAGAACGCGCCGACGACCTGCGCGCCGCCTTCGACGCCTCGCTCGACAAAATTGACCGCCAGATCGAACGCTACAAAGGCAAACATTATCGCGGGCGCGGCGACGGTCGCTCCGCCGCGGATGCCGCCGAGTCCGTCGAGCAAGTGATGGATGAAGAGACCGGCCAACTCACTCCCTTGGTCGCCAAACGCAAACGCTTCGAACTTGTGCCGATGTCCGAAGAGGAAGCCGTTGTCCAAATGCGCGAACTCGGCCACGACAACTTCTTCGTCTTCTATAACGCCGAGACCAGCAAGATCAACGTACTTTACCGCCGAAGGAACGGCAGTTACGGATTGATCGAGCCGATCATCGGCTAGTCCGCTCCCGTTTCATTTTCACTGGCCCGGGCTTCGCCTGGGCCAGTTTTGTCAGGATTGCCCATGGAACCTCTCGATTTCGACGACGATATGACCGACGCCAGGATCACCGAAACCGGCGTGGATAAAACCCGCGTGGAAAACGCCGTCTCCGAACTCCTCCAAGCCTTTGGCGAAGACCCCCATCGCGAAGGCCTCAAAAATACCCCGCGCCGCGTCGCCCGCATGTATGGTGAACTTCTCGCGGGCTACCACGTTGATTCCGCAGCCATGATCAACGGCGCGCTCTTCGAGGTCAAATACGATGAAATGGTCATCGTGCGCGACGTCGAATTCTACAGCCTGTGCGAACACCACATGCTTCCATTCATCGGGCGCGTCCACGTGGCCTATATACCCGACGGCAAAGTGCTGGGCATCTCCAAAATCCCGCGCGTCGTGGACATGTACGCCCGCCGCCTGCAAGTGCAGGAACGCATGACCCGCCAGATCGCCGACTTCCTGCGCGACCTCCTCAAACCCCAGGGTGTGGCCGTCGTTGTCGAAGCCCTGCATCTGTGCATGATGATGCGCGGCGTCCAAAAACACGACGCCCGCATGACCACCTCCGCCATGCACGGGGCCTTCCGCGCCAACCTCGCCACCCGCGAAGAATTCCTCGCCAACATCGCGCGCGGCGCGGCACGATTGCAAATTTAATGGTTGTGGGGCGGAATGGTATTCCGCCGACTCTCTTACCTAGACCGCGGCCCGACCCCTCGCCCCTTCCTCGCTTCCCTCTTAACCCCAGCGGGCCGCGCCCTTTCGATCTCCACCCCCACACTGACCGCCTCCGCCGCCGCCCCCGGCTTCTCCACCCGCACGTTGACCTTCCTCACGAGCCAGTCTTCCAGGCACAGCCGCGCAATATCATTCGCCAACGCCTCCACCGTCATCCGCGCCGCGCTCTCCGCGTGGGCGCGGATTTTTTTTGCGGTCGCGCTGTAATCCACGCAGTCGGCGATATCGTCGCTTTTGGCGGCCTTGCGCGTGTCGGTGAACAACGTCACGCTGATCACGATCTCGCGCGGCGTCACCCGCTCCCAATCGTGGACGCCTAGAATCCCGCGCACGCGCAACTCTTTGATAAAAACTTTATCCATTTTCTTTGTAGGTCGGATTGCCAATCCGGCTTCCTTTCTGTAACCATTCCAACCCAATCAGCGCGCCTGCCAACACGACCCACGCCGCGATCTGACCCAACCTCAATCCGCCCAGTACGATAGCGCTGTCGCCGCGAAAGGCTTCGAGGAATAGCGCCGCGCCCGCCGTCCATGCGACCCACAACAAGAATTGTTTGCCGGGAATCTCGAACGGTTTTCGCAACGCGACCAGATTCAAAATGAACAACGCCGCCGCGACCTCATACACCTGGCTGGGATGCCGCGTCGCGCCGTGGAGTTGGATTCCCCAGGGGAGGGAGGTATCCGCTCCGAAGGCCGCGCCCGAAGCGAGGCGCGCCGCGCCGAGTCCGATTGCAAGAGTCGCGCAGAAGGGAGCCAGCGCGTCGAGAGTCGGCCACAAGTCCAGCCTCATTTTCTGGCCATAGGCAAATCCAACCATGAGCGCGACGATCAATCCGCCGAACGCGTCAAAGAGCGAGGCATCCAGTGAAATAATGTCGAGCGGCGATTGTTGGATGGCGGAGATGTGTGACAGCGCGTACGTCACGCGCCCGCCAATGACGAAGGCGATCAGCGCGGGAGTGATGATGGCGTCCAGCGTTTCAGCGCGCAGGCCGTGCTGCGGCGCGCGTTTTCCGGCCAGCGTGATGCCGACCCAGACCGAGAGAAGCAGGAGCAAGCCTGGGGTTTGGATGGCGAGCGGGCCGAGTTGCAAAACAGGGAACATCAGGGCGCGTCCTCCTCCAACAGGGATTCGATTTGCGCCCGTAGCGACGCCTCGCTTATCGGGCCGCCAACCACGAGACGACGAATGCGCCCGTCGCGTCCGATGAAGAACGAGGTGGGCATGGCTTGAAGTTGGTAGAGGCGCGAGACTGCGCCGTCAATGTCGAGCAGAACGGGGACGGTGAGGTTGTGTTCCGAAACGAAGGCGCGCGCCGAGTCGGAGGAGTCCTGCCACGTGGCGTTGATGGCCAGCACGATAAAGCCCGCGCCTTTGTAATCCTCGTACACGCGTTGGATGGCCGGCATTTCGGCGCGGCAGGGCGCGCACCACGAAGCCCACAGGTTGACCAACACAACCTGCCCGCGCAACTCGGAGAGTGTGTAGGTCGCGCCGTCGAGGGAGGCGAGCGTGAAATCGGGCGCGAGGAATCCCTCGCGCGGCGCGGGGATGAGTCCGTTGGTGGATGCGCCGCTTCGGTCCGCGGAGAGGCCAATCCACACCAGACCGAGCGTGAGAATGCCGAGATAGAAAAGTCTTCGTTGGGTGGTTTGCATAAAATTCTTTTTTGCGCTACACTGAAAGCGCCTTTCAATAGTCGCTTCACACGGACAAATCTTACCATGCTATTTTCACACGCCGCCTACATTGGGATCATTCTGGGAAGCGGACGCGCCCTGTTCACCCTGGCCGCGCTCGACGCGGAATGTAACCTGCTGAACCTTTTGCATGGCCGGTTGGACGACGCGTTGACCCTGCTCAACAGTTACCCCTCCGTCATCGCGGCCCTCGACGCGCCCTCGACTCTCGCCCGCCCCGCCTCGCGCAAACGGCCCGCCGACGAAGTCCGCGCCGCCGAACGCGAACTGCGCGAGCGCGGCATTTTGGCGGCGCGCGCCGCGCTCAAGCCGGATTCGCCGCGCGGCAAACATGGCAGGGCGCTATACGATGGATTACGCAAGGCGGGTTTTATCCTCCACCCCGACGACGGCGCAACCCACTTATGGTTTGAGTCGAATCCACACGCCTGCTTCACCGTTCTGCTCGGACACAACCCGATGCCGCGACAAAGCCTCGAAGGCCGCCTGCAACGTCAGATCATTTTGTACGACGCCGGCGTGAACGTATCCGAGCCGATGGACTTCTTCGATGAACTGACGCGTCACAACCTGAAAATGGGACAATTGCCCCTCGACCAGATCCACACCCCCGATGAACTCGACGCGCTCGTGTTGGCCTACACTGCCTGGATGGTTCTCAAACATCCCGCCGAGACGAACAGCGTCGGGACGGAGGAGGAGGGGATTGTTGTCCTTCCGGTGGGGGAGTTGAAGGAGAAGTACTGATAACAAAACGAGACGGCTACCTTGAAGGTGGCTGTCTCGTTTTATGCTTGGATGATCCTTCCCATCTTTATTGAACTGACCGGCGATCTCATCGCCACATACTCCTCCAACACCTCCGGCATGATGGTGGGAACCTCAAACTCGATCTGCTCTTCCGGGATGACCAGGTAGCCCAACCAATCGGAAAATTCCATGTCCGTCGCGGCGACTTTATATTCGCGTTCCCTTTCCAGCGCCGCGCCGCCGACCCGTATTTCGATAGTCTCCAAATTGGACGGGTCGTAGCGCACGGTCATGCCGGCCATGTGCGGCAAGCCGACCTTTCGTCCGCGCAGGCCATGGTGCGTTTTCGCCGCGTTTTCGGGGTCGAGCGCGGCGCGGAGGAATTGCAGAATTTGCGCGCCGGTCAGTTCCACTTTGGCGGGGTTGGCGGTGGAGCGATTGGCCGCGAACAGCGCGCCCTGGGTGAGCGGCCCGGCGGGCAGACCCGTCTCCCAGTGACCGGCGAGGGCCAGCGCGATCTCCGTTCCTTTCACGCGGTCGAGCAGGGCGTCGGCCAGCAGGTTTCCGGCGGCCGAAATGCTCCGAGAGGGCCTCAACCGCTTCGGGTCCGTAGCGAACCGGAATGGCGTTGCCGAGAGTCAGGTAGTCGCATCCCGCGCCGCGCAGGATGGCGTTCATCGCGCTCCCTTTCGTCAGGCTGCTCTCCAACAACGTGGTGTCCTCCGAGTCGCCCGCGTCGACATAGAGACAGTGATCAACCTCGGCGCGAATTTGGCGCACGAGAGTCGCGATTCGCAAAAGTTGCTCCACGCGCCCGTGCAAGTCGTTGGTGTGCAAAATGGCGAGTCGCATTTGGCAAGGATACCATAAGCGTTGGATGGTAAAATCAAGAAAATTCATTTGCGGACAATCCCATGACTTCCAATCTTCAGGCCCGCGCGATCAACGCGCTTCGATTCCTCTCCGCCGACGCGGTGCAGAAAGCTAACTCGGGTCATCCCGGACTCCCCATGGGCGCGGCTTCGCTGGCATTCACTGTCTGGACGCGCTGCCTGCGTCACAACCCGCGCAACCCGCGTTGGCCCGGCCGCGACCGTTTCATCCTCTCTGGCGGACACGGCTCGATGTTGCTCTACTCGCTCCTGCATCTCACCGGTTACGACTTGCCTCTCGACGAATTAAAAAACTTCCGGCAGTGGGGCAGTAAGACTCCCGGCCACCCGGAGTATGGCCTGACCCCCGGCGTGGAGATGACCACCGGCCCGCTCGGCCAGGGATTCGCCACCGGCGTGGGCATGGCCATCGCGGCCTCGCGCCTTGCCGCGGAATTCAACCAGCGCGGCCACGAATTGATTGACCCCTACATCTACGCCATCGTCACCGACGGCGACCTGATGGAAGGAGTCGCGTCCGAGGCCGCCTCGCTCGCAGGACATTTGCAATTGGGCCGGCTGATCTACCTCTACGACGACAACCGCATTTCAATTGACGGCTCTACCGACCTGGCTTTCACCGAGGAGCGCGGCAAACGCTTCGAGGCCTACGGCTGGCACGTGCAAACCGTGGAAGACGGCAACAACGTCAACGCCATTGACCGCGCCCTGCAAAACGCCAAAGCCGACGCGCGCCCCTCGCTCATCGTCTGTCGCACCATCATTGGCTTCGGCGCGCCGAATCGTCAAGGCACGGCCAAGGCGCACGGCGAGCCGCTCGGAGACGAGGAACTGGACGCGGCCAAGGACAAGCTCGAATGGCCGCGCGATCCGCGTTTCTTCATCCCCGAGGATGTGCTGGCCTTTTTCCGTCAAGCCGTGGATCGTGGCCGCGAATGGGAACACGATTGGAAGATGCGCGTCGACGCCTACAGCCGTTTGTATCCCGCGCAAGCCTCCGAACTTAAACGCCGCCTAGATGGAAAACTTCCCGCCGATTGGGAGTCGGCCCTTCCGACCTTCGACCTCGACCCAAAGGGACTCTCCACCCGCGTCGCTTCCGGCCGGACCCTCAACGGGCTGGCCGCGAAACTCCCGGAACTCCTCGGCGGTTCGGCGGACCTGGCTCCCTCGAACAACACCAAAATTGACGGCAGTCTCGCCTTCCAAAAAGATTCTCCACAGGGACGCAACTTCCACTTCGGTGTGCGCGAACACGCCATGGGCGCGGCCTTGAACGGCATGGCCCTCTTCGGCGGCTTGATCCCCTACGGCGGCACGTTCCTCATCTTCGCCGATTACATGAAACCTGCCATCCGCATTGCCGCGCTTTCGCGCATCCCCTCGATCTTTGTTTTCACCCACGACTCGATCGGCCTCGGCGAAGACGGCCCCACGCACCAGCCCATCGAGCAACTCGCCATGTTGCGCGCCACGCCCAATCTCACCGTCATCCGTCCCGCCGACGCGAACGAAACCGCCCAAGCCTGGAAGGTGGCCATCGAGAATCGTCACGGCCCCACTGCGCTGGCGTTGACGCGACAAAATTTACCCATCCTGCCTGTAACGCAAACTGCCAGTTTGCGCTTTGGCGCGTACGTTCTCAAAGACTTCGGCGACCCCGAAATCATCCTCATGGCCTCCGGCTCGGAGGTCAGTCTCATCTTCGAGGCCGCGCAAAAACTACGTGAGCAAGGCCGCGGCGTGCGCGTCGTCTCCTTCCCCTCGTGGGAGTTGTTCGAGGAACAAGACCCGGCTTATCGCGAGTCCATCCTCCCGAAAGCGCTCACCCGCCGACTCGCCGTGGAAGCCGCCTCCGGCCTGGGCTGGGAACGATACGCCTCGTCCGTCATCTGCATGAAATCCTTCGGCGCCTCGGCTCCGTACAAAACCCTCTTCGAGAAGTTCGGCTTCACGGTCGAGAATGTGGTCGCGAAGGCGAGGGAATTATTTTAATTGGTACACGGATTACACGGGTTGACACGGATGTATTTAAAATAATCCGTGAAATCCGTCCAATCTGTGTAATCCGTGTCCAGATTTTCTGGAGTTGTAATGAAGATTGTTGTTGGTTTTGACCACGCCGGCTTTCCCCTCAAAGCAACCGTCCTCGCGGCCGTTCGCGCCGCGGGACATGAAGTCATTGACGTTGGCACGGACAGCCACGACCCCGTGGACTTCCCCGACATCACGAAACTGGTCGGCGAGGCCATCCAGCGCGGGGAGGCGGAACGCGGCATTCTCGTCTGCGGTTCCGGCGTGGGCGCATGCATCGCGGCGAACAAGATGAAGGGCGTGTGGGCTTCGATCTGTCACGACACGTACTCCGCCGCGCAGGGAGTAGAACACGACCGGATGAATGTGTTATGCCTGGGCGGACGCGTCATCGGGCCGGAGCTGGCGAGCGCGCTGGTCAAGTCATTTTTGGGCGCGGGCTATCTCGGCGAGGACGCGGGAGGCGAGAGGTTGGCGAGGCGCGTGGGGAAGATTGAGAAAATGGAAAATGAAAAATGAAACGCAGAGGCAGGCTCCAGCGCACAGTCCCTGGGCTGGAACGTGAAACTTGAAACCAATCCCCCGAACTGCGTCGTTTTCGGCAGGAATCATTTGCCACGATTGCCGACTCTCCTTATAATTGGCACATTCCACGGCCAATAGCCAAAAGCGATTAGCCCACAGCCAATTGCCAAAAGAAGAGAGGACGCCATGCCAAACGGATACAACGGAAAGATCCTGCACGTAGACCTGACCAAGGGCAAGCTCGAAACCGAGGAGCCCTCCGAAGCCTTCTACCGCAAGTACCTGGGCGGGAGCGCGATGGGCATGCACTACATCCTGCGCGAAATGCCCAAAGGCGCCGACCCGCTCGGCCCGGACAATGTGCTGACCCTCTTCACCGGCGTCACCACCGGCGCGAGCATCTCGGGCCAGAGCCGCATCAACGCCAACGCCAAGTCGCCCATCAGCGGCGGCATCGGCGACGCGCAGGGCGGGGGCTTCTTCCCGGCGGAACTCAAGTTCGCGGGCTACGACGGTATCGTGGTCAAGGGCAAGTCGGCCAAGCCGGTTTACCTCTCGATTGTGGAAGGCAACGCCGAACTGCGTGACGCCGCGCACTTGGTTGGCAAGATCACCGGCGAAGTGGATGACATCCTCCACAAGGAAGTGGACTCGAAGGCAGAGATCCTCCAGCACGGGCCGGGCGCGGAAAACGGAGTCTTGTTCTCGTCTCTGGTCAGCATGTCGAATCGGCACGCGGGACGGACGGGGATGGGCGCGGTCATGGCGAGCAAGAATCTGCGGGCCGTGGCCGTTCGAGGGAAGAAACAGCCCGCGATTGCCGACGCCAAATCGTTGGTCGCGTTGAACCGCACCGGGCCAAAGATCCTGCCCGATAACCCGGATATGCCCGGTCTGGCGGAACATGGTACGGCCAGCGTTGTCCTCTTCCAAAACACCACCGGCACGCTTCCCACGCGCAACTACAACGAAGGCCAGTTCGAATATTGCGAAGACATCAGCGGCGAGAAAATGTCGGCCACCGTGTTGAAGGAACGCGACACCTGTTACGCCTGCGTGGTCAAGTGCAAGCGCGTGGTCGAGATCAAGGACGGCGCGTATCGCGTTGACCCGCGCTACGGCGGCCCGGAATACGAAACGCTCGGCACCTTCGGATCGTATTGCGGAATCAAAGACCTGGCGGCGATTTCGCTGGCGAACCAAATCTGCAACCAATATGCCGTGGACACCATCGCCTGCGGCGCGACGATTGCCTTTGCGATGGAATGTTTCGAGAAGGGAATCATTTCTACAAAAGACACTGGCGGCGTCGAACTGAAATTCGGGAATGCCGACGCCATGCTCAAAATCCTCGACCAAATTGTGAAAGGCTCCACCGAGTTTGGCAAAACGCTCGGCCAGGGGTCGGAGCGCGCCGCCAAAAAGTTTGGCAGGGGCGCGGACGAGTGCCTCATCACCGTCAAGGGCGCGGAAGCCCCGGCCCACATGCCGCAGGCCAAGCGCAGCCTCGCGCTCATTTACGCGGTCAATCCCTTCGGCGCGGATCACCAATCCAGCGAACACGATCCCTATTACGAAGAGGGCGTGGCCGACCTCAACCTCAACCGCCTCAAACTGATCGGCCTCGGCGAACCGCAAGCCGCGCGCTCGCTTAACGATGAAAAAGTCCGCTTCGCCTACCTGACCGAGGTCTTCTATTCCATGCTCGACTCGGCGGAACTCTGCCAATTCGTTTACGGCCCGGCGTGGACTCTCTATGGGCCGGCCGAAACCGTCGAGATGATCAAGTCTGTGACGGGTTGGGACATCACCGTGGAGGAACTCATGGCGGTCGGGGCGCGACGGTTGAACCTGTTCCGCGCTTTCAATGTTCGCGAAGGCCTGGGCCGCAACGCGGACAAACTCCCGAAGAAGTTCTTCCGCGAACTGAAGGGCGAAGGTCCCACCGCCGGCGTCGCGCTGACCGAGGCCGAGGTCAACGCCGCGATTGAGCGCTACTACTCCCTCGCCGGTTGGACCGCCACCGGCATCCCCACTCGCGCTGGCCTGAAGAAACTCGACATTGAGTGGGCGGCGGATTATTTGCCGGCGTAGGTGCGTGATTCGGTGTCACGTGTTCCAGTGTCACGTAGCACGGTGGCACGTGACACCGGGGAACTGGAAAACATGGCTTTGATAAAGAGGTTTGAAGAAATTATCGCGTGGCAAGAAGCACGGAAACTGGTTGGCAACATTTACAAACTAACGAATTCAGGAGCCCTCGCAAAAGACTTTGGCTTGCGTGACCAGATCCAACGCGCGGCCATGTCTGCGATGACGAACATCGCCGAGGGCTTTGATTGTGAATCGAAAGTGGAATTTGCTCGCTTTCTCATCATCGCGCGCCGCTCGGCAGTGGAAGTGCAATCCCTGCTTTATGCGGCGCTTGATGTTGGTTACATCAACGATCAGACCTTTCAATCCGAATACCAGCAAGCCGAAAAAACAAAAGCCCTCATCGGTGGTTTGCGCCATTCTCTTAAACTGCAACCCCGCGCCACCTGACACCGAAGCACGTGACACTGCATCACTTGTCACTTTTGCACTTGACACAGGAACACTTGACACATGAACACGCTTTACACCGAAAACTTCCCTCACATGTCCCCCGTCTGGGGACGCATCTTCAACTTCGTCGGCGAGCGCGCCGAAGGTTCGTACATCTACACCGACGACGGGCGCAAACTGCTCGATTTCACCTGCGGCATCGGCGTCACGAACACCGGCCATTGTCATCCGAAAGTGGTCGCGGCCATCCGTGAGCAGGCGGGCAACTTTATACACGCGCAAGCGAATATCGTCATCCACAAACCGATGTTGCGCCTGATCGAAGAACTACGGCAGATTGCCCCGCCCTCAATTGACTCATTTTTCTTCTCCAACTCCGGCGCGGAGGCCCTCGAAGGCGCGGTCAAACTGGCGCGCGCCGCGACGGGCAAACAGAACATCATCGTCTTCTCCGGCTCCTTCCATGGTCGCACCGCCGGGACGATGGCCCTCACCACCTCGAAGACGATCTACCGCGCCGGGTTCGGGCCTCTGCCCTCCGGCGTTTTCGTCGCCCCCTTCCCCTACGCCTTCCGCCTCGGCATGACCGAGGAAGGGGCCAGCCAGTACGCGCTCGAACAACTCGAACACCTGCTCGCCTCGCAGACCGCGCCCAAAGAGACTGCCGCCATCCTGATCGAGTCGGTCCTCGGCGAGGGCGGCTACGTTGTCCCGCCGACTTCGTTCATGCGCGGCCTGCGCGAGATCTGCGACAAACACGGCATTCTGCTCATCTTCGACGAAGTGCAGTCCGGCTTCGGTCGCACCGGCAAATGGTTCGCCCTCGAACACTTCAATGTTGTGCCGGATATCATCACCGCCGCCAAAGGACTCGCCTCCGGCATGCCGCTTTCGGGCGTCTTCAGCCGCGCCGACCTGATGAAGAAATGGGAGACCGGTTCGCACGGCGGCACCTACGGCGGGAACGCGGTCGCGTGCGCGGCGGGCGTCGCCTCCATTCATGCCATGCGCGAGGAGAACATGCTCGAAAATGCGACCGAGCGCGGCGTCCAATTGATGACCGGCCTGCGCAAGTTACAGGAGGAATATCCGCAGATCGGCGACGTGCGCGGCAAGGGCCTGATGATCGGCACGGAATTCCTGGTGGATAACCGCCCGCAGAACGCCAAGCCGCTGGTCAAGGAAATCCTCCACGCCGCCGAAGACCGCAACCTGCTCCTGCTCTCCTGCGGCACCTACGACAACACCATCCGCTGGATTCCCCCGTTGAACGTGACGGCGGAGCAGATCAACGATGGGTTGCAGGCGTTCGCGTCCGCGTTGAAAGCGGCAGTAAGGTAGGCACGTACACAAGTAGACAGGTACACAGGTTGCGTGCGTCACGTGTTTCCCCGTGTACCTGTGTACGTGTTTGCCTCCAAAGAGTATAATTCTCAATTGAGGAACTCATGACTCTCCACACTCTCGAATCCAGCGCCAAACGATTATTTCCCAGCCGCAAACCTGAACAGGCCATGGCGGAATTGCTGCTTGAAAAGGCGCAGAAGAATCTCATCAAATACCAGAGCATGGCGCGGCAATTTCATGAAAAATATGCCGTGACCTTCGAAGCCTTTCGCAAGAAAATGCTGGCGGCAAAATTGGATTCCAAAGCCGAACAGGATTATTTCGATTGGGAATTGGCCATGACCGCCATAGAGGATATGCAAGCCGAAATAAAGAAACTCAAGCCGTTGAGTAGGAAAGCATGAATGTTTCGGATCTGGCTTTTACCTTGCAGAGGGAATTGCAGCGCCGCAAGTATTTCATAGACCTGGAGATATTGGAACAAACTCGAAGCGTAATAAAGGCGCGGTTATCTGTTTCTTCCGGCCTGTTCGTGCAAATCTATCGCAACGATTCCTGTCAAACCACAAGCCTTGCGCTGATCCACAATGGGAATAGACTGTTTGCGCGCGACGAAGTGGATGGTCGCTGGCACAGACCCCTACCCACCGCGCCAAACGAACATGACTTTAGCGCGGAAGGCCAAAAACCAACCAGTCTTTCAGACTTCTTGGACGAAGTGGAAAAAATAATGGCGGAAATGGATTTGCCATAACGCAGGTAAAAGCCCATGCCCCTCGACCGCTCCAGCCTCGACTCCCTCCTCCAACAAGAAGAATCCCTCTTCCACGAAACCCACCCTGCCTCCCGCGCGCTCTACCAGCGCGCCCGCAAATCCCTGCACGGCGGCGTGCCGATGTTGTGGATGGCGCGCTGGGCCGGTTCGTTTCCCGTCTTCGTGAAGGACGCCAAAGGCGCGCGCTTCACCGACGTGGACGGCCACTCGTACATTGACTTCTGCCTCGGCGACACCGGCGCCATGACCGGTCACGCGCCGCCCGAAGCGGCTGAGGCCATCTCGGAGCAACTCAAACGGGGAATCACTCTCATGCTCCCCTACGAAGATGTGATCTGGGTGGGGGAGGAGTTGCAACGCCGCTTCAAACTTCCCTTCTGGCAATTTGCCCTCACCGCCACCGACGCCAATCGCTTCTCCCTCCGCATGGCGCGGCTGATCACGGGCCGCTCCAAAATCCTCGTCTTCAACTATTGCTATCACGGCTCCGTGGACGAAACCTTCATCACCCTCGACGAGGAAGGGACTCCTATCCCGCGTCCCAACAACATGGGTCCGCAAATTGACCCGCGCGAGACAACAAAGGTGATCGAGTTCAACGACATCGCCGCGCTCGAAACCGCCCTCTCCGCCCGCGACGTGGCCGCCGTCCTGGCTGAACCTGCCATGACCAACATCGGCATCATCCATCCCGACCCCGGATACCACGACGCGCTGCGTGAATTGACTCGCAAGTACGGAACCTACCTCATCATTGACGAGACGCATACCATCTGCACGGGTCCCGGTGGCTACACCGCCGCGCACAATCTCCAACCCGATTTCCTGACCCTCGGCAAGCCGCTCGCCAGCGGAGTCCCGGCCGCGATCTACGGCTTCACTGAGGAAGTCTCACAAGCCTTCGCCGCCAGGATGAACCTCGACGACGCGGACGTGGGCGGCATCGGCGGAACATTGGCGGGCAACGCCCTCTCGATAGCCGCGATGAAGGCGACCCTGCAACACGTTCTCACCGACGAGTTCTATGCCAAAGCCATCGCCTTGCAAGAGCGCTTCACCGCCGGGGTGGAGTCGGTCATCAAAGAGTTCAACCTGCCGTGGATCGTCAAACGTCTCGGCAACCGCTCGGAGTACTGGTTTCGTCCCGCGCCGCCGCGCAACGGAGGCGAAGCCGCGGCCGCGGTGGATCACGAACTGGATCGCTACATGCACCTCTTCTCCCTCAACCGCGGCATCCTGCTGACCCCCTTCCACAACATGGCGTTAATCTCACCCGACACCACGCCGGAAGATGTGGATTATCATACGAAGGTCTTTCGCGACGCGGCGCTATCTTTGTTTGAATGAACTTGTCGAAAGTCAAAAGTCGAAAGTCATTCCGACCTTTGACCTTCGACTTTTGACTGACTGGAGAACCGATGACCAACATCCACCCCTACATCTGGCGCGTCAACGCACGCACGCACGAATTGACCCTCGAACCCGTCCCCGCTTCGTGGCGACGACTGGGCGGGCGCGGCCTGATCGCGCGTATCCTGCTCGATGAGGTGGACGCCACCTGCGATCCCCTCGGCCCGGGCAACAAACTGATCTTTGCGCCGGGCCTGCTCGTCGGTCACATGCTCTCCTCCACCGATAGAATCTCCGTCGGCGGCAAGTCTCCGCTCACGGGCGGAATCAAGGAAGCGAACGCGGGTGGTCGCACCGGTTTGCACATGGCCTACATGGGTATCCATGCGTTGATCATCGAAGACATGCCCGACGACAACGAGTGGTGGGTTTTGCATCTTTCGATGAATGGCGCCAAATGGGAGCGGGCCGATGGCTTGGCTGGCCTCGGTGTGTACGAGACCGCGCCGAAGTTGCTGGAAAAATACGGAGACAAAGTTGCTATCGCGCTCATTGGTCCCGGCGGCGAGATGTTGATGAAGTCGGCGGGGATTCAAAACATTGACAAGGACAAAGTTCCGGCGCGCATCGCCGCGAGAGGCGGATTGGGCGCGGTGATGGGATCGAAGAAGATCAAGGCCATTGTGTTCGACAACGCGGGGGGGCAGCGTCCGCCTATCGCGAACCCCGAAGCCTTCAAAGTCGCGCAGAAGGATTACACCAAGGCGGTGATGGAACATCCGCAATCCATCAGTTACCGCGACTACGGCACCGCGGCCATGACCCAACTGACCCAGCGCTTCGCGGCCTTGCCGGTTCGCAACTTTTCGCGCGGCACGTTCGACGATGTGGAAATGATCGGCGGCGAGAGCCTGCGAGAATTCACGTTGACGCGCGGCGCGCCTTCGGAACCCTCGCACGCCTGCATGGCGGGCTGCACAATCAAATGCTCGAATGTGTTCGGCGGCGAGGATGGCAAGGTGATCGTCTCGCCGCTGGAGTACGAGACCATCGGCCTGATGGGATCGAATCTCGACATCAACTCACTGGACGTAATCGGGCGCTTGAACTGGCACGTCAACGATCTCGGCTTGGACTCCATCGAGGTCGGCGCGGCGCTGGGGGTGGCCGCGCAGGCCGGGTTGATGGCGTGGGGCGATGGGGAGGCCGCGCAAAGATTGATAGACGAGATCCGCTCCGGGTCCGAGTTGGGACGAGCGCTCGGGGACGGCGCGGCGGCTACGGGGAAGAAGTACAACGTCGAGCGTGTGCCGGTCGTCAAGAATCAGGCTATGTCCGCCTATGAGCCGCGTTCGATCAAGGGGACGGGAGTCACATACGCGACGACCGCGATGGGCGCAGATCACACCGCGGGCCTCACCATCCGCGCCAAGATTGACCACCTCGACCCGAACGCGCAGATCGAGGTGTCGCGCAATGCGCAATTCAATATGGCCGGGTACGACACGCTTGGGGCGTGTATCTTCGCCGGGTTCGGCTACGCCGCTACGCCCGACGGCGTGGTGAAGCGTCTGCTGGCGGCGCGCTACGGCTGGGACGACTTGCCCGATAATGTGTTGCAGGCGCTTGGCAAAGAGACGATCAAGATGGAGCGCGAGTTCAATCGCCGCGCCGGATTTACGAAAGAGGACGATCGCATTCCGAAATGGATGATGGAAGAAGCCATCCCCGAAACCGGCTCGGCCTTCGATGTAAAGGATGAGGATCTCGACCATATCTTCGACGGGATATAGTAAAATTGCCCGCCGGATTTGTTTCCGCATCCTTTCTTTGAAAACCGCCATGGCTCTGTTTACCCAGTCTCGAATTCGATTTTTCTCCAGCGCGTGTGGATGGATTCTCCTGCTCCTGATTGGAACAGAAGTATTCACGCATCTGTTTCTTGTTACTTCCTTTCCGTCCGCTCGATTGAGCCGAGGGAATATTTTTGAAATATCGGGAATCGAAGGCTACGGTTTTACGCGATACCTGCCTTATGCCGAAATCAAAACGCCGTATGATTCGGGCGAGTACAGCGTGGTTGTGTTGGGGAATTCCTACACCATGTCGAAGCAGGTGATGGATTGGCAGAGTTATGTTTCAGTGGCCGAGACCCTGCTTCGGGAGGAGGGGGTTGAAGCCGACCTGCACAATCTGGGAATCAACGGCTTGTCCTTGCCATCGTACATCGCGCGTAGTTCCTTCGTATTGGAGCAATACAAACCGGACGTGGTGGTTGTCCAAGTTTCGCCGGATGAATTTCTGAGTTTGGGATTCAAGGAGGCCATGGCGGGCGGACATTTCGCGTTCAACGAGGCGGGGATGTTGGAAGTGGTTCCGCCCAAATCGGCTGGCAACTTGTTGCCGGAACAAATGGGGCCTGACGCCCCGTCCGCGGATCTTTGGAGTTATTCCTCCATCGCCGCGTATGTCTCGTTTTTGCAAAAACAGGATCGGGAACGGTACGCGCGGGATACCGGCGTGAATCTTAAAGGTCACGCCCCGGCCGATATCGCCGCGCAGGAATTACAACTGCTGGCAGACGCCTATGGCGACGTTCCGCTCGTGTTCGTACTGGTCCCGCAGGATATCGTTATCGGCGAAAAATCCACGCGCTACCAGGATAGCGATAATTACAAAATGATCGTGAGTTTCATCGCCCATCGGCATCCCGAGTGGAAGGTGATCTATCCGGTGAAGGAATTCAATCAACTCCTTCAAACGGGATACGCGCCGAAGGGCTTCGAAAATTCCAAGCCGTTTGTCGGTCACATGAACGTGCATGGTCATCGCGCGCTGGGGGAGTTGCTCGCCAGCGTTTTGGAGACAATGCTGAAATGAAATCCATGCGATTTGGGCGGCCTTCATGAACTTTGTCTCGATCCAGTTCGCGGTTCTGTTTGGGATCGCGCTTCTGCTTCTTTGGCTGCTGCGCTCCAATCTGCATAAAAAGATCGTGTTGTTGGCGGCGGGAGGCGTCTTTTACGCGTTTTGGGACTGGCGCTTTTTGGGACTGCTGGCCCTGATCGTGGTCTCGGACTATTTCATCTCCCGAAAGTTGGCCGTCGCCCAAGCGCCGCGCCAACGCCGCCTCCTTCTGACCCTGAGCCTGTTCGTCAGTCTCGGGGCGTTGTTCACCTTCAAGTATCTTAACTTCTTCCTCGATAATTTGAATCTCCTGTTGTCCGCGTTCGGCTTGAGCGTCGGCGCGTTGACGATCATCCTGCCGTTGGGCATCTCCTTCTACGCCTTCGCGACGATTGCCTACATCGTGGATGTGTATCGCGGAACCGCCCAGCCCGCCGAGTCATTGCTGGACTACGCCCTCTTCCTCGGCTTCTTCCCGCGCCTGGTGGCCGGCCCGATCATGCGCGCCAACGACTTCCTCCCGCAGTTGAAGCGCGATATCAAACTGAGCCTGCCCAATTTCCTGAGCGGCGCGCAGATGTTCGCCCAGGGGCTGTTTAAAAAACTGGTGGTGGCCGACCGCATCGCCTTCGGTGTGGACACGGTGTACGCCAACCCGTACGCGTATTCGCCCTCCTCGGTTTGGGCGGCGGTGTTGTCGTATTGCATCCAGATCTATTTCGACTTCTCCGGTTACAGCGACATGGCCATTGGCTTGGGCCGCATCCTGGGCTTTGACCTTCCGCAAAACTTCAACCTGCCGTACACGGCGCAATCCTTTACGGAATTTTGGCAACGCTGGCACATCACACTGTCTGCTTGGCTGCGCGATTACATCTTCTTTCCGTTGCGGCGCGCTTTGTTGCGTTCCGGCGGCCGCGTCCCCTCTTGGTTGGTGGACACGCTCCCCCCGATGGCGACCATGCTGGCGAGCGGACTATGGCACGGGGCCGGTTGGAACTTTGTTATTTGGGGCGGCCTGCATGGGTTCTATCTTGTCGCAGAACGGCTAATCCGTGGAGAGCGTCCCGTCGCGCCGCGAGGGGGCATGGCAGGCTGGTTGCGGGCCGGCGTCACCTTCCTTTTGGTTGCCCTGGCTTTGGTGTTCTTTCGCGCCCCCTCGCTTTCGACGGCGACGGCCGTCATTAGCAAATTGGCGTTTGTCGCGAACTACGGAATTTACTGGCATTATTCGCCGGGGGTGATCTTTACGGTCATCATCCTGCTTGGCGGCATGATCATGCGACATTTCCATTACAATATTACAACCTTGGACTACTCCAAGCCGTTCTCCATTGCCATCTTGATCGTAACGTTCATCTGGGTCTACATTTTTGCCGCCGCGAATATCAATCCATTTGTCTATTTCCAATTCTAGGTTTGGTTGAGAAGCCAGCATGTCTGCCGTGTTTAAGCCCGCTTTGAAATACGCGTTGTTCGTCGCAGTTTGGTTCCTTGTCTTTCTGGTCGGAACCGAATTCTTCATGCGCGTGTTTGTGGTGAGTATTTTTCCGTATTCCGTGTTGAAGAACGGAAATATTTTCGAGATTTGGGGCGTCGAGGGATACGGGATGGCGCGCTATTTGCCCAACGCCGAAGTAAAAACCCCGTACGATTCCGGCGACTACAGCGTGGCGGTGTTGGGAAACTCCTACACCATGTCGAAGCAGGTGATGGACTGGCAAAACTACGTTTCGGTGGCCGAAGTGGATTTACGGGCGCGCGGTATCTCCGCCGACTTGCACAACCTGGGACTCAACGGCCTGACCCTGCCCTCTTATATCGCCCGTAGCGACTATGTCCTCGAACGCTACCAACCGGATGTGGTGGTGATTCAAGTCTCCCCCAACGAATTCTTCTCCGACGGTTTTCAACCCTTCATGCGCGGCGGTTATTTCAAATACAACAATGCCGGTCAATTGGAGGTGACGCCGACCACAAATCAAAACTTGTTGCTGCCGGAGCAGATCGGCGACAATGCGCCTCCTGTGGACATTCTGGATTACTCTTCCATTTCCGCCTATCTTTCGTACATCGGAAGGCAGGAGGCGGAAGGGAGTCGGCCCGAGATCGAACGGGGGAATCACACCTACGAGGAGATCGCGACCGCTGAGTTGAAGTTGGTGGCGGAGGCGTATGGCGAGACCCCGATCGTGTTCGTCATCGTCCCGCATAATATCAATACTGGCAGGAAGGCGTCCCGATACGAGGATGGTGAGCGTTATCGGTTGATTATCAACCTCATCGCCCGCGATTATCCCAACTGGACGGTGGTTTATCCACTGCAGGAATTCAACCTACTTCTTAAGTCGGGCGTCGCGCCGATGGGATTCGGCAACACCAAACCGTTCCTCGGTCACATGAACCAGAACGGGCATCGCGTGGTGGGCCAAGCGTTGGCCGCCGCGCTCGCGACGATTTTGAAATGACGGGGATGGGACGGGCGTTATGAGTTTTGTTTCCACTGAATTCGCCATCCTGTTTGGCGTAGTGCTTTTTCTTCTTTTGATCCTTCCCTCCAATCAATGGAAGAAAGTTGTGATCTTGGGGGCGAGTTGTGTTTTCTACGCCTATTGGGATTGGCGTTTCCTGGGGCTGTTGGCTCTCATCACGTTGGTGGACTACTATATCTCCCACAAGATGGTGGAGACTGATTCCGCGCAAAAGCGGCGCGTCCTGCTAATCGTCAGCTTGGTCGTCAGCCTGGGCGTGTTGTTCACATTCAAGTATTTCCATTTCTTTGTGGACAACCTCAACCTCCTCCTGTCGGCCTTTGGCATGAAACTGGGAGTGATGGAACTTCTGCTTCCGGTTGGCATTTCCTTCTACACATTCGAGTCAGTCAGTTACATCGTGGATGTGTATCGCGGCCACGTCAAGCCCGCCGACTCCCTGCTGGACTACGGCCTGTTCGTCAGTTTCTTCCCTCGCCTCGTCGCCGGACCCATCATGCGGGCCAGCCATTTCCTGCCGCAGTTACAGCGCGAGATTCGTTTGAACATCCCCAACTTTCTCAGCGGCGCGCAGATTTTCGCGCAGGGGTTGGTCAAGAAATTGGTGGTCGCCGACCGCATCGCCTTTGGGGTGGATATTATCTACAAGAATCCGTTTTTGTATTCTCCTTCCTCGGTGTGGGTGGCTGTGCTTTCGAATTTAATTCAAGTGTATTTCGATTTTTCCGGCTACAGCGACATGGCGATAGGGATCGGCCGCATTCTGGGCTTTGAACTTCCACAAAATTTCAACCTTCCATTCACATCGCAATCGTTTAGCGAATTTTGGCAACGCTGGCATATCTCCCTTTCCACCTGGCTGCGCGACTATTTGTACATTCCCCTCGGAGGCAACCGCGTGGGAAAATTCCGCTACTACCTTAATATCATGATCACCATGACGCTTGGCGGACTGTGGCACGGCGCGGACTGGCACTTCGTGCTGTGGGGCGCGCTCCACGGCGCTTACCTGACCACTGAGCGGATTCTCTACGGCGACCGGCCGATCAAACCGCGGACGGGAATCGCCGGCTGGTTGATGGCGATCTTTACTTTTGTGATGGTCGCCTTGGCGACGGTCTTTTTCCGTTCCCCGTCCATGCCAGTGGTTGGCGTCATATTTAGCAAACTCTTCTTTTTGGATACCGGCGGAGTTGAATGGTTGTTCACGCCGGGAATCGTGTTCACGTCCGCTGTCATCCTCGGTGGGTTGATCATGCGCAGCGTCGAGTGGAACATTCCGACTCTTAATTATTCGAAGCCGATTTCGCTGGCATTCCTGATGATCGTCTTCGTCTGGGTCTATTTATTCGCCGCCACCGAAGTCAATCCCTTCGTTTATTTCCAATTCTAGATTTCATTCTGAATAACAAAAATCCCCGCGCTTTGCGCGGGGATTGCGATTCCTAGTTGGGTGGACAGGTTACGGCAATGCCGGTGTGTTCTCCGCGAAGTACTCGTGATTATCGGCGTTGTTCACGGCTTTGTCCGGATCCGTAATTGCCAGATTCTTCGCGCCTGCCTGACCGTACACATAGTCCTGCGTTCCTGCAACCACGGTGAAGTGGCTCATCTCGTGGATCAGCGTCCCGGCCTTCGAGTCGGTGCCGGTCATCGGGGCGGTCCAGAACACGCCGCACAGGTAGATAGTGTAAGGTTGGTTCGCGTACACGTAGGCGTACACGTTCTTCTTCTTACACCCGCAGTTGAAGGTGACGGCGGCTGTGTCCATGGCGTTGCCAATGGCTGAAAAATGGGTTTTGGCGGTATTGTAGCGGGTCGTGCTGAAGACGCCGAACCAGGTGGTATAGCGCGAGCCGGTCTTGCCCGCATTGAGGTATGAAAGGGCATCGCCTGCGTAGGCGCTGGCCTGATTGCGCGCGGTGACCAGGTCGGTTTGCTGGGACGTGGAGCACTTGGTGAAGGAAGTCGAGCCGGTGACGGCGTCCGGTGTGATCGCTTCGGGGATGGGGTTGGGGCGTCCCTCCAGGGTCAGGCCGAGAGCGCTCGAAGCGAGACTCTGGGAGCGGAAGAGGTTGCCGCGTTCGGAGTACAGGTTCCAGGCGGCCACATCGTATCGGATGGAATAGCTCCCCGTGACGGAGAGATCGTAGTACTTGCCCAGGTCAACGGAGCGGGTGAAGGATTCGCCGGGGCGGAGGGTCACGTAGTCGGCGGCGGTGGGGGCCGAGCGCTTGTATAAGCCGCCCAAGTACGCGACCGGCTGGCCGTCACGCGCGATCGAGAAGAGGGAGGTTTCCACGTCATCGTAGGGGGTGTACCACCTGAGGACGCTGACGGCGCGCCGTCCGGTGTTGCTGATCGTGACGTTGACGATCGCTGGCTCCCCGGCGGTGAAGGCGGCCTTATCGGCGTTCAGCCGAACCGATAGCTGTCCGCCGGACGCGGCGGTTGCCCCGTTCGCGCCGGCAAAGGCAGTGACGACAAGCGCAAGGGCCAGGGCTAGAATGAACAATTTGCTTTTCGACATCTCATCCTCCGAAGTTAGTCTGGCTCCGAATTAAGCCATGCGTTGATTTTACATTTTTGTAAGGCGGAGTCAAGGATTTTGGGGAGGCAATTTGGGGTCGTGAATGATGGTTCGCGCCGACAACAAATCCCCGCGCCCGCGCATGCCGTGAGCGTGGGGATTTGTGTAATTGGATAGGGCGTTGGTTATGGCAGATACGGTGTGTTTTCCGCGAAGTACTCGTGATTATCCGCGTTGTCCACCGCTTGAACTGGATTTGTGATCGCCAGGTTTTGCGCCGCGCCCTGACCGTAGGCATAGTCGTCTGTGGAGGCGACCGCGTAGAAATGACTCATTTCGTGGATCAACGTGCCGCCTTTCGAGTCGGTTCCGGCGAGAGGGGCGGTCCAAAACACGTTGCACAGATAGATGGTGTAGGGCTGGTTCGGGTACACGTACGCGTACACGGTCTTTTTCTTGCACGAGCAATCGAAGGTGACCGGAGCCGTGTCCATGGCGTTGGCAATGGCTTCAAAGTGATATTGGACGGTGGTGTAGCGTCCCAAGTCGTATGCGCCGAACCAGGTGGTATAACGCGCGCCCACCGCGCCGGTATTCAAATACGCCAGGGAGTTAGTCGCATAGACGCTGGCCTGATTGCGCGCGCTCAGGAGAGTGGACTGTTGCGAGGAATTGCATCGGTTGAAAGCGGTCGAGCCGGTGACGGCCTCGGGAGTGATGAGGGGCAGGGCCGGGTTGGGTCGGCCTTCGATGGCGAGGTCGAGTTTGTTGGAAGACAGACTTTCGGAGCGGAGGAAACCGCCTTTTTCAGAGAAGAGATTCCACGTGGCCACATCGAACCGGATGGAATATGTCCCTGTGGCGGAAAGATCGTAGTGCTTGCCCAAGTCAACGGTGCGGGTGAATGACTCTCCCGGGCGGAGAATCACGTAGTCGGCGCTGGTGGGGGCGATGCGTTTGTAATGCGCGCCCAAGTACGCGACCGGCCTGTCGTCACGCGTGATCGTGAAGAGGCTTTCCTCCACGTCTTCGTAGGGCGTGCGCCACTTTAAGATCTTGGCGGCGCGGCGTCCCGTGTTGCTGATCGTGACATTCACCAGCGCGCTTTCTCCGGCGGCGAACGCGGCCTTGTCCGCGCTCAGGCGGACCGAAAGTTGCCCGCCGGGCGCGGCGTTTGCGTTGGTTGCCCCAACAGCGGCAGTGACCAAAAGGGCGATGGTCAGCGCGATAATGAACAACTTGCTTTTTAACATCTCATCCTCCAGGAATGTGGGTAGACTTGAAAAACGCTCGATAGCCACATTGACTTACTTGGGCTATACTATTCATTGAGTGTCTCATTTCCTTACAGGAGGGTTGCCGATGCCGCTTACAAAAATGCAAATTGCCTGTTTGGTGTTGTTTTTATCCGTCTTGGCGTGTAGCCAAGATATTCCATCCCAAAAGCCTGCCGCTTCACCATCAACGGGGAATCCGTTTACTCTGGTGGAACAACTTGCCACCGGAACGGCGGTTGCGCAGACTCAGGTCGCGCAGACCCAACTCAGTGGGATGGAATTAATCGAGTCCTGGGCCACTGGCACGGCGCAAGCCAAGACAGCCACAGTTCCTGCTCCGGGAGTCATTTCTCACGATCACGAAAGCCTCATCCCGGTCTTGATGGTGGTCCTGCCGGATGGGGCGCGGCATACTTTCACGTACTCCCTCCTGGAACAACTCAGCACACACAGCCTTGACCTCTTCGACAAGCCGCGTCCGGCCATCTACCTGCGCGTCTTGCTCGACCAAACCGGCTGGCAGGCCCAACCGAACTTTTCTCTCACCCTGGAGGGGCGGACCTCCATGACCTTCCTTGTAGACCGCCTGCCCGATGACGCCGCGCTCTGGCTCGACGAAGGGCGCGTCCACTTCGTGTCTGGCGAGATTCCCGCGGAAGAATGGGTGAATGAAGTGGCGCTCATCCTCCTCCATTAACGCAAACGCCCGCCATGAGGCGGGGCGTTTGTGAGCCACAGACGAGATTCGAACTCGTGACCTGCCGATTACGAATCGGCTGCACTGCCAACTGTGCTACTGTGGCGCGTATCGCCAAATTAATTTGGCTTTACAGGCGGCGGGATTATAAAGGAAGTAACCCAATCTCGCAAGTTTTCGCTCTCTCGCCGCGTCCTCTTATTGCCAATTGCCATTTACCAATTACCTCCCATGAACATCGCCATGCTTTCCTATCACACCTGTCCGCTCGCCACGCTGGGCGGCAAAGACACGGGCGGGATGAACGTCTACGTGCGCGACCTCACCCGTCAACTCGGCGCGATGGGCGTCCACGTGGATGTATTCACGCGTTCGCAGGATGAGCACGTGCCGCACGTTCTCCACGATCTGGGTTACGGCAATCGCGTCGTCCACGTGCCGGCCGGACCGGAGACGCCCATCGCGAAGAAAGAGTTGGCCGAACACATCCCGCAATTTGTGGACGGCACCCTCCAATTTGCGCGCGAGAGGGGCATCCGCTACGATGTGATCCACAGCCACTACTGGATGTCGGGCCTGGCCGCCGCGTCTCTTTCGGACCATTGGGCGGGCGCGCCCATCACGCACATGTTCCACACTCTGGGCGAGATGAAGAACCGCATCGCGCGCAGCGACGCGGAACGCGAGGGCGCGTACCGCATCGAGGGGGAGAAGCAAGTCCTGAAACGAGCCACCCGCCTCATCGTCGCCACCGAAGCGGAGAAGGCCCAATTGCTGTGGCTCTACAAGGGAGACATCCGCAAGATGCGCGTGATTCCTCCGGGGGTGGACGTCAGCCATTTTTATCCCATCCCCGCGGACGAGGCCAAGTCGTTCGTTGGCGTTTCGCCGAACTTTCGCATGGTGTTGTTTGTGGGACGTATCGAGCCGTTGAAGGGCGTGGACACGCTCATCCGCGCCATGTCGTGCATGGAGTTGCAAAGCCTCGACCTGCCCGTGTACCTGGCCATCATCGGCGGCGAACCGGACGCCAGCCCCGAGGAGATGACCGCCGAAATGGCGCGCCTGCAAAAACTGTGCGACGACCTCGGCATGGGGCAGACGGTGGTGTTCCTCGGTAAGCGCGCGCAGGACACGCTGCCGTATTACTACTCCGCCGCAGACGTGCTGGTGATGCCGTCGTTTTACGAGTCGTTTGGGATGGTGGCGCTGGAGGCGATGGCCTGCGGCGCGCCGGTGATCGCCTCGCAGGTGGGCGGACTGGCCTTCCTCGTCCGCGATGGCGAGACCGGCTTCACCGTCCCCGAAGGCGACCCGGCCGCGCTGTGCGATAAACTATCCCTGCTGTTGGGCGACCGCGAGTTACGCCAGCGCATGGGCGCGTGCGCCGCCGAGTACGCGCAGGCTTACGATTGGAAAAAGATCGCAGGACAGATTGTGGATGTGTATTCCGATCTCGTGAGTTCGATTCTATGAATTCGGAAAGGGCCGGAGAACCAGCCTGTTTGTGAAGACAGCCTGGTCTACCCGGCATCAGGATCATGAAGAATCTCTTTGAAAAACGGATCAGCGCGTTCGATATTCCCATGCCCATATCGGAAGACGAACGTCGCCGCAGGCTGCTTAATACTTTCCTATGGGCTTTCGCGGTCATTCTTACATTCTTCGCGCCCCTCATCGCGGGAGCCGCGTTGTTCTTCCCGGATAATCCGAATGTGGCGGCAAATTTCCGGGAGTATGAAGTGCTGGTCTTTATCATCCCGGCCACCCTGGCCGGCATCCTAATCCTGATCTATGTAAACCGATATTTATCCACTTCCGCCGCCGGGTTGATTTTTGTAACGCTCATCTCTCTGCCGATATTTTTCGACACCCCCGAGCAGATTTCCGGCGGACGGTCCCTGTTGTATTTTGCGTTTCCCATCATTTTATCGAGCCTGCTGATTCGTCGTTGGGCCAGTTTTGCGGCCGCGTTGGTCACGTCGGTGATAATTGTTTTTTATTCGTTACTCACGGAGTCGATTCCCAGTATACCGGCCATATCCAGTTTTTGGATTTTGGCGGCCATCGTTTGGGTTGCAACGCGAAACCTGGATGGCTATATCAACAAGTTGGGCGAAGTGAACGCCGAATTGGCGGAAACCAAAAAACGGATTCAGGAGCAATTCCTGGACGCGGACGCCGAACTCCAGCGGGCCAAAGAACGGTTGGACGAACTGGTGGTTCATAGTCCCGCCATGATATACAGCGCTCATCCCTTTCAATACAGAACCACGTTCATCAGCCGCAACGTCAGCCTGATGATGGGATATTCCCAGAACGATTTCACCGACAGCGTAGATTTCTGGCGCGACCATATCCACCCGGATGATTTGCCAATGGCGCTTCGGGAGATAGAGAACCTGTCCGCTCGCGGCAAAAACGTGGCCGAGTATCGGTTTTTGCACGCAGACGGCGGGTATCGCTGGATGCGCGACGAAAAACGGGTCGTCAGCGACGAACATGGAGCGCCCAAGGAGATTGTCGGTTCATGGATTGATATCACCAAGGAGAAGGAGGTCAGGCTGGCGTTGCAAAAAAGCGAGGAACGTTACCGCGCGCTGTCTGAAGCGGGGCGGGATAATATTTTTATCGTTGACCGGCAGTATCGTCTCGAGTATGTGAACCAAAACCTGGCCCGGGCGTTCGCTCTTGCTCCCGAAGACCTGGTTGGTATGCCGGTCTCTCAATTATTCCCGGCAAAAATCGCGGAGCGGCATCGAATGAATTATGAACGGGTTTTTTCAACCGGCGAGGCTGCGCTGGTGGAAGAGATCAACCAGTTCCCGGACGGGGAAAGGTGGATGAGCGCCTGGCTGGCGCCCATGAAGAACCAGGCCGGCGAGACGGTTTCGGTCATGGGAGTCGCACGCGATATCAGCGGATTGAAATCCACCGAGGCGGCGCTCACCGAAGCCAAAAACACGCTCGAGAAGCGCGTCGCGGAACGCACCGCGGACCTGATGTCAAGCCGCGAAAAATTACGCCAACTCACCATGACCATCGTCCATGCCCAGGAAGACGAGCGTCGCCGGGTTTCGCGCGAACTCCACGACGAGGCGGGACAGTCGCTGGTGGGGCTGAAGATGAGCATGGATCAAATCCTGTCCGAGATTCCGGCCGAACTGACCGAGATCCAGGGGAAGATCTCCAAGGCGATTGATGAGATCGGCGTGACGATGAGCGATATTCGCGCCCTTGCGCATGGGCTGCGTCCCTCGGCCCTGGATGTAGCCGGCATCAACATCGCCTTGAGCGGACTTTGCCAGGAGTTTTCCGAACAGACCCAGCTCGCGATCAACTACGAGGGAATGGAATTGCCGGGGTTGCCGGATGAGATCAGCATCACTTTATATCGGTTTGTACAGGAGGCTCTGACCAATATCGTCAAGCATGCCCGCGCATCCACGGCGAATGTCACTTTGCGCCGGAAGGACGCCAGCATCGAATTGATCGTTGTGGATAACGGTCAAGGCTTTGAGTATGACGCCATTCGCGCCGCCTTCGGCATTCACGGAATGGAGGAGCGACTGAGCCTGCTGGGCGGGAGACTGACCATTCGCTCCGAGCCAGGTCAAGGAGCCATCCTTCATGCGACCCTTCCCTGGGGCGCGGAGGCGGGGTAGTTCTTTTGGGATTCCCAATCGCGCGAGCGGAATCCCTTCAAGCGATGTATAATGGAGAGCGTCAGGTTGGCGTGAAGTTTCGGGAAGGTCAAAATGAACCGCTCCAAAATAAAAGTAGCCATTTTGGAAGACCATCAAGGAATTATTGATGGTTATATGTACCGATTAAACCCGGCGTTCAATATGGAAGTGGTCGGAACCATCATGCAGGGGGAGGACTTGGAACCGTTTTTGGCAAGCCACGAGGTTGACGTACTGATCCTGGACGTTAATGTGCCCGCTTCCGCCGATAATCGGAATCCGTATCCTCTTTTGCAGATCATTCCCGTACTCATCGCGAAGTATCCCCATCTTCGAATTCTGGCGATCTCCGTGAATACCCAAATGGCGCTGATCGAGGCGTTCATGAATGTGGGAGTGCACGGCTATATGTATAAGGATGACACCAGTTCGATCCAGAGACTGGCGCAGATTGTGGATATTATCGCCGGGGGCGGAACATATTTCAGCGACGGCATTTATCAAAAAATGCGGGGAAAGAAGTTGACCTACGAAACGCCTAAACTAACGGCTCACCAACTCCGCCTCTTATCGTTGTGCTTGACCTATCCAGATATGTCCACAGTTGATATCGCGACCAGGATGGGACTTGCCACTTCGACGGTTCGGAATACCCTTTCGGAAATCTATACCCGCCTCGGCGTCCATTCGAGGGCGGCGGCCATCGCAAAAGCGCAGGCGCTGGAATTTTTGGGACGACTGGATGTTCGGAACATGAAAGTGAGCCCCTCAAAACGAACCACCCATACCGGGTGACCCAGTACAAACGCCTATGGGGGACAGTACAAACGCCTATTCCCTTTTTCGAGATCTATGAGTATATTATCAGCATGGTTGCGCAAACTTGGCTAAAAATGACGTTTGCGCAAGCCTGCGAATGATAGCTGGCTGTGCCGGCTGAGCGACTGGAGAGATGGAGGGGGAGGCAAGATGGGGTCACTGTGGGATGAACTAGGGACAACGCGATTCTCTTCAAGAGCGGCCGGCACAGCTGGGGGCTTTCGGCGAGAGAACCTCCCTGCCTCGGCGGGGATTTTTTCTTTACCTAATCTTTACAATCGCTTCTTGTCATCTTTTCTCCTCTCGACTATCCTTGACCCATGTCCAACGCCAAAATCCTGATCGTGGACGATGAGCCGTCCATCGTAAAACTGGTCGAAGCCTACCTCAAGCCGGAAGGCTACGAGGTGTATACCGCCGCCGATGGCGCCGCCGGACTCAAAGCCGCGCGCGCTTTCAAACCCGACCTGATTGTTCTCGATCTCATGCTCCCCGGCATGGACGGGATCGAAGTGTTGACCCACCTACGCCGCGAGTCGGACGTGTACGTGATCCTGCTCACCGCCAAGACCGAAGAGACCGACAAGATCGTCGGCCTCTCTGTCGGCGCGGACGATTACGTCACCAAGCCGTTCAGCCCGCGCGAACTCACGGCGCGCATCAAAGCCGCGCTGCGGCGCGTGGGTTCGGCAGGCGGAAAAACCGCCTCGGGCATACTGGCCTTTCGTCACGTGCGAATCGACGCGGACGCGCACGAAGTGACGGTGGACGATTCGCCTGTCGAGTTGACCGCCCTCGAATTCGATCTTCTGCGCGCGCTGGCCGAGAGTCGCGGGCGCGTGCTCACCCGCGAGCAATTGCTCGAAAAGGTCTGGGGCGGCGAATACTTCGGCGAGACGCGCGTGGTGGATGTCCACCTGGGCCACGTCCGCCAGAAACTGGGAGGCCGCTTCATCGTCACCGTGCGAGGCGTGGGCTATCGTTTCGAGGATGAGTCATTGTAAATATTTCATCGCGTCATTGCGAGCGATGGTCGAGTAGCCCGTGCAAGTCGGGCGTATCGAGACCAGAGCGAAGCAATCCCCTCCTCCTGCGCGGGGATTGCTTCGCACACCTGCCCTGGCGGGCGGCGCCAGGGAGGGCGCTCGCAATGACGGAACACGCGAGGCATTATGTTTGAATCCATCCGCCGCCGTTTGAGCGCAAAATTGTTCCTGGCCTTCCTCGCCGTCATTTTGGTCGGCGCGATTGTGCTTGCCATTACCGTGCAGGTCGCCGCGCCGGGCGCGTTCCAACGTCACATGTACGGCATGGGACAAGGGCAGGGCTATGGCATGGGGCCGGGTATGGGCCAGGGACAAGGTCAGGGCCAGGGGATGATGGGCGGTTTCTACTCCGACTTTCGCGCCAGCCTGAACGAATCGCTCGGGTGGGCCGCGTTGGCTGCGGTGATCGTGGCGGTTGGTTTGAGCCTGGCGCTCAGCCGCCGCATCGTCGCGCCGCTCCAAGCCATGACCTCTGCCAGCCGCCGCATCGCGCAGGGCCACTACGATGAACGCGTTCACGCGCAGGGCGCCGACGAGATCGGCCAGCTTGCCCACAGTTTCAACCAAATGGCAACGCAACTCGAACAGGTCGAATCCATGCGCCGCCAACTGATCGGCGACGTGAGTCACGAACTGCGCACGCCGCTCACCGCCATCAAAGGTTCGATGGAGGGACTGATAGACGGCGTCTTGCCCGCCACGCCCGAAACTTTCCAGCAACTTCACGCCGAGGCCGGTCGTCTCAGCCGCCTGGTGGACGACCTGCAGGAACTCAGCCGCGTGGAAGCGCGCGCCTATCCGCTCGACAAACGCGAAGTGGACGTTTCGGCCCTCATCGCGACGACTCTCAAACGCCTGACCCCCTCGGCCCAACTCAAACGCCTCGCCCTGACCTCGAACCTGCCCGGCTCTCTCCCGCGTTTGACCGCCGACGAGGATCGCCTGGCCCAAGTCCTCACCAACTTAATCGCAAACGCCATCCAGTACACTCCCGAAGGCGGCGCGGTGACCCTCTCCGCGCAAGTTGTGGGCAACGAAATTCAAGTGGCAGTGGCGGACACGGGAATCGGAATCCCCCCGGAGCATTTGAAAAACATCTTTACCCGCTTCTACCGCGTAGACAAATCCCGCTCGCGCGCTTCGGGAGGCGGGAGCGGGATCGGGCTGACCATCGCGCGTCATCTGGTCGAGGCGCACGGCGGGAAAATTTGGGCCGAGAGCGAGGGGGAGGGAAAGGGGAGTCGGTTTGTGTTTGCCCTGCCGGTGTGATCCAAAAACCAGGTCTCTGCCAGAGACCTGGTTTTTTCGTACGCGTTACGGAATCGGAATTACTACGCCCAACGTGTTATCCGCCGGGATGAACGAACCGATGTCTTTACATGCCAGCCCGCCGGCGTGATTCGAAATTCCCTGGTCCGAGACGACCGTCACATCCACGATGGTGTTAACCGAGTAGGTGGTGTCAATCGTCAATTTGAACGTGACTTGAAAACCGGCGGACAATGCGGCGACACAGGCGGTTTTATCGGGGTGCTCCCGCCCCTCGTCCGCCGCGGAGAGGGTCGCGCAGACGTTGGTCAGGCTGGGGCTGGTGTAGTTGGCGATGACCACGTAGGCGTTCGTCACTTCGCCCATGCCGTGAGTTACGTCGAAGCCGGTGTTGCATCCAAGCAGGGTGATGGTGGGGAGGGGTATCGCCAGGGTGGCTGGAGTGGTCTCGTTGGGAGGCGCGGGAAGCGTCTCTGTGAAGGTGGGAGACGCGCTGGGAGTCAGATCCAGGATCGGCGTCAAAGAAGGAGGCGGCGGCAAGGTCAACGAGGTGGTTGGGATGACGATGTTCGGCGTGGCTGTCACGATGCGCGGCGTGCGCGAGGGTGTGATCCCGAAGGGGTCGGGCGCCGAGGAGACGCGTCCGATCTCTCCGCAGGCGGCGAGGCTCAACGTGAGCAGGATGAACAAGCCGGGATATTTTTTCATAGATGCCTCTCGAACTGCATTGTACAGCGCTTTGCCTACTTGAACCGCGTCGCGCTGCGTTCACGCGCCGCGGCTTCGAGGATGCGAAAGCCCTGCTCGATGAGACGCTTCAGCGCGACGGGGTCGGCGGGTTGCCCGGCCTCCGCTTGATCCTGGAAACGGGCCAGGGCGGCGCGCAATCCGCTGGCGCGGTGGGCCAATGGGGAGTCGGCGGAGAGGCGCTCAAGGCGGGAGAGGAGGAGGGGGAGGGTCGCCGAGACCCTGAAGGTTTTCTTGGCTGACAGAGAACTTTGCATGCACAACTCCTGCAATGTCGCTTTTTCCCCGTCCCTTTGGCTTTAAAGTTATAGGCGTCCCAGTAAAGGGCCGACCTTTTCATCTTTCTTTTTCTTGTTTTCCCAAGTATACCGCCAACTAATTTCCTTGGGAGCATGCGCGAACCTCTATGCGCGTTTCGATTCATTCTCGCCCACAGAGGGTACGTAGTTTTTATACCATCCTTGTTCTCTCGCCGTCAGTTTTCGGTGACAGTTTGCGCATAGAACATCGCACTTTTCGATCTCCGCTTTCAATCTTTCGAGCGACGATCCGGTACCGACGAGGCGTGACACTTCAATTTCCTTTTTCCCCCTGACATGGTGGAATTCCAAAGCGTAAGGGTCGGTTTCCCCGCATGAGATGCAGGGATGTGTCGAAAGATATTCCCAGATAAATTCTTTTCCAATCCGCTTGTACTCGTCCCTGTGTTTCTTGGCGTTTTGCTTTTGGTAATCTTTGTTCCTCTGATACCAACTGATTCCCATTTTGGAGCGACAATCCATGCAATACGAATGCCTTCTTTGAGTGAGGCGATTTCTAAAAGGAAATTGCTCAATCGGTTTTTCTGTGCCGCATTTTGAACAAATCTTCGCGTCCATGCTTCCCTTCCTGTGGGACATCGAGGTGATATTTGACCTCTTGCATAAGTCATTCGACGTTAGAGAACGTCTCCTACGCAAGGCGTATTGTGCGCTCTCGAGCGCGCTTTTGCAAGAGGTCTATTAAAAAAAGGCGCCCCCGCCGAGATTCGGACTCGGAACCTGCAGATTCGAAGTCTGTCACTCTATCCATTGAGCTACGGGGGCGTGAGGGAGATTATACCTAGAATTCTGAAATTTATCTTCCCATCCAGGTTGGGTTTTTGTGGGGGAAAAACAATACCGGCCTGTCTTGCCGAACCCGCCTTTCGCACGTAGAATTGAATCATCCCAAAGCCGTATGGCGAAATTGATTTCGCCGTACAAAAGGATTCCCCATGGAAGACATAAAATCATTCGGCGAACGCGTCATCGGCAACCTCGAAAAAGTGATCGTCGGCAAGCGCAAGACGGTGGAACTGATTGTGGTCAGCCTGCTGTGTCAGGGCCACGTGTTGATCGAGGATGTGCCGGGCGTAGGCAAGACCATGCTGGCGCGCAGTTTGGCGCGCTCGCTCGATTGCGATTTCCGCCGCATCCAATTCACGCCCGACATGCTCCCTAGCGACGTGACCGGCGTCTCGATCTACGACCAGCAGAAAAAGAAATTCGAGTTTCGTCCCGGCCCGATCCTCAGCCAGATCGTGCTGGCCGACGAGATCAACCGCGCTACGCCCAAGACGCAAGCCGCGTTGCTCGAAGCCATGGAGGAGAGGCAAGTGACCGTGGACGGCGTGACGCATCCGCTCCCCAAACCCTTCATGGTGCTCGCGACTCAAAATCCGATTGAGTACGAAGGGACCTTTCCGCTCCCCGAAGCGCAACTCGACCGCTTCCTCCTAAGGGTCAGGCTGGGGTATCCCAACCCGGCGGACGAGGTCCGCATTTTGGAGGAGCAGCAACTCCAGCACCCGCTCGACACGCTCCAATCGGTGGTGAAGACGAAGGAGATCATGTCCGCCGCGGAAAAGATCAAGAAAGTCTTCGTCGCGCCGGACGTGAAAAGATACATCGTGGACTTGAATCGCCGCACGCGCGAAACCAGCGACGTATATCTCGGCGCCAGCCCGCGCGGGTCGCTGGGCGTCTTCCGCGCCAGCCAGGCCTGGGCCGCCCTGCAGGGCCGCGACTACATTCTCCCCGACGATGTGCAGGCGATGGCCGTGTCTGTGCTGGGTCACCGCATCATCGTCAGCCCGGCGGCGCGACTGCGCGACCTCGGCGCGGACCGCATCGTGGAGGAGATCGTCCACAGCCTCCCCGTGCCGGGCGGGGATTTTCAAGCAAGTGTCGGCAAAAAGAAAGCCAAGGAATGAAAGGCGTCCGCATCCTGGTGGGGATCCTCTTCGTGGTGGGGCTGGCCGGAACGCTCATCACCGGCGAAGCCGCCTATTCGCGCCTGCTTTATATTAGCGTCTTTATCGTGCTTCTGGCTTTCACCCTGACGCGCGTCGGCGGGACCGGTTTGACCGTGGCGCGCCGCGCCCGCATCCAGAAAGCCAATGTAGGCGACATCTTCGAAGAACATTTCGATGTGACCAACAACGGTCGCTTTACCGCGCTGTGGGTGGAAGTGCGCAACCACACCAACCTGCCCCACGCGGCTGGCTCGCGTTTGCTGACCCGCGTCGGCGCGCATCAGACCCTCACCTATCTCGCGCGCGCCTGGCTCACCCGCCGCGGGCGATTCTCCCTCGGGCCGACCGCGCTCACCACAGGCGATCCACTTGGACTGTTCCGCGCGACGCGGACCTTTCCGGCGGAAACGTCGGTGGTGGCGCTTCCGGCCATTTTCCAGATCGAATCGTTCCCGCATCTTCCGGGACTCCCCCAAGGCGGGCGCGTCATCAGCCGCCGCGCGCTCGACATCACGCCGCATGCGTCCAACGTGCGCGAGTACGTGGCCGGCGATCCGCTCAAACGCATCCACTGGCCCACCACCGCGCGGCGCGGTCAACTGATGGTGAAGGAATTCGATCTCGATCCGCAAACCGAAATTTGGCTGTTCCTCGACATTCAGTCGCGCATTCATGTGGAAAAGAAAGGCGTCGAACCGCCGCTGGAAATGGACCCGGAAGGCTGGCTGTTTGGCCGCCGCCCCAAATTCCGTCTTCCGCCCTCCACGTTGGAATACGCCATCAGCATCACGGCTTCGCTGGCGCATTATTACATTCAGCAAAAACGTTCGGTTGGGTTGGTGGCCGCGGGGCGCGCCTACACCGTCATTCCGGCGGAACGGAGCGAACGGCAGGAATCCAAGATCCTCGAAACGCTGGCCTATCTCGACGCCGACGGTTACACCTCGCTGGCGGGCGTCACTGCCATGCAGGCTCCGCAACTTCCCAGCGGGAGCGGCGTGGTGCTAATCACGCCCTCGGCGCGCAAGGAATTGCTCGCCTCGGTGGACGATCTCCAGCGTCGTCACCTGCGCCCGGTGGTGATTCTGCTCATGGCCGAGTCGTTTGGCGGACACACGCCCGGAAGCGAATCCCTCGTTCGCGCGCTGACCGAACGCGGCGTGCCGGTCTGCCCGATCTATTGCGACGCCGACCTCTCGCAGGCGCTTGCGGCTTTCGCGAAAACGGCCCCGACCCAGGAGTTCCGACCTCAATGGCAATCCCAATACACACCCTCGACTTAAATTTTCAAAACCAGACTCACGCCATCGCCTCGTACTTGATTCGCGACCGTGACGCGGTCGTACTCGTGGAAAGCGGACCCGGCTCGACTCTCGCGTCGCTCGAAGCGGGTCTGCGCGCCCACGCGTTATCTCTCTCCCATGTGACTCACGTCCTGCTTACGCACATTCACCTCGACCACGCCGGCGCGGCGGGACGTCTCGCGCGCTACGGCGCGCAGGTGTACGTGCATCCAGTCGGCGCGCCGCACCTGCTCAACCCGGAGAAACTGCTCGCCTCCGCGGCGCGCATCTACGGGGAGCGGATGGAGGCGCTGTGGGGTGAATTCCTGTCCGTGCCGCAGAATCAACTTCATGCGGTGAACGACGCGGAAGAGATTCGCATTGGGAGTCTGCGCTTCCTGGCGCTGTCTACGCCGGGGCATGCGGAACATCATCACGTTTACCTCTTTGAAGACGTCTGCTTCAGTGGCGACGTGGGCGGAGTCCGCATTCCGGGTTTTCAGTATCTGCGCGTGCCGATGCCGCCGCCCGAACTGCACATCGAAAAATGGCGCGCCACCCTGGCGCTTCTGCGCAAACAAAAATTCGCGCGCATCGCCCCCACCCACTTCGGCCTCTACGACGACCCCGAATGGCAACTGCGCGAAGTGGAAAAGGAACTCGACTCCGCCGAGCGTTGGCTCGAACAAACCATGCCCTCTGACCCGCCCGTGGAGGAACTGCGCGCCAGTTTCACCGCCTGGATCGAGGAGGAAGGACGCCAGCAAGGTTTAAACGAAGACGTTGTGAAAGCCTACGCTCTCGCCAATCCGCTGGGCATGAGCGCGGACGGGTTGCAGAGGTATTGGAAGAAGGTTGTAAACGGATGAAGAACGGATGGACGGATTCGTTAGTGGACAGGATGCGGTATGACCCAATTTGAACCAACCGAAAAGACCCGCCTCAACCGCCTCCCCAAGCGCGGACATTACGACCGCGAGACGATCTACCAAATTCTCGACGAGGCCCTGATCTGTCACGTCGGGTTCGCGGAAGGCGAGCAACCTTTTGTGATTCCCATCAACTTTGCGCGTATGGGCGATGAAATAATGTTGCACGGCGCGCTGGCTAGCCGCCTGCTCAAACACGTGGAGGCTGGTCGCCCGATCTGCGTGGAAGCGACTATCGTGGATGGATTGGTGTTGGCGCGCTCGGTCTTTCATTCCTCGATCAACTATCGGTCGGTGGTGTTGTTTGGCAGAGGCCGCGCGGTGACCGACGAGCAGGAAAAGATGGCCGCGCTCGAAGCGATTGTGGAACACCTGATTCCCGGTCGCTGGCGGGAGGCGCGGCGGCCAAACGAAAAAGAGATGAAGGCCACGCGCGTGGTCGCCATCAAGATAAACGAAGCCTCCGCCAAGGTTCGCGCCGGTCCGCCCGGCGACGACGCGGACGACTACGCCCTGCCGATCTGGGCGGGCGTGCTTCCTTTACGGGAACAGGCGCTTGCGCCGCTGCGCGATGAGTTGCTGTCGAAGGAAATTTCTGAGCCAGATTATGTTTCAAATTGCCCGCGCTTTTCGCGCCGAGTTGAGAATGACTAACTCGCCTTGTGCGGTTTTTTCGTGCCGCAACATTTATGTTGCCCGGCCCAAGCGAGATAAATCTCGCGGTACTATGTAAGGCGAGCGATTAAGGAGCGACCGATGAACCAATACCTCGTCAAACCTGGAACGAAGGTGGATCTCTCCAAGTGGGACCCGAACGACAAAGGCGATTTCAAGGGCGGCAAGGAAGAAGGTCTCGCGGAGGTGGGGAAGTTGAACGCGAAACTGGAGGAACTTCAGGAACTTCTCTTTGCCGAACACAAACACAAAATCCTGATCGTTCTCCAAGCCATGGACACAGGCGGCAAGGACGGCGTTATCCGGCGCGTTTTCGATGGAGTCAACCCGCAGGGTGTGCGCGTCGCCTCGTTCAAAGTCCCGACCGAGGAGGAGTTGGATCACGATTATCTTTGGCGCGTCCACAAAGTGGTCCCGGGGCGAGGCGAGATGGTCATCTTCAACCGCAGTCATTACGAGGATGTGCTGGCGGCGCGCGTCCGCAATATCGTCCCGCGCGAAACGTGGAAGAAACGCTACGATCAGATCAACGCCTTCGAGCGTCATCTCGCCGATACCGGCACGACCATCCTGAAATTCTTCCTGCACATTGACCGCGACGAACAAAAGGCGCGTCTCGAAGCCCGTCTCGCCGACCCGACGAAGCAGTGGAAGTTCCGCCTCGGCGACCTGGAAGAGCGCAAACTTTGGCCGGAGTACATGAAGGCTTATGAAGACGCGCTCGCCAAAACCAGCACGGAGCACGGGCCGTGGTATATCGTTCCGTCCAACCGCAAGTGGTATCGCGATCTGGTCATCTCGACTGTGTTGGCAGAGACTCTCAAAAAACTGGACATGCGCTTCCCCGAACCGGAGGAAAACCTGGACGGCGTAATCGTGGAATAAGAAATTGTTGCGTTGTCATTGTGAGGATCATTCGACGCAACATACTCCCGGCTATCCCCTACCGCAAGGGGTGTGCGTCGGCGTTCTGCTGTTGATTGTGTATGTGTCGCTGTTCCTGGCTGGCCAGAAAGCCGCCAACCGACACAATATGATTCTCGATTCCGCTACCACGTATAATTCCAGGCAATTGGGCAGCAACGAGGAACAACTGGCAAAAAACCAGCATCTTCTCAACGCAGGCATGATCTCGAAACAGGAATACGACAGCCGGAAAGATAACATCCTCTTGGAGAAGTAGTTCCGCTATCCAGCACACTTATCTACCGTCCTGTTCATCAGGTGTTTGATTTCATTAGCAACGACGAAGCGACGCTCCCGGAGGGGATTGGTTCGATGATATAATCACGTTGCTTCCCAATATCGACCGGTTCCGGGCGCCAGTCCTTTTGTCAGGCTGGCGTTCGTTTTTTTCGGAAACGCAAAGGAGAGCGGCATGAACTTCCGTGTTGGAGATGTGGTGGTGCATTGCACCTATGGACTTGGAAAGGTCATTCAGATTGAGGAACGGACCTTGTATGGTCCCACCTTGACGTATTACGCCGTCCAGATCGGCGACCTGACCATCTGGGTTCCGGAGGATGAACAATTGGGGACGCGCCTGCGACCTCCCACGCCGGACCGCGAATTTCCGCGTTTGTTGAAGATCCTCTCCGGCCCCGGCGAATCGCTCCCGGCGGATCGGCATGAGCGCAAACTCTTGCTCATAAATTGGTTAAAGGATGGCCGCGCCGAGTCGCTCTGCCGCGTCATACGCGGGCTGTCCAATTTCCGCCAGGTGAAGTCGTTGAACGATTACGACCAGGTTGTTCTGAGGCGCACCCAGCAAACCCTGATAGGGGAGTGGGGCTACTCCCTATCCATCACGCCCGCGCAAGCGGAGTATGAATTGCACCATCTTTTGTCGCCCAAAGCGACCAGAATTGAGGCGTAACATGATGTCCGAAGAGAAGCAGATCATCCATCGAGCGCTTGAACACTACCTCAAAACCGGCAATACCGAGAATGGCCAAGTCAAGGCGACGCGCCTGCCGGATGGCAAGACCAGTTTCATCGAGCAAACCGCTGGAGATGGCCGCTCCATTATGCTGGATGAATTTAGGGTGGAGGGCAAGGTAATCTGGGCGGCGTACAGCAGTCGCACCGGCATGGTGTACCTGAGTCAACCGCGTTAGCCCGGCGGATTTGGCAATCGGCAGGGACACCGGGAAACGCGGCGCGGCTCCGTTCCGGTGTCTTATTGTTTTAATGCGCTGGAAGGGCGATGGGGTATTCGCAACATTGGTTGACAGCCTCCCTCGTTACACATGTCACCCTTTCGGCGACATTTTGACACTGTGGGGCATACTGCCTGCATGATATACTTTCGGGGAAATTGCAAATGTTTGAACCGCAACGACTGCCAATATCGCAAGAAATTGCGGCGCCGCGTTCTTCGTGGCCAAAATCCCCAAGGAGTTTTACCCATGAAAGACTTTCTCGCCATCTCGGACTATTCCAGCGAAGAAATAAAAGACCTGCTCAATCTCGCCAGCAAACTCAAGAAGCAGTATTTCAAGAAAGGCAACAAGCCTATCTTTCAAGGGAAGGTGTTGGGCATGATCTTCCAGAAGCCCAGCCTGCGGACGCGCGTCTCGTTTGACATGGCCATGCGTCACTGCGGCGGCGACGCTCTCTACCTCTCGCCCAGCGAGATCGGCCTCGGTAAACGCGAGTCCATCGCGGATGTGGCGCGCGTGCTTTCGGGATATGTCCACGCCCTGATGGCGCGCGTTTTCGATCACGCTCACGTTGTGGAATTGGCGAAGTGGTCCGCGATTCCCGTTGTCAACGGCCTGAGCGACTACAATCATCCCTGCCAGGGAATGGCCGACGCGCTCACCATCCGCGAGAAATTCGGCAAACACGCTGAGGGATTGAACGTCGCGTATGTGGGCGACGGTAACAATGTGGCCGTTTCGCTGATGCACGTTTCCGCCAAACTTGGGTGGAATTTCACCCTTGCCAGCCCCGAAGGGTACGACCTCAACCCCGATGCGATTGCCATCGCCAAGAAGATCGCCAAGGAAACCGGCTCGAAATTCAAATTCCTGCGCGACCCGCATGAGGCCGTGAAGAAGGCGCATGTCATCTACACCGACACGTGGACTTCGATGGGTCAGGAGGAGGAGACCGCCAAACGCGAGTTTGTTTTCCCGCCTTACCAGGTCAACGCCAAACTGGTGGGCGAAGCGGATAAGGATGTGATCGTGATGCACTGCCTGCCCGCGCACCGCAACCAGGAACTGACCGACGAGGTGGCCGACGGCCCACACTCGGTCATTTTCCCGCAGGCGCACAACCGCCTCCACGCGCAAAAAGCCATCCTAGCCCGATTGTTTGGCGTAGCGTAATTAAGATGAGTAGAGAGCAGATGATTAGAGATTAGTAATCTGCTCTCTGTTCTCTGCCTTTTTAGGATTACATGATGAATACCAAAGAATTTATTGCATTGGAAGAACAATATGGCGCGCACAACTATCATCCCTTGGATGTGGTGATCGAACGCGCGGAGGGCGTGTGGGTCTACGATGTGGAGGG
>CAZVAX010000001.1:107972-109737 GCA_964625215.1 uncultured Anaerolineaceae bacterium | reverse complement strand
TCAACTCCTGCCGCCCGACTTTTTCTGCCAGCGCGAGGGCTTCGCGGGCGAGGGACTCGGCTTCCGCCCACTGCTCGCGGTCGAGGGCGAGTAGCGCAAGGTTGCCTGTGATATTAGAAACACGTTCATCGTCTTTGATAATCTTCGCAATGCGCAGGGCTTCGCGATAATCGCGCTCGGCGGAATCATATTCTTTGATTGCTTTTTCCGCTAAGGCAAGATCGATAAGCGCGTTGGAGACATTTGTGCTTTCGGCGGAGATGGAATGGTGGATTTCCAATACTTCACGGTAGACAGCAATGGCGGCAGGGAAGTCCTTCTGCATTTCAAGACCAGTTCCACGCAAACGAATGGCAGCCGCTTTGTTGCTCGGTATGCTGTCCTGCCAGTATTCGGCGGCGCGGGCGGCGCACGCCAATACTTCGGCAGGTTGGTTACGATGATAGTAAACCCATCCCGCCCAAAATGCCCGCCAGCCTGCATCCTCTTTATTATTGGCGGCAAGTGCGCGCGATTCGGCTTCAGTTGAAAGCCAAATTAGGTCATCCCATCTGCCCGTGAATTCGAGAAAAAAGTTGAGTTGATTGCAGACCGCTTGCAGGCGGCCGTTGTCGCCCATCAGCAAATGCGGCAGGGCGGCGGAGATGAAGTCCCATTCGGCATCCAGCATAGGGAACTTTTCGTAGTCTCTGCGTGTTCCGCCGTATTGCTGGGCGAGAGCGTAGGCACGCTGGGTGAGGGCGTCGCCTGTTTGGGTCACGGCTTCGGGGCGGCGCGTGCGGATGAATTTCGCTGTCAGCGGGGGCAAAATGTAGGTTTGCTTGGGCAGGTCAGAGGTCAGGATGGAGCGGTCGGTCAGATCTTCCAGCGCGGTCTCGGCGGCGCGTGCAGGCAGGGCGGTCATCTCCGCGATCCACTTGAGTTTGGCGGGCAGGCTGAAATACGTCAGCGCAGCGAGGACTTTCGTCTCGTCGGCGGTGAAGGTCTCCAGCAGGTCGCCGAAGATGTATTCGAGCGGGTCGTTCCCTTTGGGAGCTTTGTCAATGAAGGCGCAGGCGTCGGCGATGGTGCGGCACTGCGAGCCTGCGCGCCCCAACTGCCCCACGATCCAGCGGATGAAGAGCGGGTTGCCCTGCGTGATCTCGTACAGGTCTTCGCGCTCTTTTTGCGAGGCGCGGGCGAGGCGCGGATATTTGGCGGCGAGTTCGGCGATGAGTTGCAGGGCTTCGTCGCGGGCGAGGCGGTCGAGGCGCACGATGCGCGCGTCCACGTCGGTGCGGCGGCGGGAGGTGACGATGGCTTTGTTGCCTTCGGGCAGGCGCGAGAGGAATTGGAACAGGCGCGTGCGTTCTTCTTCTGGCAGGGTTTCCAAGTTGTCGAAGATGATCAGCGCCTTCTTGCCCGCTAGCGCGAGGCGCAGTTCGTTGGGACGCTCATCGGGCGCGAGTTTTTCGAGTCCGTCCGCGCCCAATTCCTTGCCCAGTTCGTCCAGCATGGCGAGGTAGGTCGGGCGGGTGAAGTCGGTCAGTTTGGCTTCGCCTTCGGCAGTCAGTTCGCGCACTTTGGCGGTGATGAAGATCTTGCGCTCGAAGAGTTCCGCTGGCGCGTCGTGCGCGGCTTTGATGGCGAGCGCGGTCTTGCCGATGCCGCCAGGCCCGTCAATGAGGGCGCCCCAGGTGCGGGAGTCGGGGGAGAGGGCGGATTGGATGATGGCAAGTTCTTTCTCGCGACCGACGAAGAAGCCGAGTTGGGGGAGGGTGTTGCC
>CAZVAX010000001.1:0-107872 GCA_964625215.1 uncultured Anaerolineaceae bacterium | reverse complement strand
TGGCAAGTTCTTTCTCGCGACCGACGAAGAAGCCGAGTTGGGGGAGGGTGTTGCCAGAGGGGGATTTGCGATTTTCGATTTCAGATTGACGATTGGAAATGGAAGCGGCGTTTTGATTGCCAACGATGAGATTGCCGTTGAAGTTGCCGCCCACCGAAACATTGATTTCAGCCTGCCGCGCGGCTTCCTCTGCCTGGCGTTCAGCGAGATAACGCCCAATGGATGATGCGATTTTTTGCGCCAGGTTGTCTGGCGTGGTGAAAAAATCAACGGGCTGTGTTTTGGCTTTGGTTAGAAAAGCGTCGAGTTTGGATTTCTTGTCATGCTCCCAATGTTTTTGATGCCAGATGAAATCATCGTCAACGATAAAGCCAAAAATGGGTTTACCAAGTTTCTTTGCGTGGTCAAATTCCTGCTCGGTGATGGAGACGCTTGAACCTACAGGGATATATCCGTAGCGGTGAGCGTAAATGCCGACAAACAATTCGCATTCGGCAACTTCATCCAAACATGCTTTGGTTGATTCTTCGGGGCGCGCGCCGAAGGCTTCCATCCAGATGACGTGCAAACCCAACTGCTCCAGCGCGTCATGCGCGGCTTTGCGATGTTCGGTCAAGTCGGTGTAGGTGGAGGAGAGGAAGACTTTCATAAAACCCTCTATTGGTTATTCTTCTTCGGAGTCTTCATTGTACAACGCGTATTGCTCTTGTTCTTCTTTTACATAGTGATTCCCAAATTCCTTCGATAATCCGATAAATTGCTCAATCGGTACTTTTCGCATTGCTTTTCGCAGGAATTTCTCGGTTGCGTTGTCGTCCGTTCCAAGAATTTCATGTTTGAAACCGATGGATTGATTCAAAACCTGGGCAACCTGTCTCGGCCAATATCCCGCGCTCATCTGAATGATCGTGCCTTGCACGTCTTGTGCCATACGCTCAATTCGACTGTTTGCCCCAATTCGGTCAACGAGAATGATGGTCGCCATGAAGAACTTGGAACGACCCAATGAAATTTCGCGTTCGAAGCGAGTCACTTTGTCGAGCGAAATTTCAGGATTGCCCCTTCCGATAAACCCGATGTCAAAACGAACGCCCTGACCCAATTTGTAGAGCAAGGTGGCGTCGCTCTCGCGTTTTTCATTACGTGATGAAAGCCAAAAGACTTTTTCGTATTCTTGCGGGGGAGTAGGAATATGCTTGAAACCCAGAATATGAAGCAAGGAACCCAGAACCAATTTTTCAAAGAGTTTTCCGTAGGACGCTTTTTCCGACCCCCGAATAGAAAGCGTCTGAGCGCCGACCGCGCTCATTAGATACGTCATCCAAAGCCAGTTGATTCGCGCCTTTTGCTTCCCGTTGAATGTGACTTCTCCTCTCAAAGAGCCTTTCTGCATTTCGCGCGTAGCGATGACTTCCTCGCACGTCTGGATGTATTTGTCCCTGTACTCTGCAAGCGCATCGGGATCGTCTCGCAGGACATTTTGAAACGCTTTGCCGGTCAGTCCAATAACCCATTGAGCGAGTATGCGCTCGTTTTTGGGTATCCTTCCTTTTGCAAGAATGGCGGCGCCAGATTGAGGAAGTTGGGCGGCGAAATCTTTCGAGAGAGCAGAGCCTTTGATGAACAACTCGATCATCGCCAGATTTAATATGGCAATTCTCCGGCGCGTCAACGACTCGGTTGAGTCGCGTAAATTCTTCCCAGTGAGAATATCCATCACAACGCCGCGCACAACATCCAACCCAATCTGTTCTACAAATCGGCTTCCACTGGCGCTAACCAAATCCAAATCGGCCGCTGAAATCAACTCAATCAGGGAATTAGGTTGGATTTTATTGGTGGTCATGGTATCTCTCAAAACAGCATGTTTTCTGCGTCAATCGGCGCGCAGTTGATTGTGTGAACCTGCTTTGCTTCTTTTCCAAGCCAGGACTTTGCTTCTTCTCGAATGATGGAAATGTACTTTGGATTTTGTTCCAGCAGAACGAACCGACGTTCAAGTTTAACTGCCGCTTTACCAACAGTTCCGATACCTGCAAATGGGTCAAGCACAACATCGCCTTTGAAGGAATAATATCGAATCACCTTTTCAGCTAATTCAACGGGAAAAATCGCGGGGTGGCGCGGGTCGTGCGCGGGCGTCAGTCTCCAGATATTTGTGCGGTCGTAGTCGCCCCCAACTTTTGACGCTTTCACGGTTTCCTTGTCGGGGTGAGCGCGAATATTCCAGTCAATCAACTTGTCGGTATGTTTACGATAAACCAAAACATATTCAGTGACTGGAACAGGCTTGTATTGCAGGGGATTTCTGTCTGCGGCGAAACGTCGTCCGCGACCTGTCGCCCATCCCGCGCCTTCGGGCTTTTCCCATAAGATGTCGTCTATGAAATCGTAGCCTTCTTCGATGAAAAGCCTGTGCATATCGAAAGGGACGGCAATTCGGCGTGAGGCTTCGCTTCGGCTGGCGCGGCGCACCAGCACAGGCGAGACGTTCATCACGAAGAAACAACCCTCCGCCAAGACCCGATGCGCGTTTTGAATGATCTTGCGGATTTTTAACAGGTATTCTTCGTAAGTCACGTAATCAGTGTATTCGGGGCGGGCGTTGTAATAAGGGGGAGAAGTAAAGATTAAATTCACGCTTCCCGCTGGGAGTTCCTGCAAGAGTTCTTCGCTGTCGCCTTGGGCGATTGTGTTTCGGAGGGACGATAAAACGTACGTTCCGTTATGTTTTTTGGGTTTTGGTTTTTTGTGGCCGTTTCTCCCCAGCAAACGCGATTCAAGCACGTCGGGATTGGTGGATTTATCTTCGATGATCAGGGATGTATATGCGTCAATTACAACTTCGCCGATTCTGTCGTGCGATGAAATTCCCACCAGCGGCACGCGCCAAATGTGATAGCGGTCATCCACTTCTGGCAGGCCAAATACAATTGCATTTTCCAGTTTGGCGCGCTCCAGCCAGAAGGTTGCTACCTTCTTGGCGGACTTTACGTCTAGAACGTTGTATTTTCTTTTTGTCGCGACTGTGGTTCGTGTGCGCATGATAATTACATTTTACCATCTACTCCTCCCTCCGAAACGCGTACCGTTCGATGATCGCCTCGATGACCTTCGTCTGCTCGGGGGTGAGGTTGACGAATTCGAAGCCCAGGTTGAATAGGGTCGGGCTTTCGTCGCTGGGGGCGCAACGGGCGACGCGTGCCGCAAGAGCGATGGGCGCGGACGGGATGTCTGGCAGGTCGGCGGGGAACTCGATGGAGATGGTCATCTTTTGGTTCACCTCTGCCGAATGTTCGCCTTCCACCCTCGCCCCGCCTAGGGTCAAATCCACCAGGTAGCCGAGCAGACTCTTGGGGTTGACCACGTGAACTTTGTAGACCGGCGTGAACTTGATCAGTTTTTTGCGCGCTTCTTTTCGGTGGTCGAACATGGCAATCTCCTTTCGGCGAATGGGCGGGCGACGCGCTAGAGCCCGATGAGGTTTTGCTTCTCTTTCATGTACTCGGCGTACAACTCGCCGGGCGGACACGGCTCACAGCCGAGGCATTTGTGCATGTCCTTGCGCTCCACTTTGTAGGGAAAAAAGACCGACTTGTCTGCGGGGTTCGAGTCGATGCGGAGCTGGGCCAGGTAACCCAAAAAACACTCGCAGGTATTGCACAAATCGTGCGGGAAGGATTCTTCCACCACCTGGAGAATGGCGTGGAGTTCGGAGCGTTCGATTTTTGCCATGAGGTTTCTCTTCGTGTCCATTCTACAAAGAAACGTCCCGCCCGGTCAGTAACAAATGTCATGAAGACAGGATTTCGCCGGGCAGGTTTATCCCGGAAGCACCGCAAAGACCTCGACCGGCTGGGACTTGCCGCGCAGCAACGCCTCGCCCAGCGACTCCACCTTGATCGTTTCCGGCAAACCGGCACGCGTCACGCCTTCGACGATGATGGGCCGGCGCGCCTCCTTGGTGTGACTCTCCAACCGCGAGGCCAGGTTCACCGTGTCGCCGATGCAGGTGTAGGCGGCGCGATGCTGCGTTCCGGCGTATCCGGCCAATAGTTCGCCCGAAGCGATGCCGATGCCGATTTGGATCTGCACCTTTCCGGCCGCGGCCTGTCGTTCGTTGAAGGCTTTTAGCACGTTGAGAATGTCTATGGCGGCGCGGGCTGCCTGTTCGCGGTAATCGTCGCGTTTGGAGGTGGCGCCGAAGACCGCCATCATCCCGTCGCCCATGATGTTGTTGACGATCCCGCCGTGGCGGGCGATCGGCTCGAAGATGGTGGCGAAATAATCGTTGAGCAGTTCGATGGTTTCGGCGGCCGAATGTTTTTCGCTGATGGTGGTAAAGGAGCGAATGTCCACGAACATGATGGAGGCGGTGATGTTCTTGCCGCCCAGGGTGAATCCGCTGGCGAGCAGTTCTTCGGCCACCTGCGGGGTGGCAAAGGTGTGCAGGAGTTTGCGCTGTTGGTCGCGCAGGCTTTTCTTTTCGAGGCAGGCCGCGATGCGCGCTTTGAGCAACACCGGCTCGAACGGTTTGGGGAGATAATCCTCCGCGCCCTTTTGCACGCCTTTGACCACGCTTTGCAGGTCGCTCATGGCCGAGATGATGATGACCGGAATGTCGCGCGTGACGGGCGAGGCCTTGAGACGCGTGAGGACCTCAAAACCGTCCATGACCGGCATCATGATGTCGAGCAAGATCAGGTCGGGGAGCAGGGTTTCCACAATGTGGAGGGCTTCCAGTCCGTTGGATGCGGCGAGGGTTTCGTATTCGAGGTCTTCGAGTTCCTGTTCGAGGTAATCCACGTTGTAGGCTTCGTCGTCCACGATCAGGATTCTGGGGCGGTCGGTCATGTAGGCTCCGTTCTCCCGTCATGGCGAGGAGGGTGTTCTTTCCGACGACACCTGTACTTGCGCCAGGCGCAAGTGAGCAATCTCCTCGAACGCGGGGATTGCTTCGGGCGAGAGAGCATCGCCCTCGCAATGACGAAGAAAAATCTATCCCAAAAACTTTTTCAACTTTTCCATCAACAGTCTGTCGTCGAGCGGCTTGGTGAGGTAGTCTTCGCAGCCGGCGGAGAGGGCGCGTTCGGCGTCGCCGCTCATGGCGTGGGCCGAGAGGCCGATGATGGGAATGGATTTGAGCGCGGGGTTCGCCTTGATGCGTTTGGTGGCTTCGTATCCATCTAAAACGGGCAGGGCAATGTCCATCAAGATCAGGTCGGGGCGGTGTTTTTCGGCCATGCTCACGCCCTGTTCGCCGTCGGCGGCGGCGAGGATGTTGTAGTCGTCCTCCAACAGTTGGGTGAGCAGGTCAATGTTGAGTTCGGTGTCTTCCACGATCAAAATGGTTTTCATTTGTTCGTCTCCAACGCCTTGTTGATCTCGCGCAGCAGGCGTTCGCTGTCGAAGCCCTGTTTGCGCATCACGTAGGCGGCGCTTTCTTTCAGGCGCGTCGACTCTTCGGCGGTCAGTTCTTTTGCGCTAATAACGATGATGGGCAGGTCTTGGGTTCCAGGGTTTTGCCTCAATTGTTGGATCACGCTGAACCCGTCGAGGCGCGGCATCATCAAATCGAGCAGGATCACGTCGGGCCGGCGATGGGCGATGGCTTCCAGCCCGGCCATGCCATCCAGCGCGGACTCGAGGGCGAAGTCTTTTTCCGGCAGGATCTGGCGGAGCATATCGGCCACGAGCGGATCATCGTCCACAACGAGAACGTGTCGCGCGGGGCGACCTTCCTGCTGGGTGACCCGCTGGAGCGCGTCCATCACCGCTTCGGGATCGAGCGGTTTCAATAGATAAGCCGATGCGCCCAGTCGGAAGCCGAGCGCTTTTTTGTCCACGATGGTGAGGAGGATGACGGGGATGCCGCGGGTGTGGGGGTCTTGTTTGAGGTCGTGCAACACTTGCCAGCCATCCTTGTCGGGCATCATGATGTCGAGCAGGATGGCGCGCGGGTGGAGTTCGCGCGCTTTTTGCTGTCCCTCCATGCCGGTGCGCGCGCCGACGATCTCGTAGGCTGGGCTGAGGCTCTCTTGCAGGAGGTAGACGGCGTCGGGGTCGTCGTCAATGACGAGGACGAGTTTGCGGGGTTGTCCGGCCGGTTGGGGGGACGCGTCCGCTTCTTTGGTTTGACCCCGCGCGGGGTCGCGCGAAGCGGCGTTCGCGTCGCCGTAGTGGATGGGGATGGTGAGGGTGAAGGTCGCGCCCTGGCCCGGTTCGCTGACGGCGGTCAGTTCGCCGCCGAGGAGTCGGGCGAGGCTGCGGCTGATGGAAAGTCCCAGGCCAGTGCCGCCGTATTTGCGCGTGGTGCTGGTGTCGGCTTGTTGGAATTCCTCGAAGATGCGGTCGAGGGCTTCTTTGTTGATGCCGATGCCGGTGTCGCTGACGGCCAGGGTGAGATGGGTGGGGTTGCTGCGAATGCTCAGGCGCACGTACCCGGTTTGGGTGAATTTGGCGGCGTTGCTGAGCAGGTTGAGGATGATCTGTTTGATCTTGTCCTGGTCGGAGTGGATGATGGTGGCGATGGGGGCGAAGTCGCGTTCGAGGCGCACGCCGGGTTTGATGAGCGGTTGGGCGGTGGTGAGGCATTGTTCGCTGAGGGCTTCGATGCTGAAGTTGGAGGCCTGCACTTCCATGCGCCCGGCTTCGATTTTGGCGATGTCCAGCACGGTGTTGATGAGGTTGAGCAGGTGTTCGCTGGAGGTGAGAACTTTGTCGAGGTTGTCGAGTTGTTTTTCGGGCAGAGCGCCTTCGGCTTTGCGGCGTACGATGCGCGTGAAGCCGACGATGGCGTTGAGCGGCGTGCGCAGTTCATGACTCATGTTGGCGAGGAAGGCGCTCTTGGCGTGGTTGGCTTCCTCGGCGGCGCGGCGGGCTTGTTCGGCTTCCTCGAAGAGGCGCGCGTTTTGGATGGCCACGCCCACGTTGGCGGCGATGGTTTCGAGCAGGCGTTGATCGTTTTCGGTGAAGGCGTTTTCTTGTTTTTCGCTTTGCACGCTGAGGATGCCGATGGCTTCGCCGCCGAGGAAGATGGGAACGCCCAGGTAGGCGCGGGCGCGGCGTTGGCCGGCGAAGGTGACGCCGAGTTCGACGCGTCGTTTTTCGATATCGCGGTTGATGAGGATGGATTGTTTGCCCTCGATGACTTTGCTGACGAGTCCCCGTCCGAGGGCGATGGAGCTTAGTTCTTCGCCATACTGGTAGGGGAAGTGGATGGTTTGGCGGGCGTCGTCGAGCAGGGCCACGTAGGCGATGTCGGCGTGGAAGGCGGAGCGAATCTGTTCGCCGACCAGCTCGATGACGGTGTTGAGGTCGAGGGCGCCGGCCAGCGCGTTGCTGACGGTGTTGACGACAGCCAGTTCGGCGGCGCGTTGTTTGGTCTCTTCGAAGAGGCGCGCGTTTTGGATGGAGGTGGCCATGTTGGAGGCGATGGCTTCGAGCAATTTGACGAAGGATTCGCTGTAGGCGTTTTCGCGGTCGAAGGTTTGGACGCTGATTCCGCCGACCAGGGTTTTGCCCACGACCAGGGGGACCATGACCGCCGATTTGGGGATCTGCCCGTCCACGGACATTTGCGGGCCGAGGCGCGCCCACAGGCGCGGGGAAAATTTATTGAATACCAACGATTTCCCCTGCATGGCGGCTTTGAGGGTGAAGTCGTTCATCACGAAGGAGGGCGTTTGCAGGCGTTCGTCTTTTTTGTAGACGTATTGTGTGGTGACGACGCGAGTCTTGGGGTCGTAGAGGCCGATGCCCACGTTGTCCTCGCCGACGATCTCGCGCAGTTTGTCGCCTACCAGGTCTATCACGGTGGCGAGGTCGTGCTGGCGGGTCAGCACCTGTCCGATGCCGTTGATGATCTGGAGCTCGGCGTTGCGTTGCTCGGTCTCTTTGAGGAGGCGCTGGGTCTCGTCGAAGAGGCGCGCGTTTTCGATGGCGACGCCCATGTTGGCGGAGAGGGTTTGGAGCAGGCGCTGATCGTCCTCGGTGTAGGCGTGTTCCTTGTAACTTTGAACGTTCACCACTCCCACCACTTTGTCGCCTACGATGATCGGGACTCCCATCCACGATTGGGTGTATTGGACTCCCTTGGCGTTCTCGAAGAGTTCGGGAGCGACATAGCCTCCATTGGCGGTCTGCTCTTCGAGGGTGCCGAGGTTGAGAGGCATGCGGGTTTGAATCACCCTAGAGGTGATGCCGGTGCCAAGCGGGAAGGGTTTCAGGTAATCTATGTAGCCGCCCTCTTTTTTGTCGTAGACGTAATAGTGATGGATGAGCTGGGTGGGGTGGTCGAGCAGGGTGGGGTGGTCGAGCAGGGTGATGATGACCGAGTCGGCGGTAAAGATGTCGCGCACTTTGTCGCCGATGATGCGCGTGACGGTCTTGACATCCAACACCTTGGACATGGCCTCGCTGGCGCTGTTGAGAATGTCGAGTTCGGCGACGCGCTGTTTGACCTGGTTGACGTAATTGGCGTTCTTGATGGCGATGGCCGCCTGGAGGGAGAGTTCCTCCAAGAAACCAAAGTCGGCCTGGTTGAAGGGCGCGCCGCCTTCGCGCCAGACGGCCATCATGCCGATCACTTTTTGCGCGGTGAGCAAGGGCGTGACCATCAATCGCTCCTCGCTGACCATGGCGGTTCCGGGAATCTGGACGGTGCGCGGGTCGGCGTTGGTGTCGTTGATGAATTCGCCGCGTCCCTGTTGGGCCAGCGTGCCGATAATGCCTTCGCCGGAATGGACCGTATCGGCCATGATCTCTTCGGCGATCTTGCCCTTCGCGGCGATGGCGCGGAACGTGCGGCCTTCCTTGTCGGGCAGGTAGATGGCGCTGGTGGAGGCGGAGAGCAGGTCGCGCGCGTGGGTGGCGATCTTGTCCATCACGGCGGAAAGTTCGAGGGTGGAGGAAACGTCGCGTCCCACCTCGTTCAGCACGGCGGTCTCGCGGGCGCGGCGATTGGCCTCCTCGAAGAGACGGGCGTTGTTCAAGGCCGTGGCGGCTTGCGCGCCGAAGGCCAGCGCGAGTTTGCCGTATTCCTCGTGATAGAACTTTTCTTCGCGTTTGGCGAGCGTGATCATGCCGATCATTTCATTGTTGAAGATGATCGGGACTCCCATGTAACTGCGGATCTCCGCCCTGGCGTGCGGGCCGACGCCGAAGTATTGGGGGTAGGTGGCCGTCGCGTCGTCAAGGATGAGCGGTTGGAGGGTACGCGAGACGCGGTATCCGATCTCGTCGTCCTGCGGATTGAATTCGAATTTGAGGCCCAACAATTCGTCGAGATTTTCGAAGCCGCGTCCGGCCACGAAGGTGCGGCGGTTGTTTTGCACCTCGAAGATGGCGGCGCTGTCGTAGGGGATGACTTTTTGAATCTCGGTCAACACCAGGTTGAAGACATCCGAAAGGCTGAGCGAGGCGTTGAGGGCGTGCGCGATGGAACGCAGGGTTTCGGCCTGTTCGTGCGCCTGGCGCTCGGCGTGGAAGAGCCGCTGGGTCTCGTCGAAGAGGCGGGCGTTTTCGATGGCCACGCTCATGCCGTTGGCGATGGTCTGGAGCAGGTGCGCGTCGGAGGCGGCGAAAGCGTGTTCGTGATCGAGATTCTGCAGGCTGACGACGCCGGTCACTTCCTGGCCCACGATCAGCGGAACAAAGAGCAGGGATTTTGGTTCTTCGCCGACAATTTTGTAACTCGTCCCCAATTCCTCGGCGGCTTGGCGGAAGTTTTCGTTGATCAGCCAGGATTGGCGCATCTTGATCACGTGTTCCCGCATGGGGTCCACGGGCAGGGGGTGGTCCAGGTAAATTCGTTCGCCGCGCTCCAGGATGTAGCGATGCTCAATGGTTCGATCCCGCGAGGAATACAACGAGATGACCACCACTTGCGAATCGAAGATTTGCCAGATCTTTTCTCCCACCAGTTCAATGATGGCTTGCAGGTCGAGCTTGGAGACGAGACTCTTCTGTACGCTGTTGATGATGGCGAGTTCGGAGGCGCGTTGCTCGGTCTCTTTGAGCAGGCGCTGGGTCTCGTCGAAGAGACGGGCGTTTTCGAGCGTGATGCCGAGCGAGTTCGCGAGGGTGGAGAGCAGGCGCACATCGGATTCTTTGAAGGCGTGTTCGCGTTCCAGGTTTTGCAGGGAGATGACGCCGCGCGCCTCGTCGCCGACCATGAGCGGCACCCACACTCCCGATTTGACGGCGATGCCTTTGTCCTTGCTCTCGCCCATCAAAACGGACTGATACTTGCGCGCCTCCTCCGCGAAGTTTTCGTTGACCATCATGGGCTGGCCGGCGCGAATCACGTGCGCGCTGAATCCGCCTCCGGTTTCGGGGAAGGGGATGGGGTCCTGGTGAAGGCGGACGCCGCGCTCCATGATGTAGGGGAAGATCAGTTGGTTGGCTTTGCGGTCGTAGACCATCAAGACGGTGGTATGCGTGGCGAAGATCTCGTTGATCTTATTGCCCACCAGGTCGTACATGGCTTGGATGTCGCCGCGCGAATCCAGCCCGGCCAGCACGCGGTTAATGATGGTCAATTCGCTGGCGCGTTGCTCGGTCTCCTTGAGCAGGCGCTGGGTCTCGTTGAAGAGACGCACGTTTTCGAGGGCCGCGCTCATCGAGTTGGCGAGGGTGATGAGCAGGCGCACGTCTGAATTGGAGAACGCGTCTTCCCGTTCCAAATTTTGCAGGGATAGAACGCCCTTCACCTCGTCGCCCACCAACAAGGGAACCCAAACGCCGGAGCGGACAACCACATCCTTCGTCTGGTTGTCGCCCAAATTGTGCGAACGATACTTGATGGATTCTTCCTCGAAATTGCGGTTCACCACCAACGGCCTGCGCGTGCGAATGACGTGGCCGCCGAATCCGCCTCCGCCTTCCTCCAGGGGCAGGGGCGATTGGGACAAGCGCGCGCCGTTCTCGATGATGTAGGGATAATGGGTTAGGTTGTTTTCCTTGTCGTAGATGCTTAGCACCACGGTCTGGGCGTCGAAGATGTCGCGAATCTTGTCGCCCACCATATCGTAAATGGATTGCGGGTTGAGGCGGGAATCGAGCAGGGCCTGCACGCGGTTGACGATCTGCAATTCCTCGGCGCGCTGGGCCGTCTCTTTGAGCAGGCGCTGGGTTTCCTCGAAAAGGCGGGCGTTTTCCAGGGCCACGCCCATGCTGTTGGCGATGGTGGTCAGCAGGCTGATATCCGACTCGGTGAAGGCGTGTTCCCGGTCAATGTTTTGCGCCGAGATGACGCCGCGCACATGATCGCGGATGATGATCGGCACCCAAATGCCGGATTTCGAAATTTCGCCGTCGGCCAGGATAATGGAACCGACCTCGGCCGAACGCTCGGCCATGCTTTCATTGATCATCACCGGCTTGCGCGTCCGCATGACCAAAGGGGAGAATCCATTCTCATCGTGCGGCATCGGTTCCTGGTATTGACGCTTGCCGCGTTCGACCATGAACGGATAGTATTCCATGTCGTTTTGCGCGTCGAAGATCATGATGTAAAGCGTCTGCGCGTCGAACAGGTTGGCGATGCGGTCGCCCACCAGGTTGTAAATTTCCTGCTCGTCCAGTTTGGAGGCCAGCACCTCCTGCACGCTGTTGATGATCTGTAATTCGGATGTGCGCTGTTGCTCGGCTTTGAACAGACGCTGGGTTTCATCGAAGAGACGGGCGTTTTCGAGGGCCACGCCCATGCTGGAGGCGACCGTTTGCAGGAGGCGCACCTCCGACTCGCTGTAGGCGTTCTCGCGCTCATAGTTCTCGATGATGATCGAGCCGATGACCCGGTCGCGCCCGATGATGGGGACGGTCACCAGGCAATAACTCTGATCGGTTCCCGGCACCAGCTGGATGCCGAACGACTCCATTTCGGCGCGCGTGTTGAATACCAGCGGCTGGCGCGTTTCCACCATGCGGCTCCACAGGTTGCTCACTGGCGGCGCGGACGGGATGGCGATGCGCTTCCCATGCTCATACTCGTACAGGTAATGGATCGTATGAGTCTTTTCCTCATACCAGCGGATGCCCACATCGCCGGTGTTTAACACCTCGCGCAATTTGTCTCCCACCAGGTCAATGATGGCTTGAAAGTTCAACTCGGCGGCCAGTCCCTGCTGGATACTGCTGATGACCGCCAATTCGGCGGCGCGCTGTTGCTCGGCTTTGAAGAGACGCTGGGTCTCGTTGAACAGCCGCGCGCTCTCGAGCGCCACGCTCATTGAATTGGCCAGGGTGGAAAGCAGGCGCACGTCGCTTTCGCGGAAGGCGCGCTCACGGTCAATGTTTTGCAGGCTGATATATCCGTTGACTTCCTTTCCCACGATCAACGGGACAAACAACAGGGACTTGGGAAGTTCCGTGCCGGGAACCACGTTCGGGCGTCCGCCCAGTTCCGCTACCCTCTGGGGGAAGTTCTCATTGATCAAGAGCGGTTGGCGCGTCTTCACCAGGTAGCGGCGCATCACGTCCATCGGGCGCGGCGGCACATGAAACATCTCCCCTTTTTCGAATACAAAGTGGAAATTTTCCACCCCTGCGCTATGATTGAATGTGGCGATCAACACCACCTGCGCGTCGAAAATCGAGCGGACTTTTTCCCCGATCATTTCGTACATCGCTTGAATATCCAGTTCCGCCACCAGCGCTTCCTGGACATTGTTGATGATCGCCAATTCGGCGTTGCGTTCCTCGGTCTCCTTGAGCAGGCGGCGCGTCTCGTCGAACAGGCGCGCGTTCTGGATGGCCACGCCCATGTTGGAGGCGAGTGTGGAGAGCAGGCGCACGCTCGACTCGTTGTACGCGTTCTTTTTGTAATCCTCCACGCTTACCAGGCCGATTACTTTGTCGCTCACGATGATCGGGACGCCCAACCACGACTGGGCCAGGTCGGTTTCGCCGGCCGCGTTGGGCAGGTTCACCGACTGGAGCGCGTCCGCCTCCTCGGAGGTGCCGATCACCAGCGGCTGGCGCGACAGGATCACCCTGGACGACAGCCCCTTGCCGAGCGGCAAAGGCGGCGGCAGGGAAACGTAGCCGCGGTCGTAACTGTATACCATTTCAACTTGTTGCCTGGCTTCATCGAAGAAGAAAATGCTCGCCACTTCGGTCTGGAAAATATCGCGCACCTTGTCCCCGATGTTGCGCGTGATCGACTCCAGGTCCAACTGGCGCGCCATCGCCTCGCCCACACTGTTGAGAATCGCCAGTTCCGATTCGCGTTCCGCCAGCAATCCTTTCAGCGCGGCCACCGTCCGCTTGGCTGGCGGTTTGGGAGCCGCGCTTTTTTTGGCGGGCGATTTCGACCGGGCCGTTTTCGGCTTGGAAGATGGTTTACTACCTGTCATACGCGCCTCGTTTGTGGGATAAACCGAATGCGCCAATTTTACCGTTGAAACACTACAAAGGAGGAAAGTAATCCAACTTGCAATGCCGCTAAAATGAAACCGGTCGCCGGTATAATTTGCCCATCCACCGCCTTCAAAAAGGAACCCCCCATGACCACTCTCATCCCCATAGGCGGGAACATCAATTGGAAGAACCCGGTTGTCGTGCGCGAGTTCGTGGAGCGCGCCGGAGGGAAATCCGCGCGTATCGTCATCATTCCGCAAGCCTCTGCACACGCAGACACCGGCGAGTTCTACATCAAAAAATTCCGCGACCTCGGAGCCCGCCACGCGCGCAGTTTGGACTTCAAGACGCGCGCCGCGGCCGGGACACGCGCGCAGCTCGCTTCGATCTCCTCCGCGACGGGCATCTTCATCTCTGGCGGATTCCAACTCCGTTTGACCTCCCTCTACGGCGGGACAACTCTCCTCCCCGCCATCCAGCAAGCCTTCGCGCGCGGCGCGGTCGTGGCCGGGACGAGCGCTGGCGCGGCGGTGATGTCCGCCACCATGTTCGCGGACGGGAAATCCGGCCCCACGCCGCGCAACAAGATCGCTGAGTTTGTCCCCGGTTTCGCGTTGACGAAAAACTTTGTAGTTGACCAGCACTTCCGCGAACGCGACCGACTCGGGAGATTGCTCTACATCGTCGCCGCGCACCCCGGTCCGATCGGCCTGGGCGTGGACGAGAACACCGCCGCGATCATCGAGGATGACGCGCGTGTGACAGTGACCGGCTCGGGCGGAGTCACGATCGTGGACGGGCGAGGAATGAGCGCCACGGACATCGCGGAGCTCGCGGACGGCGGTCCCGTCGCGGTGGCCGACCTCCGCATTCATGTTCTCACGCCGGGTTGTAAATTCAATGCGCGCACGCGCCGGGCCTTCATCCCCAACAAGGCCAAGTTAAACGATTGAGTGGTATATTTTCACCCATGTCCGTTTACCTGCACGACATTCCCCTCGCCGCCGCGCAAACGCGACTCAAACAAGCCCTCGAAGAATCCGGCCTGTGGCGCGTCCTCGGCGTCGAGATTATCCCGCTCGATGAAAACGCGCTCGGCCGCGTGTTGGCCGAACCCGTTTGGGCGAAGGTCTCCTCGCCGCATTACCACGCCTCCGCCATGGACGGCTTTGCCGTCCGCGCTGAAGATACCGAAGGCGCTGGCCCCTCGTCGCCCGTCACGCTCGACACCCGTCCCCCGCAAGCCCAATATATTGATACCGGCGACCCGCTTCCCGATTGGGCGAACGCGGTCATTCCCATCGAAAATGTGGAATCGCTCGACGCCGACGGCGCGTTGACCTCCAACCTACGTCATCCGACCTCGATCCGAATCCGCGCCGCGGTCACGCCGTGGAGTCACGTCCGCCCGCTGGGGGAGGACATTGTCGCGACTCAACTTGTCCTGCCCGCCGGGCACACGCTTCGTCCCGCGGACCTCGGAGCGGTGGCGGCCTCCGGCCACACGGAACTCAAAGTGGCGCGGCCTCCCCGCGTCGCGATCCTGCCCACCGGCTCGGAACTCGTTCCCATCGGCGCGGACTTGAAACGCGGCGACATTCTCGAATACAACTCCCTCGTCCTGGCCGCGCAGATCAAGTCCATGGGCGGACTCCCAACCCGCTTTCCCATCACCCCCGACAATTTCGAAGCCATCTGCGCCCGCGTGGAAGAAGCCGTGCGTGACCACGATCTCATCCTGCTAAACGCGGGTTCCTCCGCTGGCGCGGAAGACTTCTCCTCGAAGGTGGTGGAGAGGCTAGGGACACTCCTCGTTCACGGCGTCGCGGTGAGGCCGGGGCATCCGGTGATTATTGGGTTGGTTGGCGCACAGGTAGACAGGTACACACGTACACAGTTACACACGTCTGACGCCCCGTCTCCCATCCCCCGTCTCCTGTCTCCCATCCCCATCCTCGGCGTTCCCGGCTACCCCGTCTCCGCCGCGTTGACGGTGGACATCTTCGTCGAGCCGCTGATGGCGCAATGGTTGGGCCGGCGTCCGCGCGAACTGCCGGAAGTGACCGCAACCCTCACGCGCGCCATCGTCTCTCCGCCCGGCGACGATGATTTTGTGCGCGTGGTGGTCGGCCGCGTGGGCGAAAAGACTCTCGCCGCGCCGCTTTCGCGCGGGGCCGGCGTGATCACTTCCCTGGTCCGCGCGGATGGACTGCTCCTTTTGCCGCGCGGCGAGCAGGGCGCGGAGGCGGGTCGGCAAGTGAAGGTGAGGCTGTATCGCGCTCAATCTGAGTTGGACAAGACCATTTTCTGCATCGGTTCGCACGATGTGATTCTCGACCTGTTGGCGCAGTTTCTCGCGGAGCGCGAGCGGCGATTCGTCTCGGCCAACGTCGGTTCGCAGGGTGGATTGATTGCGTTGAGTCGCGGCGAGGCGCATCTGGCCGGGTCGCATTTGCTCGACCCCGAAACCGGCGAGTACAACCTGTCGGCGTTGCGTCAATACCTGCCGGATGCGCCGGTGAGACTGGTCGCGTTCGTGGAGCGCGAGCAGGGGTTGATGGTGCGGCGCGGCAACCCAAAGGGAATCAAAGACTTGAAGGCGCTGGCCCGCTCGGACGTTCAGTTCGTAAACCGGCAGCGGGGGGCCGGGACGCGCGTCCTGCTGGATTATCATCTGAACTTAATGGGGATGGTCGCGTCCGACGTTCGCGGCTACAATCAAGAGGAATATACTCATTTGGGTGTGGCGGCGGCAGTCGCTTCGGGGCGCGCCGATTGCGGGCTGGGGATCCCGGCCGCGGCGCAGGCGCTCGATCTCGATTTTATGCCGCTCTTTCATGAACGTTACGATCTGGCGATCCCCCGGCAATTTGCAGAAAGCGAATTGCTCGGCCCGTTGTTTGAAACCATTTATACAGAATCGTTTCGTGAGGCAGTCTCAGCCCTGCCCGGCTATGACGTGAGACGCATGGGCGAAACGATCTTGGAGACTTGAAATGAACGATGCCCTCATCATTGACGATAACCGCCAAACAGCGGATGCGTTGAAACAAATGTTGGACCTGCTCGGCGTTTCGGCGCGGACCGCCTATGGGGCCAGCCCGGCCCTGGCGGTGTTGCGCGAACACATTCCCAGCGTGGTGCTGTTGGACATCAACATGCCCGGGTTGGACGGAACCGAGGTGCTGGCGTTCTTACGCCGCGAGCCGCGCCTGCTCTCGGTGCCGGTCATCGTCGTCACCTCCGACGATCAGCCGGAAACGCGGCAACGCGTGATGAAAGGCGGGGCGACGGCCATGCTCATCAAGCCTGCCACCTTCGACATGCTCGAGGCGGCGTTGAAAAAAGCAGGCGCATTGAAGTAGAAAAAAACCGGTTTCTCGCTTGTGGCGGAAACCAGTTTTTTTTTCGCTACCAGGGCTTGAAGCCCGGGGCAGACATATCGAGGTTGGCGTTCATGTGCGTGCGCATGGGATCGTAGGCGACTGCCAGCAGGATTACGGCGCCAGCCAGGGCGTTCACGAGTCGACCTCTCCGAAATGAGGATGGTATAATGCGCCCGCGCATCAATCAATCTAAATAACGGAGAATGTTCATGAAGAAATATTTGCTCTTGGCGATCCTCGTTGCGATCGCCCTCGCCCTGGCGGCCTGCGGCGGATCGAGGGCCGAGGCGACTCCAATTCCCAGCGTCCCGGCGGATTTCGCCGGGAAAACCATGCCGGCTGGTACGGACACCGCGGCGGGTAAGGAAGTGTACGCCGCCAATTGCGAGTCCTGCCACGGCGCGACCGGCGTTGGCGATGGGATCGCCGGCTCGTCGCTCGATCCCAAACCCGCCAACCTGGTCACGTTCGCCCCCCAAGTCGGCGACGACTATTTGTTCTGGCGCGTCAGCGCCGGCAAGGACGGCACCTCCATGGTGTCCTGGGCGGGCATTCTCACCGAGGAACAGATCTGGCAGGTGGTCGCCTACATTCGCACCCTCCAGTAAACCTTGTTTTTTCGCTTCTGGCCGGGCAGGGACATCCTTGCCCGGCTTTGTTGTACCATCCCCTTCTATGCTAAAATTGCGCGCAACCAACAGCGCATCGGGCGGGATCGAAATCCATTCGACCGCGCCTCCCCAACCCCTTTCCGGAGAAACAATCCATGTCATTGGCAAGCGGCGTTCCCGCTCCCGAGTTCGAACTGCTCGATGATTCCGGCGTTTCGCGCGTATTATCCGCGTATCGCGGCCAACCGGTCATTCTCTACTTCTATCCCAAAGACGATACGCCGGGGTGCGTCAAAGAAGCCTGCAACTTCCGCGACGACTATTCCGCCTACCAAAACGCAAACGTTGTCATCCTGGGCGTCAGCCCCGATTCTCCTGAATCGCACGCCAGGTTCAAAACCAAATTTCAATTGCCCTTTCCTCTGCTCGCCGATGAAGATCATGCGGTGTGCGACCGCTACGGCGTGTGGGGTCCGAAGAAATTCATGGGCAAATCCTATGAGGGCGTCTTGCGCACGACCTTTTTGATTGATGCGAACGGGACCATCGCCCGCGTCTTCGAGAACGTCCGACCGGCGGAACACAGCGCCGAAGTACTCGAGGCCCTCCGCTCGCTCTAACCTGACCTCCAACCGGATTCCCGTGACCCAATCCGACTCCTCCCCCGCCATTCTCAAAACCAGCCTCTCCCTCAGCGCGTCCCTGCTCGAATCCAATAGTCCCGAGGCGGTTCTGCGCGCGTTCATGCGCGCCAGTTGCGAGTTGCTCAATGCGGAAGGATGTCTCTTCATGCCGTTCGGCGAATTTTCCAACAGCCTGTCGCCGCTGGAATTCGGTCGGACGCCCCTGGCTCCCTCCGGCGATTGGAATGTGGATCTCGTCCGGCCAATGGCGCGCGTGGAATGTAAAGCCTGCCGGGTTCGGCAAGCGGGACACGAGTGCATTTTATTGCGCAGCGATCCCGAGGATCGCTTCATCTATTGCGTGCCGTTGCAACATTGCGGAAGGGAAGCCGGCCTGTTCAGTTTTGTCTTCGCCTCCGAACCCAACTTCGAAGCGGAAGTCGAAGCCTTTTTGCCGGAAGCCATCCGCCTGGTGGACCTGGCCCTGGACTCGCTCGAGCGCGTCGCGCAAGAGCGCATGGCGTTCGATCACGCTAGGGAACTATCCTCTGATTCCGGGAACATACAGGAACTCGCGCCGGAGATCGAATACCGCGCCGTGCTTGGCGAGCGGACGCGCCTAGCGCGCGAGATCCATGATGGCCTCGCGCAGACGCTGGCATTTTTGAAGATCGAGATCAATCGCGCCGAGGTCTTCCTCTCGCAGGGCAAGGCGGATGGCGCGGCGCGGCTCCTGCACGATTCGGCCCGCACCGTTTCCGACGCGTACCTGGATGCGCGTCAGGCCATTGAAAATCTGCGCCGCGTTCCCGATGGCCGCCTGGAAACCTGGCTGGCCCAGGTGGCGGAGGATTACCAAACTCTCACGAGCCAGTCGGTGGAGGTCTCCCTATCCATCACCAGCGACTTTTCCCCAAACGTGCAAGTGCAGATGATTCGCATCGTCCAGGAGGCGTTGACGAATGTGCGGCGGCATGCCGAGGCCAGCCGCGTTTGGCTGGCGGCGTGGGATAACTCCAGCGAGGCGGTGATCGAAGTGCGCGACAACGGTCGGGGGTTCGCGCCCGATTCGATTGCGGCGGCCCGCTTTGGCCTACGCGGGATGCGGGAACGGGCCGAGGCCATCGGCGCGGATTTCCAGATCGCCAGTCGCCCCGATGGCGGCACGACCGTCCGTTTGCGCGTGCCGCTGGTCGAGAAGGCGTCCAAGTGAATCATCCGCCGATCCGCCTCGTCGTTGTGGACGACCATGCCATCTTCCGGCGCGGTCTGATCGGTTTGATTGGCGATTTCGAGGGCTTCGAAGTGATTGGCCAGGCGGGGAGCGGCGAGGAAGCCTTACAGGTGATTCCAAAATTGAAACCGGACCTGGCGCTGCTCGACATCAACATGCCCGGCATTTCAGGGGTGGAGACGTTGCAGGCTTTGCGAAAATCCGGGTTTATCCAGCCGGTGTTGATGTTGACCGTTTCGCAAGATGAAAACGATCTGGTGGGCGCGATCCTGGCGGGCGCTTCGGGGTATCTCTTGAAAAACGCCGAGCCAGAATCCTTGCGCCAGACCATGCAGAATGTGGCGTCGGGCAATTCCGTTCTCGCGCCGGAAATGACCGCCCAGGTGTTCCGCGTGATTCGCCGCCACATGGCGCCGCGCGCCGACTCGCTCTTGAGCGAGCGCGAGGTGGAGGTGTTGCGTTGCCTGGCGCGCGGCATGACCACATTGCAGGCCGCGAATTTGTTGTATATTTCCGAGAACACCGTCAAGACGCATATCCGTCACATCCTTGAAAAAATGCAGGTGAGCAACCGGGCTGAAGCGGTGGCAAGGGCATTGCAAACCGGCTTGATCTAAAGGATATTAGGGTGATGACAACCGGGTGATGGAAATCACCCGGTTGTTTGATTCCAAATCCCCCTGAATTTGACCATGGATTAATGACAAACCAGACGAACTTTGGTAAATTATAGATATCCAAACTTTATTGAGCATCGAATTGAGCGCTTCGAAACGTTCTCATCCTCGCCGCGTTTTGATCGCTTCCGCCAATCCCATGTTTCGGGAAGGATTGCGGAAGGGATATGTCGCGCGTTGGGGCAAAAAAGCGGTTGTGGTCGGAACGCCCTCCACCATGGAAGAGACCTTGAATGCCCTCGAAACGCTCAACCCCGACCTGATGATCGTGGATTACGACGATCGCGCCATCAACCGCGAAGAGTTCCTGGACCGGTTTGTGGAGGGCAAGTCCACCATGCAGGTGGTGCTTGTATCGCTCGGTTCCACCGAACCGGTCGTGTTGTATCAACGAAAGCAATTGACTTCGACCCAGGCCGATTCCTGGCTGAAAGACCCCTGGGCCTGACGAGTATCTCATTGTAGGAGTGTGCGTATGCGACACTATTTGACAGTTGGCATCCTGGTTCTCATCACCGCCGTCCTGACCTACCTGGGCCTGGAGGCGTCCCACCTTTTGCCGGTGGAAGCCAGCGCGCAAGCCGTGCCTATTGACTGGATGTGGAAATACCAAGTCATGGCGATTTCCTTCCTGTTCGCATTGATCGTTGTTCCCCTGCTCTACAGTCTGATCGTCTTCCGGCGGAAAAAGGGCGACACAACCGACGCGGAACATGTGGAGGGCAACACCAAACTGGAAATCACGTGGACGATCATCCCGCTCATTACAGTGGTGGCGTTCGCGTACATGGGCGCGTGGTCCCTGCGCGAGACGCGCCGCGTCGACCCGCAGGCTATGATTGTCAAAGTCCATGCCGCGCAGTTCTCGTGGAGTTTCGAATATCCCGAATACGGCGGTTTCATCAGCGACGAATTGCGCCTGCCTGTGAACCGACAAGTCTTGCTCCAAATGGACTCGAAGGATGTGATTCACTCCTTCTGGGTTCCCGAATTCCGCGTCAAACAGGACGTTGTGCCGGGCCGCGTGACCGAACTGCGCATCACCCCCACCCTGGTTGGGCCATACAAAGTCCGTTGCGCGGAATTGTGCGGCGCGGCGCACTACGCAATGGAAAAGTCGGTGGTTGTCACCGACGACGCGACCTTCCAGCAGTGGGCCAGCGAACAACAGGCCGCCTTCAGCGCCGCGCAGACTCCCGAAGGCATGGGCGAGCGGATCGCCAAATCGAACGGCTGTTTGGGGTGCCATAGCGCCACCGGCGCGACCCTGATCGGCCCCACGTGGAAGGGACTCTTCGGCTCACAAGTGAAACTGTCCGACGGTTCCACCGTCACCGCGGATGAGGCCTTCCTCATTGAGTCCATCCTCAATCCTTCCGCGAAGATCGTGGCGGGATTCGAGTCGGCGAGCGCGATGCCTGCCTACTCGTTCACCGAAGAAGAACTGTCCTACATCATCGCGTACATCATGTCGTTGAAATAACGCGTGGAGGAAATCAATATGAACAAGATTATTCGCGGACTAATCTGGCTAATCGTCACGGCCCTTGTCACGGCTGTGGCGGCTTTTGCTCTGGCTGGAATCGGATTGTTGTTTGGGGGGAAATTTGAACTGCATCCGATCAACTGGTTTGTCGGAGCGCTTGTAGGCGTAGTTGCTCCGCTCTATGTTCTCCATCGCCAGATTCCTCTCATTCGAGGTTTATTCTGGCAGATCATTGGAACGCTTGCCGGGGTTCTGTTCGTCGCCGTCATTCGCTTTGCGATGGGGTTAAAGGTTTCGGGAGGCTCATTTCTCTTCACCGAGCACGCCTGGGTCTTTGGCGGATTCGTCGGTACGCTGGCCTTCCTCGCCGCTCATGGCGTGATGAGCGATTGGTTCAAATGGTGGCGCGGACAAGACACGCCCGATCATCACGAGGACCCCGCCGGTTGGCTCAAGTACCTCGGTCCCTCGCTCGATCACAAGGTCATCGGCATTCAATACACCGTCACCGCCATCCTCCTGCTCGTGGTCGGCGGAACCTTCGCGTTGATCTTCCGCACCGAACTTTCGTTTGAAGGCAAACAGTTCCTGGAGGCCGCGCAATACAACACGTTGATGTCCCTGCACGGCATGATCATGATCGTCTCGATTTTGCTCGGCATCGCCGGTTTGATGAACTACCTCGTCCCGCTTCTGATCGGCGCGCACGACATGGCCTTCCCGCGCTTGAACGCCTTCTCGTTCTGGATCGCCGTCCCGGCCGCGGTGTGGCTTCTCATGTCCATGCCCCTCGGCGGCGTCGAGACCGGCTGGACGGGGTATCCGCCTCTTTCCGCCAACCCGGCCAAGATTGGCCAGCAGATGTTTTTCCTGGGCGTGTTCGTGGCCGGTTGGTCGTCTGTGCTTGGCGGTCTCAACCTGATTGTCACCACTGTCCGTATGCGCGCCAAGGGCATGACCGCCTTCCGTATGCCGATCTTCGTGTGGGCTTCCATTGCCACCTCCCTCATCTCGTTGACCGCCACACAGTTGATTGGTCTCTCCTTCCAGATGGTCATGTTCCAGCGCTTGTTTGGCATGGGCTTCTTCGACCCGAACAAGGGTGGCAACCCGGTTCTTTACCAACACCTGTTCTGGTTCTATTCCCACCCGGCTGTGTATGTGTTCATCCTGCCGGGCCTGGGCGTGGTTTCAGAACTCCTGCCGGTCTTCGTCCGCAAGCCGCTGTTTGGCTACAAGTGGATCGCCATGTCCTCGCTCGGCATCGCGTTGGTGGGCTTCCTAGTGTGGGCGCATCACATGTTCACCTCCGGCATGAACGAGTACCTGCGCGTTCCCTTCATGTACAGCACCCTGCTCGTGGCCGTCCCGACCGGCGTCAAGTTCTTCTCGTGGGTCGCGACGATCTGGAAGGGCAAAATCCCAACGCCCATGCCCACCGCCTTCCTCTTCGTGGTCGGCGCGATCGTCGTCTTCCTAATGGGCGGACTCACCGGCCCGCCCAACGCCACCGTCTCCACCGACCTTCATCTCCACGACACCTACTGGATCGTCGGCCACTTCCACGACACCTTGTTCGGCGGATTCGTCTTCCCGTTCTTCGCAGCCCTCTATTATTGGTTCCCCAAAGCCACGGGTCGCCACCTGAACGAGACGCTTGGCAAGTGGCACTTCTGGCTGATGACTCCCTCGTTCTTTGTCCTCTCCCTGGGCATGATGCGCATCGGCCTGCTCGGTATGCGCCGCCGCATCTTCGACTACGATCCCGCGCTGGGTTTCCAGACCTGGCACATCGTCCTGACTGTCGCGGCCTTCCTGATCGCCCTCTCCGTGTTGATCTTCCTCATCAACCTGGTCAAGAGTATCAAGAACGGCGAACCTGCCCAGGGCAACATCTGGAACTCGCGTTCGCCCGAATGGCAGGCGGCCTCGCCCATGCCCGCGCACAACTACGAGAAGCCCTTCGAGGTCGTCGGCGAACCGTACGACTATGGCTTGGCCGACTCGAAGTACGTGGAATTCTCGAAATAGGAAGCGAACATGACTCACACAACCGACAAAAAATCCGCGCTCTCGCAGGGCGTTGTCATCTTCATCTACCTCGCCGTTTTGACTGCGCTGGAGTTTGGCCTCGCGCTTGCCCTGCCCAATGTGGTCCTGCTGACCGTCGTGGCCCTGGTCAAGGCCGGGCTGGTCGCGTACTACTACATGCACATCTACAAACTCAGCCAGGACGATCACGGCGAGGGTCACGATAGCGTCGCCTACAAGACCGGCACGAATCGCCTCGGCCTGTGGCTCTTCCTCCTGTCCGACTCCTTCGTGTTCGGCGGCCTGCTCGTCAGTCGCTTCAACCTGCTCGGCATGGAACGCCCCGCGCTGAATCAGTTCCTCGGCTTGATCGTCACCTCTGTCTTGCTCATTTCCTCGTTCTTCATGAACCGCGCCGAAACATCCATGGCGCATGGCGACACCAAGGGCTTCCTGACCGGCACGCTTATCACCATCGTTTTGGGCCTGGGCTTCGTCATCGGCGTGGTGGGTGGCGAGTGGCAATTGGCGCAGATCGAAGAGATCATCGCCAGCAAAGACGTGGTCGGCGGCATCTTCTACATGATGACCGGCATGCACGCTTTCCATGTGTTGACGGGGGTTATCTTCCTGGCTCTCGTCTATCGTAACGGGCGCAAGGGATACTTCACCGCCGAGAACCACTGGGGCGTGGAGGCCGCCGCCGTCTATTGGCACTTCGTGGACGTGGTGTGGATCTTCTTCTACCCGGCCCTCTACCTGATCGGCACGGCGGTCAAGTAGATTCACTGCAAGTCGTTGTAGTAAAATGGATGGGCGTTCTGCAAAGGACGCCCATCTTTTTGTCAGGAGATAGAATGGATCGTAGATTACTTTGGGTCGGCGTGGGGGCCTTATTCTTGATCGGTTTTGTGACGTTATATCTCGTTTTGTTTTCCAGTTTCAACCAGTTGCGCGGCTCGGTGATCGAACCGCCCGTCCCCGCGGCGGAGATCGCGCTGACCGACCAAAACGGACGCCCCTTTCGCCTCTCCGACTACCGCGGCGAGGTGGTGTTGCTCTTCTTCGGCTATGCCGCCTGCCCGGACGTGTGTCCCGCCACGCTGGCCGTGTTGAAACAGGCGCGGGCGCAGTTGAAACCCGAGCAGGCGGACCGGGTGCAGGTGGTCTTCATCACCGTGGATCCCAATCGCGACACTCCCGCGCTCATCCAGGAATACGTCTCACGCTTCGACCCGAATTTTTTGGGTCTCAGCGGAACCGAAGAGGAACTCGCCACAGTGTGGACCGCCTACGGCGTCTTCCGCGAACTGGGGACGCCCAACGCCAACGGCTTTTACGAGGTCTCGCACACAGCCCGCGTCTACGTAGTGGACGCGCGTGGCAACCTCAGCCTATCCTTCCCCTTCGGCGCGACAGTGGAAGACGTGACGCACGATTTGAAGATTCTATTGACTCGTTAACCGGACTCCAAAGTCTCCAGACTTTGAGGCCAACGTTGGGAGACGTTGGAGTCCACAATCAAAATGCTCAACAACCGTCCCCTCCTCAAACGCATCCTCCTCTGCCTCGCCATCGGCATTGCCCTCAGCGCGGCGGTGAGCGAACTCTCCTTCCTCTTCCTGCGTGAAGTGAATCGCGATCCGCAGGTGATCGAACTCGTCATCCCTCCCGGCACAGCGGACCTGGTGGCGCGCGGCGAACAACCTCCCTCCATCCCGGATGATATGATCTTTATCGTCGGCGACGAGCTGGTGGTGAAGAACGAAGATTCCGCGCCCCATGAACTCGGCCCGTTGTTCATCCCGCCCGGCGCGTCGGCTAGTTTAGCTTTCGACAAACCCGAAGGCTACTCCTACTCCTGCTCTTTCCAACCCGACAAAGCCCTCGGCCTCGACGTGCGCGAACCCGTGACTCCCTACACGCGCTTCACCGGCATCCTCTTCGGCGGGCTTCCCCTCGGCGGATTGATCGCGCTCTACAGCCTCGTGGCGCGTCCGATTAAGAAAGAGGAGCCTGCTTCGTGAGTCTCCTCCGCATCCTTCCTCGCATGTTTTCCAAACAATGGATTCTCACCACCGCGCTCGTTGTTATTGGCGCGGCGATGTGCGCGCGCCTCGGCATTTGGCAACTCGACCGGCTCGACCAGCGACGCGCTTTCAACGAACAGGTGTTGTCCATGCGCGCCCTGCCTCCGCTGGATATTTCCGCCAGCGCGCCGGACGATCTTGTCGCGATGGAATACCGCGCGGTCATTGTCAGCGGCGAATACGATTTTGAGAACCAGGTCGCCATCCGCAATCAGTACGTGAACGATGTGTACGGATTCGATCTTTTGACGCCCCTCCTTCTGGCTGATGGGACCGCCGTGTTGGTGGACCGAGGCTGGGTGGCCGCGGAAGGAGGTGAAACGCGCGAGGGTTGGACTCGCTACGATGGGCCTCAGCCGGCCCGGGTCGAGGGCGTGATCCGTCTCAGTCAGTCAGGCGCGTCCCTCGGCGGGCGTACCGATCCCACTCTCGCGCCCGGTCAGGCGCGTCTCGATACGTGGACCTTCGTCAACCTCGAACGCATCGCTTTGCAATTGCCGTATCCCATTTTGCCGGTCTACATCCAGCAGACCTCGCCCGCCGGCCCCGGCCTGCCCATTCCGCACCCCGAAGAAATGGAATTATCCGAAGGGCCGCATGTCGGGTATGCTTTGCAGTGGTTCGCGTTTGCGGCCCTTTTATTGTTGGGCTATCCCTTTTACCTGCGCAAGCAAGAGACGGAGCGAGTTTCGTGAGAGCGATCACTGCCGCAAAATTTTCCCTTTCTGCGCCCTTCACCCGGTTGACGCTTTTGACGATGGTGGCGACTTTATTAGTGACCGTCGGCGGGCGTTACACCAAACTTACCGGCGCGCTCACCGCCTGTTCGGGCTGGCCTTTGTGTTGGCCCGAAAACCCGGTAGGTTGGATCGGCTTGGGGCATCGCCTGGCGGTGGGGCTGGCGAGCGTGTTGATGCTCTGGATCTTCGTCACCGCCTGGCGGCATCATCGCGAGGAACGCACGCTCCTGCCGCTCGCCACCGTTGTGGTCGCTCTCTATTTTGGCGAAGCGCTCATCGGCGCGGTGCAGGCGGCCGGCGGTTTCGTGTTGCATCTCATCATCCTGCATGGGTTGACGGCCATTTCGCTGTGGGTGGGGCTGGCGGCGCTGGTGATCGTTTCGGGATTTCTATCCCCGGTTTCGGCGGCCTATCCGCGCGTGGGATGGGGACAACGCCTCAGGGACTTTTTCACGCTGACCAAACCGATCGTGGTCTCGTTGCTTCTCGCCACCACCTTCACTTCGCTTCTCGCGGGACTTCGGGGCTGGCCCTCGTTTTCCCTGGCGTTTTTCACCCTTCTGGGCGGCGCGCTCGCGGCCGGAGGCTCCTCCGCGTTGAATCAATTCATTGACCGCGACCTCGATAAGAACATGCAGCGCACCGAGAAACGTCCGCTCGCGGCCGGACGGATGTTCCCCGCCGAGGGACTGGCGTTTTCTCTGGCGTTGTGCATCCTCAGTTATTACATTCTGGCCTGTTTCGTCAATGTGACGGCGGCTCTGCTTTCGCTCGCGGGAATTTTTTACTATGTGCTGGTCTACTCGGTGTGGCTGAAAAAAGCGACGGTGCAAAACATCGTCATCGGCGGCGGGGCGGGGGCGATTCCCCCGATGGTGGGCTGGGCCGCCGCCACCGGTCGCATTGACCTCGTTTCGATCCTCCTCTTCGCCATCGTCTTCTTCTGGACGCCGCCGCATTTTTGGGCGCTCGCCATCGTCCGCCAAAAGGATTACGCCAACGCAGGCGTTCCCATGCTCCCGGTGGTGCGCGGCGAGACGGCGACGCGCAAGCAGATTTGGATCTACACCTGGGTTCTCGTCGCGATCACCCTGCTCCTGCCCGCGTTCCACTTGACCGGGACGATCTACCTTGTCTCGGCCATCGTGTTGGGATTGTGGCTGATCTACGGCGCGTGGCGCGTGTGGAAACAAGAGGGGAACAAAGTCGCCTGGCAAATGTACCGCTGGACGAGCATGTATCTGCTGTTCCTATTCATCGCGTTCATGGTGGATGCAATGGTCTAGCCTGCGGCTGGCGCGGAAATTTTCCTGGCTTGGCCGAGCGCATACGCGACGAGAATCGTCATGCCAACGACGATCCAATATCCGTATGAAATATTTTGTTGCCAGATGTTCACGCTGAAAACGAAGGCCGCCATCAGGATTTTCCATTTTGCAGAAGCGCTGGATGGATTGGGCAGGGAGAGCGCCCAAAACAAGGGAATCACAAGCGGCGGGTAATCATATTGGAGCGCGTACGGTGTGACGGCGAACGAAATGACCGTGCATAAACTCGCCGCCTCCAAAAGCGACCGGGAGCGCGCAACGGTGAAATAGAAAGCCGCGGCCGCGGCGCAGATCAAAAACCCGTACAAGATCGGGCCTGCCAGCCCTTGAATGTTCAGGGTGGATAACCAATCCATGAAGGTGGTGTTGATCCGGTCCATCACGATGGTATCCGGCCCATCCAACGCCACGGTCAGCCCGAGCCCAAATCCCGGCTCGAAGAAAGGCGCGAACCAATCGGGGGTGATCAGCGTGGAGATTGCCAGCAACGCGAGGAGCGTGGCGATCATGACCGCCACGGGGCGGCGCCATCCCTTGGAAAGCAACCACAAGGAAATTCCGGCCACGATGGGGAGCGTAATATTTGGCTTGATGAGCGACAAAGCCAGCCAGATTCCAGCCGCATCCCATTTTTCTTTTTGCGCCGCCAAAAGCGCCGCCAAAAGAAGGAAGAAGACGAGAATTCCCGCCTGCTCGTATCTCCAAACAATCCACGCGAACGACAGGGTGGCGAGCAAAAAGAAAAAGTAGCGTTTCCAACCCTCCGGCGGCCAATGGACCAGTTCGCCCAGCCGCCAGAGACCGACGCTCCACAGGACGAGGTTGAAGGCCATCCAAATCCAGCGCGCGGTTTGGAAGGGAAGCCACACCAGCGGGATAAAAAGCCACGCAAACCAAAGAGGGTAATAAAAGGGATTGTTTCCCATTTCCCCGGTGATTTCCAGAAGCGCGTCCGCGACCAGGCGATAATCGTATGGGTTTCCGCCCGCCAATAAGACTTTGGCCGCGGCGTAATACCCGCGAAAATCCACCCCGAACACGACGACGGAGAGAAACGCGACTCCCAGACTGACGATCAGCCAACTGACCAGAAAAAGGAAATCAATACGGTTGAATCTTGGCATTAGGGTTAAAATCTTTTCCAACGTGAGCGCGCCAGACGCTCTCCCCTGGCGCCGCCCGCCAGGGCATGTAGCGTCGGGTTTTGCAATCTTCATATGAGCCGTCTATTTGTTTGGGTCTTGTATCTCCGTTTGCCAATCGAGATTTCAAAACGCCCGCATCGAGAGTTCGGAAAAAGTTGCCCATGAATGCAAGGAAGATAACCAGCGGCCTCGTCATCGTTCTGCTTTGCGTCCTGTTCGGAGGAACCAGCAGGCTGATTGTCAGCCCCACGAATTATCCCAACAGCGACTTTTTCTCGTTTTGGCTTTCGGGGCGCATGCTTCAATCTTACCAAAATCCATATGAAGCGGAAGGGTGGGTCGAGGCGCATCACACCTATGGCGCGAAATGGATTTCCGACCCAACCTTTTTATATCCCATTCCCCTCGCTATTCTGTTCATCCCCTTCGGCGCGTTCGACTTGTATCCCGCCTTCGTGGCGTGGGTGTGGCTCTCCCAAATTTTATTGTTGATTTCCGCGCTCATCCTCTTTCCTTTGTTGGGGGAGAACCGGAAACACTTCATTGTCCCGGTCGCGTTGGGGATTTTATTGTATCGTCCGGTTATCTCTCTGTTGGTGAACGGTCAGCTGAGCGCGATCTTTTTGTTGGCGATTGTGGGGGCCGGGAGGTTGTGGGAACGAGGCCGCTGGTTTTGGGGCGGCGCGGCGCTTTCCATCCTCTTGCTCAAGCCGAGCATCGGCGTTCCCATTATTGCCCTGGCTGGTTTGTTCCTGCTCGTTCGCAAATCCTACCGAGGACTCGCCGGCGTCGGCGCGGGCGGAATGGGGATTCTGCTCGTCGGTCTCCTCCTCAACCCGAATTGGGTGAGCGAATACCTCGGCGTTGTGCAATCCAAACAATCGGAGACATTCGGTTACTCCTCCACCCTCTGGGGTCTCTCCGGGTTGGCGGTTGGATTCGATCCGACTTACACGATTTTGCTTGGCGCCATTCTCACCCTTGTCATCTGCACGCTCTATTTCCTCGCCATCCGCCGCTGGAAAACCATGTCCCCCCTTCACGGTCTCGCCCTCTCTGTCGCGGTGGCGCTTTTTGTCACGCCTTATCTGTGGCCATACGACCAGGTTCTGCTCTGGCTTCCAATGACGCTCAGCATGCCCGCCTTGATAAAACAGCGCGCGCCTTATTTGGTCAGCGCGTTGCTCTTCCTCGGCGTGGATATTATCGGCTGGCTGTTATTTGGCTGGTCCGCAACCATCCGCATGGAAAATCCCAACAGCCTGATGACCCTGCTCGTGCTGGGTTTGTTCGCGATTATTTTGCGACGGGAGCAGGCCGCGTCACGGATGCCGGAAAATGATGGCGGTGGAATCAAAATAGAGAGGCAGCCACCCGGCGTCCCGTAGGGAGGAGGCGAGCGGCGCGTCGGATGGGAGGATGGCCCAAGTCACAGCGCGACGGTCGAGGGCGGGTTGCCAATCGCCTTGCGCGGTCAAAATCTGTTCGTACTCCCGCATGAATTCCTCCCCATAAAAATCGGTCTGGCTGTCGAGATACACTTTTTGATCGGGCCACAAGCGATATAAAAGATACCCGCCCCAATTGAACTCGTTGAACATATTTCCCGACTGGGGATGTTCGACCAGCCAATCCGTCGCCGCAACCGGAAAGACGTTCGCGTCGAACCGGGCCGTCGCTTCCTGTCGGACCCCGAACCGGCCAGCCAGCGCCAAAGCGATTCCTCCGCATACGACGACCGGCCACAGCGCGCCCCGCAACGGTCTCTCCAACTTCGCGATGTTCGCCTCAATCTTTCGCCAGCGTTGCATAGTTTGTAAGAAGTCCGCTAACCGCTCCGCGAGGACCGGCGCGGCCGCGATGGCGAAGAGTGGAATATTACGCGCCATCAACAATCCGAGCAGGGAAAAACCGCCGAGCAAAAAGAAATGCGCGAAAGGCGTTGTCTTGCGCGTGGCAAAACATAAAACAACGACAAGGATGAGCAAGAGCGCAAATGGCCACATTCCCGCCTGCGCGAAATCCGGCGGCATAGTTTCGATGGTATGACTCAGGAGAAAGCGGTTGTTATTATTCAACACCGCCTGCCAATTTCCCCATCCGCTCGGGGCGACAAAGGTTGCCAGCAGGGAGGTCGCGCCGATGAGCAGGAATTGTTTTCCGCCTCCGTCATTGCGAGCGGGGTGTTCTTCCCGGTCAGGCAATCCTTCAACCGCAAGGGGGGATTGCTTCGGGCGTACCCTCGCAATGACAGACAACGCCCAACCGCCGAAATACGCAACCCACGCCAGCGCGCCAAACAGAAACCCGCCATGCGCGTTAACCCAAAACAGCATCAGCGCGGGGAATTGCCAGAGCGGGACATCCTCGCCGCGCCGCATGCGTTCCAACCGCTCGATCCAAATTGCCAGGAAGAGGAACGTGATAACGTGTGGGCGCGGGAGCCAGTGCAGGCTGGAGGCGGCCACCGCGCTCATCGTGACGATGAGCGCGGTCAATGGCAAGGCGCTCCGCCGCGCCGCGTCCGCGTAGACGAGAGCGAAGGCCACGGCGATAGTCAGCGCGCAGACGAGGATTACTCCGTCCAGCCCGGCGACGCGATTCGCCAGCGCGAATAAAACCTGCGTCAACCACTCGTAGGCGGGACGCGGCTCGCCGCTTTTGGTGTGCGAGAGAATGTCGGTGGTGGGGATGTCTCGTTCTTCGAGAATATAGTTGCCGAGCGTGAGGTGACGTCCCAAGTCGCTGTCGAGGGACAACATGCGCGGGCCGAGCAAGAACGCCCCAAGAAAAACGGCCAGGAAGAGGATGTCGCGCAGGCGGGGAAGGATGTATTTCAGCATAAAAAATCAGACAGCCACGTTTGTGACTGTCTGATTGTATCGCGGGATTTATTCGCCGAGGTAGTCGCGCAGTTTACGGCGAATGGACGGGTGGCGCAGGCGGCTGAGGGCTTGCGCTTCGATCTGCCTCACGCGCTCGCGCGTCACGCCCATCTTGCGTCCCACCTCTTCGAGGGTGTAGGCTTGACCGTCCAACAGGCCGTAGCGCAATTGCAGGATGCGGACTTCGCGCGGGGGCAGTCCGTTCAGCACTTCGCCGAGATGCTCCTTGAGCAGGTTGTAGGTGGCGGTGTCGTCGGGAGGCGGGGCCTCGTCGTCTTCGATGAAGTCGCCCAGGACGGAATCTTCCTCATCATCGGTGGGGGTTTCCAGCGAAAGCGGGCGGCGCGCCACCTGAATCATGTTCTCGACCTTCTTGGGCGGCACTTCGAGGGCATTGGCGAGTTCCTCCACCGAAGGTTCGCGGCCGAGACGTTGGGTCAGTTGATGCTGGACGCGCAGGAGTTTGTTGATCTGGTCGCCCATGTGGACCGGGACGCGGATGGTGCGTCCCTGGTCGGCGATGGCGCGCGTCACGGCCTGGCGGATCCACCAGGTGGCATAGGTGCTGAACTTGTGGCCGCGTCGGTAGTCGAATTTCTTGGTGGCGCGGATGAGACCGATGTTGCCTTCCTGAATCAGGTCGAGAAATGGCACGCCGCGTCCCATGTATTTCTTGGCGACGGAGATCACCAAACGGGAGTTGGCGGTGATCAGATGCTCGCGAGCCGCCCACCCGTCCTCGATGAGGCGGCGCAGGTCGGCGCGGCGCTTGGGGGTCACGTTGCCCTTCGCCAGTTCCTCGCGAGACATCCGTCCGCGCTCGATGCGTTGGGCCAGTTCCACTTCCTCCGGCGCGGTCAGAAGCGGGACGCGGCTGACTTCCTTCAGGTAGAGGCCGATGGTGTCGTCGGTGTCAATGTTGGCGAGATAATCGTCGAGGGAGGTGTCAATCTCTTCCACCGCCTCGGTCTCTTCCACCGCCACAAGTTCGTCTTCAGTGGGTTCGCTGGTGGCAGCGTCTTCCACAAAGGGAATCCCCGCGCTCAACAACGCGGAGAAGGCCTCTTCGAGTTGCTCCACATCCTGTTCGGCCTCTGGAAAGAAATGCAAAATATCGTCCAGGGTTACGTACGACTTCTGGCGTCCGAGTTCGATCAAACGGGCGATCGCGGGGAATTCTTCCTCATCGTCTGCGATCAGAATTTTTTCCATGTCCATTCGGTCACATCCACTGGTTAATTGACGGATAAATCAGGCTGGTGCGGCAACGTGACAGTCGCCGAAGCGACTGTCACATGGAAAAAGGGCTACTTGTAGAATACACGCGTTTTAGTTGAAATACAATACCCTTTTATGGCACATTCGTTGCGGTGGGCGTCTCTGTGACCGGGGTCGGCGTGGGCGTGACGGTTGGGGTGAGGGTCTCGGTGGGCGTCGGGGTGATGGTGGGCGTGGGCGTAGCCACGTAGGGGGGAGATTCCAGCAGGTTGAGCAAGGCCAGCAGCCCATACTTGCTTACGACGAGCACAGGTCCGCCTTCCTTACGAACGTAGTAGCCGTTTCCGGTTGGCGTTTCATCGCCCACCTGGGCGATGATGAAGTTGCCGCTGCTGAACCCGATGGTGAGGGTGTAACTCGGCGCGACCAGGCCGACATCCGCGTTGGGAAGATCGAGACTGTCGAGAACCTGCAGGGCCAGAATCTGACTGGCCGCTTCTTCCACCGACGACTGAATGGTTTCGGCTGGAAAGGGCCGGGTGGCTGCCCAAACGCCATTCCGACGTTCCAACCCCAGGCTTTTTCCTTCCCGGCTTTCCACCAGGATGCTCGTCACCACGCCTTCCTGACTCGAGAATAGAAAGGCCACGGTGGGAACCGGCGTTGGGGTTTCGATATCCTCGGCGGGGGCGGCCTTCTCGCGATATTTCAGGAAGATGGCAACGGCCGCCACCACGACGAAGATGATGAAGTAGACCAGGGCAGAGCGTTTGATCATGGGTTAATTCCGACGACGGCGCGAGGCCCAGGCGTAAACGCCGGCCGCCATGACCAGCCCCGGAATGACGCAGAATGTCCCCAGGTAGATGCTGATGGCGCCCAACTGGCTGGGCGATTTGAACGTGCGCATGGTTGTGTCTTTGGGTGTGATGTCAATGCTTTCGCCCATCCCGGCGGCCCACCCCACGGCGTTGACGAACAAGTCGCTATTGGCGTACACATCGAAGTTCAGGTCGGCGGCGAAGTTGGAACTGCCGATCAGAATCACGCTGCCGCCATCCGTTTTCTGGCTTGCCGCGACGAGGGTGAGCGGGCCTAGCACATCCACATCCTGGTCGAAGGCGGGGATGTTGGTGTTGCTCTGGAGCGGCGAGAAATCGGTCTCGCTCCAGGCGGGAGTCTGGTTGAGGCTGGGGGTGGTTTTCACCAGGGAGAAGAGGGTGAAGCCCTCCAGGGTCTTGACCTCGATACTGCGCGTGAGAGGCAGCACCACCACCTGTCCCAACAGGGGACGCGTGATCGGATGGGAGGCGTCGAAGATCGCGCCGACCGCGTTGTACGGGGAACTGGAGTTGGCGGTATCCACTACGAAGTCGTTGCGGAGAACGAGACCCCAGGAATTGCTGAGCATATCCAACAACGGATCGGGCGTATCGCCAAACTCAGTGAGGGGAGTGGGGTCTTCGAGGATCACGAGCGCGCCGCCTTTGAGGGCGAAATCGTTCAACAAGCCGACCTCATTCAGCGAAAGCGGCGTCTGCGGCCCGGCAATAATGATGGCCTTGGCGTCCTCGGGGATGGCGTTTTCGGCGATCAGGTTGAGGGATTTGACAACGATGTTTTTCTTCTCCAGCACATCGCGGGCGCGGCTGTAGGCCAGATCGTCGGTCCCGTCAATGTTGCGCTCGCCGTGTCCCGTCAGGAAATAGACGGTGCGCTGTTCGGGATTCATAATGCGGTTGAGGGCGGTCAGGATTTCCGCTTCGTCGGCGTAGGCGGCGATCTCGCGGCGTCCGCTCATTTCGAGCAGGATCTTTCCGTCGCCGGTGACGCCGGCTTCCTTCGCGGCGGCCGGATTTTTATTCGGGTCAATGAAGGAGTAATCGAATTTTCCGTCGCTCTTGGCGCGCATGTCGTCGAACAATTCGCGGGCCGAGTCGGTGGGGTTTTGGGATGTGTAGAATGCGGTGGCGGTCAAGGGCGCGGGGAGGTTTTGCATGGCCGTGACCATTTCCGGCGAAAGCGTGTTGACCTTGTTCTCGGTCAGGTCGGCTTTGATGGCTACGAGTTCGGCGTTGGTGGCCATCATGTAGTTGATCACGAACACGATGCCGACGAAGGCCAGGATGGTGACCAGGGCATTGCTGCCATAGCGCGCCTGCCGGCCTGAGAGGAAACGACGCACCATATCCGGTTCGAGGATGGCGTAAACGGCCAAGCCCACCAGGATGAGGGCCGCGCTGATCTGCAAGGCCAGCGTAAAGGCTTGCGGATCGGTGGGCGTGAAAGCGCCCATGTTGATCAGGATTTTGATGACGCCCACGAGCAGGGTGGCAACGAGCGCCGCCCCGGAAACGATCAGGGCAATGACGGAATAGCGGTTCTGCGGTTTGTTATCCATTAGCGCCATCTCCGGGTTTCGATCGCCATGGTGCCGGTGAAGAGTCCCACCGCGGTCAGGCTGATGAAGTAGATAAAGTCTGATAGTTTGAGCACGCCCATGTTGAGCGTGGAATCCACGTGGCTGTTAACCACCATGTAGCGGAAGAATTCTCCGCCGTTGGTGGAGAGGCCAGCCGGGACGCCGATCAGCCACCACAGCACAAGGAAGACGAACAGCGTAACGAAGAAGGCCGCGATCTGGTTGCTGAACATGGCCGAGATGCCGGCGCCGATGGCGAGGAAGGAACCGGCCACCAGGATCAGCCCGATGTAGGAGGTGAGCATAACCACCTGGTCAATGCCAGGATCCACCACGCTGTTCAGGATGACCGGGTAGATGAAGGTGATCGCGATGACGGTTAAGATGAAGAGGAAACTGCCCAGCCATTTTCCGGTCACCAGTTCAAAGTCGCGCACGGGCGCGGTGAGCAGGAGTTCGACTGTGCCGCTTTTGTTTTCTTCGGCGATCAGGCGCATGGTCAGCGCGGGAGCGACGATCATGAGCAGGAAGGCGAACAGGCTGTTGATGTCGGTGACGTTGGGGGTGTAGCCGCCGAACATGCTGAATTGGTTCGCGCTCCAGAGCATAAAGGCGAAGTAGCCTCCCAGCAAAAAGAGAAGCCCGGCCGCGAGGGCATAGGCGATGGGGCTGATGAAGTAATGCTGGTATTCGCGTTTGGCGATTGTCCAAATGTTTCTCATGAGAGCCTCACGATTTTTTCTTTTTCGATCCAGTGTCTTCCTTGGTCAATTCAAGGAAGATTTCCTCCAGGCTCATTCCCACCTGGCGCATTTCAAGCAGGTCGAAACCGGATTGAATCACGACGCGAGCCACTTCGGGACGCACATCCTGGCCAGACATGAACTGGAATTCCAACGCGCCATCCGGCCCGACTTTGGGATGTTGCACGCCCTTGATTTTGCCGACCTTTTCCGCCAATCCGTCGCTGTCGCCGCGCACGCGCAGGATGACTCGTTCCGCGCCCACCAGGCGGGCTTGCAGGTTTTCGGGCGTATCCTCCACCACGATGCTGCCCTTGTTGATGATAAGCACGCGGTCGCAGATTTGTTGGGCTTCGGAGAGAATGTGGGTGGAAAGCAGGACGGTGCGTTCCTTGCCGATCTCGCGGATCAGGTTGCGGACTTCCACCACCTGGCCCGGGTCGAGACCGATGGTCGGCTCGTCGAGGATCAACACTTCGGGGCGGTGGATCAGGGCCTGGGCGAGTCCGATGCGCTGGCGCATGCCCTTGGAGAGACTGCCGATAAAACTTTGGGAGCGATCCAACATGCCGACCATTTCCAGCGTCTCATCCACGCGGTCCTCCACATCGGGAATGTGACGCAGGTCGGCCATGAATTTTAGATAGTCGAAGACGATCATATCGGTATACAGCGGCACCGTTTCGGGCAGGTAGCCGACGCGCTTGCGCACTTCGAGCGATTCGGTGACCACGTCGAAACCGGCCACGCGCGCCTCGCCTGCGGTGGGCGGCATGTACCCGGCCAGGATGCGCATCGTGGTGGTTTTGCCGGCGCCGTTCGGCCCGAGGAACCCGACGATCTCTCCCTGCTGGGTTTCGAAGGTAATGTTGTTCAAGGCGCGCCGCGAGCCGTAATCTTTGGTCAATTCAGTGACTTGGATCATGGATACTCCTTGCCCCGAAAATTGGCGAAACAAACGGCACGCCAGCCAGTTGGCAGCCGTGCCGTTTGTTGTTTTGGGGTGTCGAAAGTACTATACAAAATTTGGAAGGCAAAGTCAAGTAGTCGTTTCATCCTCTAATGAAACGCTAATCTGTCGCGTTACTCGACCGTCACGCTCTTCGCGAGATTGCGCGGCTGATCCACATCTAGGCCGCGCAGGGCGGCGATGTGATAGGCCAGCAACTGCAACGGCAGGACGGTGATCACCGGCGAAAGCATCCACGGCGTTTCGGGAATCCACAGCGCGTGATCGGCCATGCCCTTCACCAATTCGTCGCCGTCGGTGGCGAGGGCAATGACTGTCCCGCCGCGCGCCTTGGCCTGTTGGATCTGGCTGATCATTTTTTCGTGCCAGAGGTCTTTGGGGGCCAGGCAGAGAACAGGCATCTCCTCGTCAATCAGCGCGATGGGGCCGTGCTTCATCTCTCCAGCGGGATAACCCTCGGCGTGGATGTAGGAAATCTCCTTGAGTTTCAGCGCGCCTTCGTAGGCGATGGGCATGTTGATGCCGCGTCCCAAATACAGACAACCGCGAATGTCTTTGAGAACGTGCGCGACCTTTTCCGCGTCTGCCTCGCGGGCGAGGGTGCGGCCGGCCAGATCCGGAACCAGCCGGAGGTCCGAGACGAGCGAGCGGCGGGCCGACTCGTCAATCGTGCCGCGCAGGTCGGCCAGCAAAATCGCCAGCATGTACTGGTCAACGATGGGGGCGGTGAAAGCCTTGGTGGAGGCCACGCCGATTTCGGGTCCAGTTTGCATCGAGATGGAGCCGTCGGCGAGGCGCATGGCTTGCGATCCAATGGCGTTGACGATGCTCCACAAAATCGCGCCTTTGCGCCGCGCCTCTTCCATGGCGGCCAGCGTGTCGGCGGTCTCGCCCGACTGGCTGATGGCCATCACCACTGTGTTTTCGTCAATGATCGGGTCGCGGTAGCGGAACTCGGAGGCGATCTCCAATTCCACCGGGATGCGGGCGATCTTTTCGATGAGGAATTTGCCGACCATGCCCGCGTAGGCCGCGGTGCCGCAGGCGGTGATGTAGATGCGCTGAATGCGTTTAGCGAGTTCGGGCGTGAGGTTGAGTTCGGGCAGGCGAACTCGGCCATGTTCGAAATCCACGCGGCCCGCCAGGGTGTCGGTGAGGGCGCGCGCTTGTTCGTGGATTTCCTTCTGCATGAAGTGACGATACTCGCCCTTCTCTGCAGAGACGGGATCCCAGGCCACCCCATGAATTTCGGGCTGGACGCGCTCGCCGCCGAGCGTTTCGATGCGCGCGCCCTCGCGCGTGATGATCGCCATCTGGTGCGACTCTAAAAACGCGACGCGGCGCGTATGCTCGAGGATGGCTGGGACATCAGACGCGGCGAACATCTCGCCCTCGCCGTAACCGACCACCACGCCTCCCGCGTTACCGATGCGGGCGGCCACGATCTTATCGGGTTCGTCCGCCGACATCAGCACGACCACGTTGGCGCCTTTCATGTGTTGGAAGGTTTTGCGCGCCGCCGCTTCGAGGTCGAGACCGGTGGCGAGGTAATGCTCCACGAGGTGGACGATGGTTTCGGTGTCCGTGTCGGATTTGAATTCCACGCCCTCCGCGGAGAGTTCCTCGCGCAGTTCGAGAAAGTTTTCCACGATGCCGTTTTGCACTACCACCACGCGCCCGGTCTGACCGATGTGGGGGTGCGCGTTGCGGGCGCTGGGCGCGCCGTGCGTGGCCCAGCGCGTGTGACCGACGCCGAGGTTGCCCGCGAGGGGGGATTTTTGAAGCAGGTCGCCAAGGGCCGAGAGTTTTCCGGCTTCTCGGCGGATGGCGATTTCATTGCCTTGCAGGATGGCGATACCGGCGGAGTCGTAGCCGCGATATTCCAGCCGTTTGAGGCCGTTGTAGATGATCGGCGTCGCGTCGCGCGCGCCGATATAACCGACGATTCCACACATGGGTTGGGTTCCTCCAGGTTTTGAAAGTGTCAGGTGTCACGTGTCAGGTGTCAGGTGGGGGATGATGCGTCTGACACCTGACACTGGGTCACTTGACACCGGCTTCGTTTGCCCCTCCTCGCGCCTTTGTCCGCGCGGTTGCTCGCGCGGCGTTCTTCGCGGGGATTGTGTTCTGGAGGGAAAGAGATCGGGACGGGCTGTCCCGGAGGGCTTCCGCTGATCGTTCGATTTTCCTGGCCTTTTCCTCCCTCTCCTTTAATCGGGAGAGGGGCAGGAGTGAGGGCCAGTTGGCCGCGGCTCGCGCCGCAGAACCCTCTTCCTCGTCAACTTTAGTTGGTTAATAGTTTGATAGTTACGTAGTTACGTAGTTCTATAGTTGCAGAAGGTTATGAACTACCGAACCATCAAACTATCTGAACTGCCTAACTACCTAAACTACCAAACTATCCAACCACTAAAGTCCATGCGCTGTCTTTCCCGGTTGTTTGTGTCAGGTCGCCTCCGTTCTAAATTTGGTGGGCGAGATTATACCGCAGGATGTAGGCCGGAATTAATTTCGACTTACAAAACGGAAACAGGCCGGATGGTCCGGCCTGTTTCGACGCGTGAAAGGAAACCTTATTGGATGAGTTGGATTTCGGGCGCGATCTGGGCGTCGTAGTTCTGTTCGTTGATGTACTTGACGATCAGGATCGAGTCGCCGTCCAGTTCGATGCGGTAGCCGATGATCTGGCTGTGGAAACCGTAGGTGGAATCGTTGCCGGTGATGCGAATCAGGGAACTGGGGGCCAGGATGGTGCCGGTGATGGTTGAATCCGAATTGCCGTTCAGGATGACGCGTTTGTGGTTTTCGAGCGGCAGGAAGAGCAGGAGTCCTTTGAAGGGACCTTTGGACGGGGCGCTGAGTTGGATGGTGGCGTTGCCGTCGAAGTGGACGGAGCCTTTTTCCACCACTAGCACCACGCCGTCGCCGCGCAGGGTGGCGTTGCCGCCGATGCGCACGTCGCCGCTGATGCAGTAGACGCCTTCATCGAGGTCGGTGACGCCGTCGGGCGGGAAGTCTTCGTCCCAGTAGCCGGCGGACATGCCGGAGCCGGAGCGGTTGATTTCGGCCGGTTTCGTGCAAGCCGGATTGGGGAGGAGGAAGGGAGGCGGGTAGGAGAGGGGGGTCACGCCGGTGGTGGGCAGGAAGGGTTGGCCGCGATCCCAGTCAGGTTTGCCTTTGTTGCGGAAGTCGAAGTAGGTCAGGCGTTTGATCAGGGTCAATTTTTGGATGGACGCGCCGCCCACCACGTTGACCTGGCTTTGGTCCATGATCACCAAGCTGCCGCTTCCTTGTTGCATGAAGGCGCAGGAGTTGTGGTTGGAGTTGACGAACAATCCGCCGCCCTCGATGGAGAGGGTGGCCTGCCCGTGCAACCAAAAGGCTTTCTCGTTCATGCAGTCGCTGGTGGGGGCCAGGCTGATGACCGAATAGCCGTACATGATCTCGCCCCATTGGGAGGGCTTGGCGCGCGCCACGGCTTCGACGGTGTTGGTGATGCGGTCTATGGTGACGACGCGCCCGAAGTAGGTTTGCATGTGCGAGGTGACGATCACCTGCAGGTATTCCGAGTTGCCGGCGTAGGGTCCGCTGACGGGCGGGTTGTGGTATTCCACGTCGGTGTACGCGCCGCCGTGTTCGTAGCCGTTCTGCCCGGCGATTTCATAGGCCGCGGCGGAGGGACTGTCGCCGCGAATTTTGGCGAGCGAGGCGGCCAACACGGCCGAGTCGGCGGCGCTCTGGGCCTGACGCCGGTCGGCGAAGGCCCTGCCTCCATCCACCACCAGGCCGGTGATCGCGATCAGGGCGATCAACGCGACCACAATCAGCACGATGGCCTGGCCTCGTTCGGAGGAATGAGAGCGGATGGAGGCAGGACTAGGATTCATTGCACCAACTCGACCTGCGGGGGAACGGGGGCTTCATAGTTATCGTCTGCGTTGTAGGTCAGATTCATGTCGCTCGTGCCGGAAATATCCACGGTATACCCAATGATCTGACAGTGTAAGCCGGTGGGCGAACCGGTTCCGTTAATAGTGACATCGGCAGACGGAACAAGAATGGAGCCTGTGAAGTTGGAGTTCGAATTGCCGTTGATCGTCACATCGCCATCGTTCGATTCGGGCATGAAGATCAATAGCCCATCGTAGGGACCTTCTGTGGGAGCGCTAAGGTTGATCTCCGCGCCGCCGTTCCACGATATATCGCCGGTTTCAACTACAATGACAACGTTTTCCCCGGTTAGCGTATCGCCTCCGTTCACAACGAAGTCGCCCTCCTCAACGCAGTAGATGCCCGATTCGAGGTTTTCGACGCCGGCGGGAGGGAACTTGGTCGAGCCAGAGTGTCCGGCAGGAGGCCAGGTTCCAGGAGACATGGTGTCGCCGTCAATGGAAACGTCGCTGGTGCATACAGGGTCCGGATATACGATGTCGGGCAGGACGGAGACGCCGGAATTGATGCAGGACGGGTCGGGTGTGATGTTGAGCGCGCCGGGTTTGTATTGAATGCCGCCCACAGCCTGCACACATGGCGCCGTCAGGGCGGCGGAACCACTGTTGTTAAAGAAGGCCGTATCTTCGCAGTTCGAATTTACGTAGATACCGCCGCCCGTGAGAAGGGTATCCGCATTGCCTTGGTAGGTGACAGCCTTGCACTCGTCCGGCGCGAGGCTGACGATGGCGTTGCCAAAGCCCATGGGGGTGGCGACAGGCGGCTTGCCGCGCGCCACCGCTTGCACCTGGTTGGTGACGGTGGGGATGCCGATGACGCGTCCGAAATAGGTTCTTATCTCAGCGGTGATGATCACCTGGACGTATTGGTCGCAGGTGGTGGGAGAGTTCGCGCAATTGTAGGGGCCGTCGTTGGGCGGACTGTAGATCTCCACGTTCACTTCTTCGTTGCTGGAGGCGGCGGTTGCGTCGGCGTCTGTATAGCGATTGCTGGAGGCGCGCGCCAGTCCTTCCGCGCGCATGCCAGTGATGTCTGAGCCGCGCACCATGGCGAGCGCGGAATCGAGCGCGGTGGAGTCGGCCGCGTTTTGGGCGCGGCGTCGTTCGGCGTACACATTGCCGCCATCCACGGCCAGCGCGGTCAACGCGATCAAGGCGAGGATGGCGAACACGATCAGGATCAATGCCTGACCTCGTTCTGAGCGGTGGGTCTTGGTTTTCATACTGGTTTCCTTTCGGCAGGGGGTGGGCTATGGGCAAACCGGTGTCAGGATGGTGTCGGTTATCGCCGCGCGCAAGCGGATCGTATCTCCAACGAACGCGCCGATGAACGGCATGGAGATGGGATAATCGTAGCTAAGGGCGACGGTGATGCCGTTGCCTTCGCAGTGCGCGCCGGTATAACTGACCGCGACACCCAGTTCGCCCGCATCATAAAGGGCGCGTATGATGCCGTCTTCGCCCGCCGCGTTCGCCACCCGGTTGCACAAATCTGCGTCAACGGAGGGGCACGTTCCGGCCGATGCTGGAGGGTTCATCGAGCCGTAGAGCGCGCCTTCTTGGGCGGCTTCACGCATGGCGATGTAATGAAAGAGACCGATGCCAAAGTCCACGGCTCCGGCCAAAAGGATGAGAATGGCGGTCAGGCTGATGGCGAATTCCACCAGGCTCTGTCCGCGCTCGGGATGAGGAGAGGGTTTCGTTTTCATTGCTGCGTGCTGGGATCGTCGGAGCTAAGGTAGAAGCCCGACGGACATTCGGCAAATGTGATGATAATGGTGGGCATTTGCGCGCTGGAACTGTACGGCGTTTTAAAGTAGATGATCAGGAGTTTGGAACTGGTGCTTCCAGCGATGTAAATGGTGGGGCTGCCTGTAAAAGAACTCACGGTGATGGGGGGCAGTTGAGGGCCGGTCCAGATCGTATTGCCGGACCCCAAGTCCATGGACTGGATTTCATTGCCCGTTTCCGAACCGTAAGTGGTCACCTGGATTTGGGTGATGGTCAATGGCACGCCGCCCGCGAAGTTATTGAAGATCGTCATCGTCACTTGCTTGCTGGCGCTGCCGGTTCCCACTTTCACCGCGCTGTGTTTCACGTTGCCGGCGCAGGAGACCGGGGTGGGCGTGATGGTGGCGGTGTTGGTGGGCGTATGTGTGATAGTGGGCGTGGAGGTCTTCGACGGTGTAGGGGTCTTGCTGGGCGTTTGGGTGATGGTAGGCGTTTGGGTGATTGTGGGCGTCTGCGAAATGGTGGGCGTCCGTGAAGGCGTGGGCGTATCCGACGGCGGAGGGACGTCGGTAGCCGAAGCGGTCGCGGAGGGTTGAGGCGTGTTCGAGGCCTGGCCGTCCCACGTTTGCGGCGCGGCGGTGATTTCCACCGGCACACTGACAAGGATGGTGCGCGCGCTGGTGGAGTAAATATGGAAAGGTTCGATGGGCAGGAAGGAAAGGATCGGCCCATAGCGCCCGCGTACGGTCACGCGGATGCGGGTCACGTTGCCGGTGTTGAGCGTGCTGTCGTCGGAATTGAGGTCGGTGTCGGTCGAGTCGCCGGGCGCGCAAAAATCGGCGATGTCGGCGGCCCAGTTGGGGTCGTTGTTTACGTAATCGGAATGATAATTCGACTGGGGCGCCTCGCCCTCGCCCGTGTCGTAGTCAATGGCGATATCGTCGTCTGTGATGTTTTGAATGAAGGCCGAGCGTTGGGCCATGTTGCGCATCCCGGCGCAATCCTGGTAGCGCGGCACGCCGCCGATGGCGTTCAATCCGGTCGTCGAGCCGTAACGCGCGGCCGAGCGCGCCGAGGTGACCACGCTGCTGTAAATGAACAGCAAGCGGCCGACCTCGATCAGCCCGTAGATCACGAGCAGGAGGATCGGCAACACCAACGCAAATTCGACCATCGCTTGCGCCGGAGACTTGCGCTTGAAAAAAAGTTTCTTGTTCATGATACAAAGGTTCCCAAATGTAGTTTAGACAATCGAAATTAATCAACAATCCTACTTCGGTACTAAACAGGCCGTCAGTTTTGGAAGGTGAAGTACGCGGCCACTTTGGGCAGGTAGATCATCAGGAACGCGCTGACGATAAAGAACGGGCCGAACGGGATGAAGATCATCCAGGCGTTATCTCGGTAGCGCCGGGTGAGGAACAACGCCAGCATGATCAATCCGCTGATCACGCCGCCGAACAACACGCCCAGCAAAATGCCGAACCAGATCAAAGTGACGCCGAGCATGAAACCCAGGATGGTTGCCAGGATCACGTCGCCGGCGCCGAAGGCGTCCTCGTCGTCCGCTTCGAGACCCTGCGCCTGCAAACGCCGCGCTCGCATCTTGGTGAACAATACGCCAAGCAGGTAAAAGGCGTACACGATGACGAAGCCGAGCAGGCCGCCCAGCAGGGTGGTCACAAGCCCGTGGCGCAGGTACCCGACCAGGAGTCCGAGCGCCGCGCCGAAGACGCTGGTGGGGTGCAGGATCAGCCTGTGTTCCAGGTCGATCACGAACACCGTGGTAAAGTACGCCAACACGACCCATCCGAGCCAAAATCCGATGCGGGCTGGAGGGGCGGTCCAAAAATAGATGTTCAAAATAACGGAGAGAATAATAACGAGCCAGGCTCGTATCCGTCGTGGTGAGTTGCACTGTTTACACCGACGGAGCAGGAGGTAATCCTGCCATGAATAGTGGGAGCCGCAATGAAGACATTTGGGCTGGCTGAGCTTCCTGGTTTCCGGCAACACATCGGCGAGGTAATTCGCGATCCAAGCGCTTGCCAGGCCCATCAAAAAAGCAATAAATAAACCGGCTACCACCTTCCTATTATAGTCGAATTGCCCGATTTTGTAGAATATGTAAGTCACCTGTAATGTGCTACCCGAAACGTGGAAAGCGCCTTAGAATCCTAAAGCGACAGTCGCTTCCGAAAATGAAAGTGACTGTCGCTTTGAGGAGACCCATGGAAAAATTTGTCATCGAAGGGGGCGCGCCTTTGCAGGGCGAAGTGACGCCGGGGGGCAATAAAAATTCCGCCCTGCCTTTGCTGGCCGCCTGCCTGCTCACCGACGAACCGGTCGTCTTGCATAACGTCCCGAAGATCCGCGACGTGAGCGACATGCGTCACCTGATCGAAAGCCTCGGCGCGACTGTGGAAGACCTGGGCGGCAACTCGTGGCGCGTCACTGCGCGGACGCTCCGGCCGGCGGACCTCGACCCGGACCTGTGCCGCCGCATTCGCGCCTCCATCCTGCTTGCTGGCCCCATGACCGCCCGCGCCGGCGAGATCCGGCTTTCCCCTCCCGGCGGCGACGTGATCGGACGCCGACGCCTCGACACCCACATCCTCTCCCTGCAGGCCCTCGGCGCGCGCGTCACCTACGATCGGTCGCTCGAATTTCGGGCCGACTCGCTCCACGGCGCCGATATTTTGCTTGACGAAGCCAGCGTCACCGCCACCGAGAACGCCGTCATGGCCGCCGTCCGCGCCAAAGGCAAGACCGTGATTCGCAACGCCGCCTCCGAACCGCACATCCAGGAGTTGTGTCATTTCCTCAACCTGCTCGGCGCGCGCATTCGCGACATCGGCTCGAACACCCTGCACATCGAAGGCGTGGACGCGTTGCACGGCGGCGAATTCTCGGTCGGGCCGGATTACCTCGAGGTGATCAGCCTGGTCGGCGCGGCCGCTGTGACCGGAGGCGAGATTCGCATTCACAACGCGGGCGTGCAACATCTCGAAATGACCGCGCAGGTTTTTCATCGCCTCGGCGTGACGTGGCAAGTCGAAGGAGATGATTTGATCGTCCCCGCGAATCAATCGCTCGCGGTGATTCCCGATTTGGGCAATGTCATCCCCGAAATCAAGACCAACGTCTGGCCGGCCTTTCCCACCGACCTGATGAGCATCGCCATCACCGTCGCCACCCAATCCGACGGCCCGATCCTCTTCCATGACTGGATGTATTCCGGCCGCATGTACTTCACCGATAAACTGGTGGGCATGGGCGCGCGCATCATCCTGTGCGACCCATATCGCTGTCTTGTGCAGGGACCGAACCGACTCTTCGGCGAAAAGATGGAAAGTCCCGACATCCGCGCCGGCATGGCTCTCGTGCTGGCGGCCCTTGCCGCGCAAGGGACTTCCACGATTCGCAACATCGGTCAGGTTGACCGCGGTTACGAAAAGGTGGATGAGAAACTGCGCGCCCTTGGCGCCAAGATCGAACGCGTGACGGAATAGCCCTTCGTTCTGGCATTGCGAGCGCTTTTTGCGAAGCAATCTCCTTCTGGCCTCGCGGGGATTGCTTCGCCGCTTCGCGGCTCGCAATGACGGTTGGAAGAAACACACCAGCCCGGCTCGCCATGAGTCGGGCTGGTGTGTTTCAATCGCGAATGGGATGCGCCGGTCTACGGGAAGAGCCAGCGGAAACCATCGTACGTGACGAGCAACTCAATTTTATCGTTACCGTGGATGCAGGCTTTGGGGCCTTCGATCGAGCGCGGTTTCTTGGGGTCGTTGATGTAGGCGGAGGGCCAGTAACAACCTTCAGGCACATTGATACCGTTGTCTTCGTTCGGGCCGAACTGCGGAAGGCGGACAAAACCACAGGCGAACGGGGTTTCGTACAGGTAGAGCGACAGGCTCAGCGAACCCTTGGTCTCGTTTTTGATCATCAGGTAAACGCTCGGGCCGCCCCAGTTGGGATCCATGAGCGAACTGCACGCGTCGCCGCTACGCGCGGTGGCGGTGGGAGAAGCCACCGGGAAGGTGGGAAGCGAAAAAGTGGGGGGCGCGGGTAAAGGCGTGTTCGTTGGGAGCGGAGTGGGCGGAACCTGGGTTGGGGTCGGTTGGGCCGCCTGGGTCTGCGCGGCCATTGTGGAAGCCAGGGCAACCGCCGAGGCTAAGACCTGCGCCTGGTCAGGGGTGGGAGTGCCTTTCGGTCCGCAGGCCGCCAAGAAGATAGCAATCGCCGCAAGCAGGGGTAAAACTTTTTTCATTCGTGAACTCTCCTTGTCTTTCTGTTGAAAATCGCTGGATTTTATCATTGAATGGTGACGGAATCTTTCTTGAACGTGAAGATCAATTCCTCGAACGGTTTCAGGCCAAATTCGCCGGTGAACTCGCGTCCGCCCACCCAGGCCACGTAGGCGCAGCGCCCGGCCGGCACAGAGACCTTGATGTACGAACCGCCGACAGGATATTCCACGATCACGTACTGCCCGTCGGGGGTGGTGCATTGGAACGAAATGTACACATCGGTCTTGGACAGGTTGCGCAACTCCACGCGACCATAGTCCACGTAGGGGGGCTGCGTGCCGTAGACGCGCGTCACCATCAAGTCGGTGGCGGTGGCGGTGGGAGGCGTGCCGGTGACGGTGTTGGTGGCGGTCGGCGGGGTGCCGGTCGCGGTTTTGGTGGGGCTGGCCGTCGCGCCCGTCGTGGCCGAAGCGGTGGCGGTTGGAGGCGTGCCGGTGACCGTCGGCGGTTGGGTCGCGCTGGCGGTGCTGGTTGGTTTGGTCGCGGTGGGCGGGGGGGCGCTCGTGTTGGTTTGCGTCGGCGGTTGCGTGGGCAGCGGAGTGTTCGTTGGCGGCATCGTCAACGTGGGCAAGGCGGCCATGGTCTGCGCGCCGGCAGTGGCGACGAACGCTTTCGACGTGGCTTGCGCCTCCGACGCGGAGGGCGAAAGGCCAGGCGTACAGGCGGATAACGCCAGAAGGAAGATCAAAACACCCAAGGCCGCTCGGTTCATCGGAACCTCCTATGCTTGCGCGATCACTTCCATGAACTGCGTCACAACATCCCGCAACATGCGCTCGGGCAGCGCGCCCGTCTGCCGGTGGACGATCTTGCCTTTCGAGACGAACAACATCGTCGGGATTCCCTGCACGCCGTACTTCTGCGCCCATTCGGGATTCTCGTCAGTGTTTACTTTCGCGACGAGCAACTTTCCGGCGTTCTCCTTGGCCAGCTTATCAAGCGTCGGCGCGACCATCTTGCACGGCCCGCACCACGGCGCCCAAAAGTCCACTACCACGGGCAGGGGCGATTGAAGCACGGTTTTTTCGAACGCGTCGTCGGTGACATGGATTGGTTCTTCGATCATTCTGTTACCTCGCAAAAAATTGGCGCGCCGCGTATCCCGCGACTGCCAGTCGGCGAGTATAACATAAAACCCCGCAACCCCCATGTTATAATCGCCCGCCATGACCGATTTCCTAACCCGTTGGCGCGCCGGACTCGCCAAAACCGGCAAAGCCGCGTTCGGACGCGTCGCCTCCATCCTCGGCGCCACCGAAATCACCTCCGAAACCTGGGACGAACTCGAAGCGCTCCTCATCCAGGCCGACCTGGGGATCGAAAGCGCCTCCTCTGTTGTGGACTCCCTCAAACGCCTCACGCGGACCTCGGGCCTGCTTCGGGCCGACGAACTTAAATCGGCCCTCCGAGCCGAACTCCGCGCACGCCTCGACCCGCCTCCCGCGCTGACCTTCGCCGCCCATCCCACCGTCATCCTCATGGTCGGAGTCAACGGCTCTGGTAAGACTACTACGACGGCGAAACTGGGACAACGCTTCCAACGCGAGGGCAAGACCGTCCTCTTCGGCGCGGCCGATACCTTCCGCGCCGCGGCGGTGGACCAACTCCAGGTGTGGGGCGACCGGCTCGGCGTCACGGTGGTGGCGGGCGCGGTCGAGTCGGATCCGGGCGCGGTCGCGTTCAACGCGGTCCAGTCCGGCCTGGCGCACAACGCGGACATCGTTCTGATTGACACCGCCGGCCGCCTGCACACGCGCTTCAACCTGATGGAAGAGTTGAAGAAAGTCCATCGCGTGGTGGGCAAGGCCCTGCCCGGCGCGCCGCACGAGGTCTGGCTGGTATTGGACTCAACCACCGGACAAAACGCCCTGCAACAGGCGCGCGCCTTTGGCGAGGCCGTCAAGGTGACGGGCGTCATTTTGGCAAAACTGGATTCGTCGGCTCGAGGCGGCATGGCGTTTGCAATCCAAGAAACGTTGCATCTGCCGATTTTGTTCGCGGGCCTCGGCGAAAAACCCGAAGACCTGACGCCCTTCGACCCCGACGCCTTCGTGGATGGAATTTTACAAGCCTAATTCTTTGGCCGCGAATTTCACGAATGGGCGCGAATGGATATAAAAAAATTCGTGAAATCCGTGAAATTCGTGGCAAAGGGTTTTGCTCTACCGCTTTGGAGGAACCAATGCAAGACCTGATCAACCGACTGACCGCCGCGCAGGAAACCATCGCCCAGCTTCTGGAGCGTCTTTGACTTCGCCTCGAAGGAATCCCAACTCGCTGACTTCGACAAACAGATCGCCGCGCCGGATTTCTGGAACGACTCGCAGACCGCCCAGCGCGTGAGCAAGTCCGCCGCCACTTTGCGCGAGCAAGTGGACTCGTGGCGCGCTTTTCGCCAGCACGTTCACGACACGCTCGAACTCTCGCGCATGGACGATGAGAGTCTGCGCGCCGACCTCGAAAACGAAGTGGACTTTATCGAGAAAGAAGTTTCTACGCGCGCCTTCAACGCCATGTTCTCCGGCAAGTACGACGACGATAGCGCCATCCTCGCCATCCACGCCGGCGCGGGCGGCACCGACTCGCAGGACTGGGCCGCCATGCTGGAGCGCATGTTCCTGCGCTGGGCCGAGAAAAAAGGATTCGAGACCGAAATCATGGATCGTTCCGAGGGCGAGGAGGCGGGCATCAAATCCGTCACCATTGCCGTGGACGGAAAATACGCCTTCGGCTACCTGCGCTCCGAAAAGGGCGTGCATCGTCTCGTGCGCCTCTCTCCCTTCGACGCGGCGCACCGGCGTCACACCTCCTTCGCGCTGATCGAGGTCCTGCCGCAGATCGCGATGGACGACCCGGACATTTCGATTGACCCGAGCGAGATCAAAATTGACGTGTTCCGTTCCTCCGGCGCGGGCGGACAGAACGTGCAGAAAAACTCCACCGCCATCCGCCTCACGCATCTGCCCACCGGCATCGTCGTCACCTGCCAGAACGAACGCTCGCAGACACAGAACCGCGAGTTCGCCATGCGCATCCTGCGCGCCCGCCTGGTGGAGATCAAGCAAGCCGAAAAAGAGGAGGAGGTCGCGGTCTTGCGCGGCGAATACACCAAGGCTGAGTGGGGGAGTCAGATCCGCTCATACGTGTTGCATCCCTACCAAATGGTGAAGGATCACCGCACCGACCACGAAACCGGCAACACCTCCGCCGTCCTCGACGGCGCGCTGGACGATTTCATGGAGGCCTACCTGCGCCAACACGCGTAGCGCGCTTTCCTGGCTTCTGAACACCAAGGCACAAAGACTCGAGGTCGCCAAGAAAAATTTGTGTCTTTGTGTCTTGGTGACTTTGTGTTGCGGAATCTATTTCGAGAATCTCTATGCTCAAATCCCTCCTCTCCCGCCTCCTCACCCGCGAAAACATGCTCGCCCTCGCGCTGGCGCTCATCGTCACCGCGCTGGTCATCTTCACCGCCGACATCACCCCCTCCTGGATCTACCAAGGCTTCTAAGTGACCGTCGCGCAAATCCTTCTCCTCGTCGCGCTCGCGGCGCTCATCGGTCTGACCCTGCGCGGGCGCGTCCGCACCCTCGCCCTCGCGGGATTCAGCGCGCTCGTCCTCTTCTGGCTTTCTCCCGCCGACAAACTCATTCCGAGTCTCCCGTTCTGGCTGCCTGTCCTCACCCTCTTTATCGTCGCCCTCGTCTGGACTTTCACCGCCCCTCCCGAATCCCGCCGCATCAAAGATAACTGGCCCGCGTTGGCGGTGATGTCCGCCGCGATCCTGCTCGCGGTCGCGCTTCGTCTCCTTCCGATCAACTGGATGACGGACATCGTCATCCCGCCGATTCAATTTATTCTCGCCGCGCTCATCCTCTTTTTCCTCCTCACCCTCGGCCTCGCCTCCCTCCAACGCGGCGAGGGTCTCGCGCAAATCCTCGGCATCCTCGGCCTGCTCGCCATCTTCATCGTTCTCAAATCGCCCTGGCTCACGCGTCAATTTTTCGCGCTCTCCGCCTCGCTGCGCGGCCAGCCCTTCGAGATTGACTCCAACGTCACCCTCAGCCTCGCCTGGCTCGGCTACTCCTACGTCGCCTTCCGCCTGCTCCACGTTATCCGCGACCGCCAGTCCGGCATCCTGCCCGCCGCCTCCCTCGACGAATTCCTCTGCTACGTTATCTTCTTTCCCTCCATCGCTTCCGGCCCGATTGACCGCCTCGAACGCTTCCTCCCCGACCTCCGCGCGCCGACGCGCCTGGTGAACGACGACTGGCTCGACGCGGGGACGCGCCTCGCGATCGGCCTCTTCAAAAAGTTCGTTCTCGCGGACGGTCTGGCCTGGCTCTCCATCTCCGACGCGCTCGTCCGCCAAGCCGACTCCTCCGGCTGGTTGTGGCTCTTCCTCTACGCCTACACCCTCCGCATCTACTTCGACTTCAGCGGCTACACCGACATCGCCATCGGAACCGCTCGACTCCTGGGCATCCGCCTCCCCGAAAATTTCGCCGCGCCCTTCCTCAAGTCCAACCTGACCCAATTCTGGAACTCCTGGCACATCACCTTGACCCAGTGGTTCCGCGCCTACATTTTCAATCCCCTCACCCGCTTCTTGCGCGCCTCAAAACTGAAACTCCCCATTTGGCTGATTATCCTTATAACCCAACTCGTCACCCTGTCCCTCATCGGACTCTGGCACGGCATCACCCTCAACTTCCTTTTCTGGGGTCTCTGGCACGGCATCGGACTCTTCCTCCAAAATCGCTGGAGCGACCTGGCCCGCACGCGCTTCCCATCCATCGCTGTGACCCCGCTCTCGCGCAACCTGCTCGCCGCTCTCGGCGTCTTCCTCACCTTCAACTATTTCGCCCTCGGCTTGGTCTTCTTCTCCCTCTCCACGCCAGCGCTGTCCCTCGCCGCGTTCATGAAATTGTTTGGGATGTCCTGACATGAATCAACCCGTCAGTGCGACTCGCGTCCTCATCAAAGCTGCCATCCTCTTCGCCACCTTCAACCTGCTCTTTGCCGCGTTCAATCCTCCCATTGGAAAAATCACCGGCTACAACCTCCTTTGGGAGGGACGACTGCGCTTTCCATATGAAGAGTCGCCGGAGTATTACTTGCAGGGTTACAACGCTCCGGTCATCGAAGACTTCGACGCCATGTTCGGCGCGCACGTCATTTCGGCCTCACCCAAACAGCCCGACGAATTTCGCGTCTTCCTCTTGGGCGACTCCGCTGTTTGGGGCGGACACGTCCGCGCCCAGGACGCGCTCTCCGAGCAACTCAATCGCATGGACTTGACCGCCTGCGACGGGCGTAAGGTGCGCGTCTTCAATCTCGGCTACCCCTGGCCGTCCACCCTGCGCGACCTGCTCATCCTCGACACGGCCATGCAATACCAACCCGATTTGATCCTGTGGGGCGTCACCCTGCACAGTTTCGAAAAGAAGAACGAGGAACGCCAATTCCTTGTCCCTCACGCCGAGCGGATGTCCGCGCTCATGCAAGAATACAATCTCAACCTGCCTCCCGCCTACGATGACGTGACCGCGCCATCGTTCTGGGATAAAACCCTCATCGGCCAGCGCAAGCGACTGAAAAACATCCTGCTCGTCCAGTTGTTCGGCCCGCCCTGGGCCGCCACTGGCATTGACAATCACGCCGCCGCGCCCGCGCAGCATCCGCCCGTGCCGCAAGAGGTGAAGCGCGACCGTTCGTACTTCGAGTACAAAGCCGCTTTCGAGACTCCCACTCTGCTCAAATCCCTCTTCTTCGAAACCCTGCGCGTCGGCCGCGAAATCGCCGGCCCGACTCCCGTCATCGTGGTCAACGAGCCGATCTTCATCGTCACGGGCCGCAACAGCGACCTGCGCTACAACTCCCTCTACCCGCGCTGGGCCTACGACGCCTATCGCCAGTCCCTCGCCGATTGGATGATCCAGCGCGGCTACGCCTACCTGGATTACTGGGATGCCATCCCTCCCTCCTTGTTCGCGAACGAAATTTTTCATCTCGATCCTGCGGGCGAGGAAATCTACGCCGAACTGCTCGCGCCGCGCATTCTCGAATCCGCCTGCCCATAAATTTTTCAGTTGTGGGATAATGGCGCTCTTGTAAAAGGAGATTCCTCATGTCCGCAGAAATGCACCAAAAAATTTCCGAGTTCATCGCCAAGCAAGTTTTGAAGCAACCCAAGCGCGTCATCCAACCAACCGAAGCCCTCATCTCTGGCGGCCTGATCGACTCATTTAGCCTGGTGGACCTGGCCCTCTTCGTCGAGGACAACTTCGGGGTTCGCATCGCCGACTCGGAACTGAATGCCTCCACCTTCGATTCCATCGAGCAACTCGCCAACCTCATCCTCGCAAGGCAAAAGAAATGACCACGTTCGTCAATACGCTAAAAAATTTTTACGACACCGAACCCGACCGGCCTTCGGTGACGCTTCAACACCCGAACCAGCCGGACTTCACCATCACCTACCACGAACTGGTCGAGCGCTCCAACGACTACGCCTCGGCCTACGCCCGCGCGGGAATCCAGCCCGGCGAGGTGATCATCCTCATCCTCCAGCACGGCAAAGACTTGGTCTACTCGTTTTGGGGCGCGGTCCTTCACGGCGCCATCCCCTCGATGATGCCTTTCCTCACCGAGAAACTCTCCCCCGAACGTTACCGCGCCGACCTGACCACCCTTTTCACGCACAGCCGTCCTACCGGTATTGTCACCTATCCCGAGTTCGAAGCGGACGTGAAGATGATGGTGGAAGAAAGCGGACACTCCGTCCGCGAGGTTTTCATTACCGACCGCATCGCCCGCGAACCCTCGGTGGACTTCGCCTCCCTCCCCGGGCTGACGCGCGACGAACATGACACCGTCCTGCTACAACACTCCTCCGGCTCCACAGGACTCCAGAAGGGAGTCGCGCTTTCCCATCGCGCCATCTTCAACCACCTCGACGCCTACGGCGAGTCCATCCGCCTCACGCGCGACGACATCATCGTCTCCTGGCTCCCGCTCTATCACGACATGGGACTGATCGCCTGCTTCCTCATGCCCATCCTGCGCGGCAACCATGTCGTCCAAATGTCCCCCTTCGACTGGGTGCGCGCGCCCTATAAGATGTTGCAGACCATCAGCAAGTATCGCGGCACGCTGACGTGGGTCCCGAACTTCGCCTATAACTTCTGCGCCCAAAAGATCCGCGACCGCGATCTCGAAGGCGTTGACCTTTCCTCCTGGCGCGCCAGCATCAACACCTCCGAGCCGGTCAAGTACAAAAGCCACCAGATGTTCTACGAACGTTTCAAGTCCTATGGCCTGCGACTTGAAACGCTCCAAACCTCCTACGGCATGGCTGAGAACGTCTTTGCCGCCACCCAAAACGACACCGCCAAACTTCCCTACGTGGAAGACATTGACCGCGAGTCTTTCACCGCTGAAAAGATCGCGCGTCCCGCCTTCGATGGTCGCCCCTCCATTCAGATGATGTCCTGCGGCAAGCCGATTCCCAACACCACCATCCGCATCGTGGACAATAAAGGCCACGACCTGCCAGAACGTCACGTCGGCGAGATTGTGTTGAAAAGCAACTGCATGTTGAACGAGTATTACAACCGCCCCGACTTAACCAAGAAAGCCTTCCTGCATGGCGGTTGGTACATGTCCGGCGATTACGGCTACATGGTCAATGGCGAGATTTTCGTGGCCGGACGTAAGAAGGATTTGATCATCGTTGGCGGGAAGAACGTGTATCCACAGGACTTGGAAGCGCTGGCCTGCGAAGTCCCCGGCGTGCATCCCGGGCGGACGGTGGCCTTCGGTATCTTCGACGAGGGACAGGGGACGGAGGAGGTGGTCATCATCGCGGAGGTTGAGTCGCACGACGAGGCCGAGCACGACCGGGTCGCGAACGAGATCCGCCAGCACGTGACGAAGAATTCCGCCATCGCGTTGCGTCACGTCCGCGTAGTCGGCCCGAAGTGGGTCATTAAAACCAGCAGCGGCAAAGTGGCGCGCGCTGCCAACAAAGAGAAGTTCATCCAATTGTTGGAGGCCGAGCTGTAACGCGAAATTTATCTCGCCCGGGAGGCGACATGAATGTCGCGATACAGAAGCGAATCAAAACCGCCCTCGAATTCGAGGGCGGTTTCATTCTTGCGTGAGATTACCCACCGGTGGGGACGCGTTTCTCCAGCGTGCGGCTGAGAAGTTCGTCCTGTTCACGGGAAGACTTGACCGACTTGATTTTCACCGTCTTGCCCTTGCCGCCGGAGCGTTCCATCGCCATCTGCCAGGCGATCTGCATGGCGGTCAGTTCGGGTTCCTTCGGGGTCTCGTCTACCTCGACCATTTCTTCCTCGTGCTTCTTGCCGCGCTTGCCGCCGTGACCCTTCCTGGGTTCGCGAGCATCTCGAGCCTCGCGCGCTGGCTTTTCCTCTTGTACGATCTCGGGGATGAGCGCCTTCATCGAGAGGCGAATCTGCTTCTTCTTGCGATTCACTTCCAACACCACGGCTTCCACTTCATCGCCTTCCTTGACGATCTCGCCGGGGGTCTTAACGTAACCGCGCGTCAGTTCGCTGACATGCACCATGCCGGGCCGCTCCGCTCCGAAGTCCACGAACGCGCCGTAGGCCTCGAGTCGAACCACTTTGCCCTTCACAACCATCTCGGGTTTGATTTCGCCCCATTCCATGCCGATCGGTTCAATCATCGTCACCTCGATGCGATCCTTGCGCGCGCGGCGCACCCACACATCCACCTGCTGGCCGACCTTGAGAACATCTTCCACTTTATTGACCGGATCTTTTTGGATTTGCGAGATGTGGAGCACCCCGGGTAATTCCTGACCTAGATCAATCAAGGCCCCCGCCAGTGTTATTTTCGCTACTTTGCCTGAAAGTTTTGTTTTTGGTTCAATCGCCGTCGTCGGCGCCGCTTCAATTAATTCGCTCATGAGAGACTCTCCTGTTTCAAATTTAGCCGAAGGCCGATTATACATGCATGGAATAATGCCGTCAACAGAAATATGTCATGGATTTCCATACTGGTGGATGTGACATTCCGTTCCGCGCGTGATGACGAGGCGGGCGCGGCCTCTCGCGTGGCGCCTCCCGCGCGCGGACGCGGCCTCAGTCGAGCCACTTGCGTCTGTCGCGCGCCAGCAGCGACTCCGCTTCGATCGGTCCCCACGTTCCCGCGGCGTACCCCGCGAGGGGCGGAGTCTGAAGCGAGTCCCACGTGCGCAGGATCGGGTCAATGAGACTCCAGGCGGTCTCCACCTCGTCCGCGCGGGTGAAGAGCGACGCGTCGCCCTGGATGGCGTCGAGCAGGAGGCGTTCGTAGGCTTCGGGGATTGGGGTGGGGCCGAAGGACTCGTCGTAGTTGAAATCCATTTCCACGGAGCGCGTCTCGGCGATGGTGTCGGGGGCTTTGGCTTCGAAGCGAATGTGCACGCCCTCGTCGGGTTGGATCGAAAGCACGAGCAGGTTGGGCGTCATCTTTTTTTCGGGCGGCATGGGGAACATCGCCAGCGGCGGTTCCTTGAATTGAATCACAATCTGCGATTTTTTGCCGGTCAGGTTTTTGCCCGAGCGCAAATAAAACGGGACGCCCTGCCAGCGCCAGTTGTTGACGAACAGCCGCACAGCCGCGTAGGTGGGCGTGAGCGAATCCGGCTTGACCTCCGGCTCGGCGCGGTACCCCTCGTACTGTGCGCGCACCGAGTTGGCGGCCACCTCGTCTGGCGTCATCGGCGCGATGGCGGTGAGGACTTTCACCTTTTCGTTGCGCAGGGCCGAGGCGGTGAAGGAGGCGGGCGGTTCCATTGCCACGAGGGTCAGCAATTGCAGGAGGTGATTCTGGAACATGTCGCGCAGGACGCCCACAGTGTCGTAGTATCCGGCGCGGTGCTCCACGCCCACCTTTTCCGCCACCGTGATCTGCACGTGGTCAATGTAGTTGCGATTCCAGACCGGCTCGAAGATGGTGTTGGCGAAACGCGTGAAGAGGATGTTCTGGACGGTTTCCTTGCCGAGGTAGTGATCAATGCGATAGATCTGATTTTCGTTGAGGGTCTTGTGCGCCTGTTGGTTGAGATTCTGCGCGGAGGTCAGGTCGGTGCCGAAGGGTTTTTCCACCACCACGCGCCGCCAGCCGCCATTCTCGTGGAGTTGACCGGTGAGTCCGAGCAAGTCAATGATGTTGGGGAAGATGCTGGGCGGAATAGCCATGTAAAACAGGCGGTTGGCCGACCCGCCCTCCAGTTCGGTCAGGTGATCGCTCAGTTTGCGGAAGTCGGCCAGGTCGCTGTAGCGGCCCTGGTGGTAATGCAGGTTCGCGGCGAACAACCCCCACTCCTCCTCGCTGAACTTGACGTTGGCGAACTGGTTAATGCCTTCGCGCAGGTGGGCGCGGAATTGCTCTTCGGAGAAGGGCGTGTTACCGTAGCCGACGATTCGAATCTCGCGCGGCGTTTTGCGTTTGAGAAAGAGATTGAAGAACGACGGCACGAGTTTACGCTGGGCCAGGTCGCCCGACGCGCCGAAGATGACGATGGAGGTGGGGATACGAGTTGTCATGGTTTTAGGTTCCGTCATTGCGAGGGTGTACTCGCCCGAAGCAATCCCCCTCGTACGAGGAGACTGCTTCGACCACTTCGTGAGAACGCCGTCTCGCAGTGACGACTATGATTTCTTTACCGCATGTCCGCCGAATTGGTTACGGAGCGCGGCCAACATGCGCGCCGGGAAGTTTTCTTCGTCGCGGCTGGCGAAGCGCATTTGCAGAGCCAGAGTGATGATCGGCGCGGGGACATCCAGGTCAATCGACTCGAACACGGTCCAACGTCCCTCGCCCGAGTCGGCCACCCAGGGTTTGATCTCTGCCAGCGAGGCGTCCTCGTCGAGGGCGCGCGCCGCCAAGTCGAGCAGCCACGAGCGGACGACGCTGCCGTGCTGCCAGATGTGCGAGATCTGCGCCAGGTCGAGTCCGAACTCCTCCTTCGCTTTCAGGATTCCGAATCCCTCGGCGAAAGCCTGCATCATGCCGTACTCGATTCCGTTGTGAATCATCTTGACGTAATGCCCGGCCCCATGCGGACCGACGCGCCCCCAGCCTTTGTCCGCGCCCGGGGCGAGCGTTTCAAAAATGGGACGCAACTTCTCTGTGACCTCGGGCCGGCCGCCCACCATCAGGCTGTATCCTTCGGTCAGGCCCCAAATGCCGCCGCTCGTGCCGCTGTCTACGAAGTCAATGCCTTTGGCTTCCAACATCGCGGCGTGTTTGATCGTATCTTTGTAATTCGAGTTGCCGCCGTCCACGATAATGTCGCCTTTGCCGAGCATGGCCGCGACCTTCTCGATGGCGTCGGTGGTGGTGGCTCCCGCGGGAACCATGACCCACACCACGCGCGGACGCTGCTTGAGTTTGCCGACCGCTTCATCGAGCGAATGCGCGCCTTCGACGCCGAAGGTCTCCGCCTCGGCCACGGTGGCGGGCGTGCGCGCGTAGCCGATGACGCGATGGCCGCCGCGCACGAGACGCGTGGCCATGTTCAGGCCCATCTTGCCAAGTCCGATCATTGCGAGTTCCATAAATAAATTCTCCTTTGGTTGCTTCGGACTCGAAAGTCTCCCGACTTTTGGGTTTCCAAAGTCTAGACGCGATAGCGTTGGAGTCCGTGTTTCAATCAAGTTTGCCTGCCGCCGCGTCGTCCACCAACCAAAGGATTGTTCCATCAGTCGGTTGGATACGGGCGGCGGGATATTGTAGCGGATTTTCTCCGTTCAAGACACGCTTCAACGCCTCGGCCTTACTTGCGCCCGCGACGAGGAACATAATCTCGCGCGCGCTGTTGAACACGGGCGGCGTCAACGTGACGCGGCGCGCCGGGCGATCTTGATAACGCGCCACCACCGGGATGACCGGCTCGCTCACGTCGGTGGGGGAGTTGGGGAAGAACGAGGCGGTGTGACCGTCGTCGCCCATGCCGAGGAGGGCGAGGTCGAAGCGCGGCCAGGCGAGGGGCGGGGGGGCGAAGCGCTGGAGGGTTCGTGCATAGTCCGATGCGGCCTCAGCCGGTTCGAGGTGAGTCAAGACGCGGTGGATGTGGTCGGCGGGAATTGGAACGAAGTCGAGCAGGAGTCCCTTTGCCAGGCCGTAGCAACTTTCCGCGTCGTCGGGCGGGACGAGACGTTCGTCGCCCCAGAAGACGTGCGTGCGCGACCAATCCATTTTGTCGGGCGCGGCGGCGAGCAGTTGGAAGAGGCGCTTGGGCGTGCCGCCGCCGTTGAGCGCGACGAGGAAGCGGCCGCGTTGCGCGATGGACTCGTTGGCGATTTGGATGAAGTGGGTCGCGGCGGCGCGGCTGAGGGATTCGAGATCGTGGAAGACGCGCAACATTATTTCCACTCCATGTGCTGACGCAGGACGCGGCGCGCCGACTCGTGGACTTGATCGAGAACGTGTTGGTGACCGCCTTCGATGACTTCGCCAAAGGTGACGCGCGGCGTGAGCCCGAAAATTTCGCGGCCGCTCAAAATTTGGCGGGCGAGTTGGGTGAGGAAGGCGATGCGCTGGCGGTCGGGGCGGGCTTTACGAAAATATGTGAGCGGGTTCTTCATCGAGGCGCGGGCGATCACGCCGCTGACGATGGCGATGAGTACGCGCGTTTCGGGGACATGTTTGAGAAAAACCTCGAGGCTGCGCGACCATTGTTCGAATTCGCCGTCGGGGTGGGGCATGAACTCGGGATCGGCTTCGATGCCGCCGCGCGCGAAGAGGAGAAGCGAGCCGCCAGATTTCAAGTGTCGAATCGACTCGCGTACGGTGTGGATGCGCGCCGCGGGTCGGTCGCTGACCGGCGCGAGAATGATGCGCTCGCGCAAGTGCGGCAGGCGTTCGAAGTAGGGGATGTCGTCAATGATGGCTTTGTAGTCGGAGCGCGTGACGTGCGCGCTGATGACCATCGAGTCCACGTTGGCGGGATGGTTGGAGACGATGATGAGCGGTCCCTCGGACGGGATGATCTCGGCGCCGCGCGCGCTGTGATCTTTGACGAACATTTTGAGCAGCCAGCGCGCGCCTTGGGGAAGTCCGCCGAGTTCCACTTCGCGGTCGAGGTCGAGACCGAGCGCGGCCACACGCCGCGCCGCTTTGCCGAAGACCCAACCGACAAGGCGATGCGCGCCCGGCGTTTGCGGCAGGGCGAAGGCTTTGGCGATGTCGAGGATCAAGGCCTCGTAGAGGGATTGGATGGTGGGCGTGGGTGAGATCATTTCTCAGAAAGTGTAGCACGGATTAACAACTTGGGAAGCGTTGTTCCCGTGATAAAATCAATACGACTTTTGTCTTTGAGGAGAAGCAGGTGAACATTACTCGGATCGTTTGGCTTCGCCAATACGTGATTAAACTCGAAGCAAAACATGGTGTGTATCCTGAAGAAGTTCGCCAGGTTCTTATGAACTCGCCGCGTATCCGTCGGATTGGAAAAGGGAGATCGAACGCGGACGAACATCTATATGTCGCTTATGGACGATCCGATTCGGGTCGTTATCTGACCGTCTTTTTCATTCACAAATCCGGGAACGAGGCTTTGATCATTAGCGCACGAGATATGGACAGCAAGGAGCGTAAATCTTATGGCAAAAAATAAATCAACCCGCGATCCGTTGCCCGGCCCTTCGGCCAGCCTTGATGAAATCGCCGAATTTTGGGACACCCACAGTACCGCCGATTATGAGGATATGATGACGGAGGTTGAGCTCGACATTGACATCCGGGAGGAAAAATTTGCGGTGGCAATTGTCCCGGAGTTGGCGGAGGCGGTTGGACGCGCAGCCAAAGCGCGTGGCGTGACAACTGAAACGCTCGTCAATTTGTGGCTAGCTGAAAAAATAAACGCGCCTGCCTAATGTTCATCTTGCCCACTGTTACAGAAACCAGGTTTCCGCCGAAGGGCGGAGAAACCTGGTTTCTGTTATTATCCGCTCATGCCCACCCTCGACCTGAAAAAACTCCAATCGCACCGCGCCAAGACCTTCAACCTGCCTCCCGCCAAACCGCTGACCTCGCCCGCGCAGGCGTTGCGCTTTGTCAACGCGCGCGGCTTCATTTACTTCTGGCCGATCTCTGGCATTGACCTGCCCTCGTTGTGGACCGCCGTCGCCGGTGACCGCCCCGTGGCGGACAAGCATGACGACCCGGGCCACGTCACGTGGAGGTGGAAGGACGGCGCGCTCGACAAGAAGATGTGGCACTACGGAAAGATCCTGCGCCGCAAAGCGACGATGATCTCGTTGGAGGTCGCGCCGTATTTTTACGCGCTCTCCGAAAACTACGGCTCGCCCGAAGAAGACTATCTCATCGCCTACCAGGAGGGACGTCTCACCCAGGCGGCCAAACAAATTTACGAAACCCTGCTCGAGGACGGCGCCCTCAACACCCTTGACCTGCGCCGCTTGTCGAAACTCGCCAACGCGAAAGAGTCCGAGTTTAACAAGGCGTTGGAGCAGTTACAGTCCGATTTCAAAATCCTGCCGGTGGGAGTCGCGGAGGCGGGCGCGTGGAGGTATTCGCACATCTACGAGATCGTCGCGCGTCACTTCCCCGATTTACCCGAACAGGCGCGGACGATCAGCGAGTCGCAGGCGCGGACGAAACTGCTCGATCTGTACTTCGCCTCCGTCGGCGCGGCGCAACTGCGCGACGTGACAAAACTCTTCGGCTGGTCGAAAGACCTCGCCGAGCGGACGGTCAAGAAGTTGGCCGAGACCAACCTGATCGTGAAGGCGAGTCATCCCAAACATGAGGGGGAGTGGCTGGCGTTGAAAAACCTGGCCGCCAAAGATTGAAAGGAGGCAGGAATGCGCTCGAAATTTTTTGTCTGGTATCTGGCAGTACTCTTCTTGGTCTCCTGTGGCAAGGCGCCCGAAAGCGTTGAGCCGACTTCCATCGCGACGCGGGAGGCGATTCCGCCAACAGTAATCCCTGCCACGCCTACCCTCGAGTCCACGCGTGAGCCGACTCCAGCCTCCGCGCCGGACAAAATGTCGCTCTGGGCTAACGGAACACAACTGCGCGGCGCGAACACCTGGCAGCGCATCGTTGTCCCCGAGCTGGACGGCGACGAATTTTTGGGGAATGGCTACATCGGCCCACCCTACACGCAGGCTGATTTCAACGAACTGGCCTCCTACGGCGCAAATTACGTCAACCTCTCGCATCCGGGATTGTTCACCGAGCGTCCGCCCTATGTGTTGGATGAGAAGGCGCAAGCCAACCTCGACGCGATGATCGCCATGGCCGCCGAAGCCGACCTGTTCGTGGTCATCACCTTCCGCACCGGGCCGGGTCGCAGCGACTTCACCTTTTACCGCGACGGCGCCGGCGACTGGTTCGAAGCGGACCTGTTGATCGAGTCCGTGTGGAGCGACCAAGCCGCGCAGGACGCCTGGGTGGAGATGTGGCGTTACACGGCGGAACGTTACCGCGAGGAGCCGGTGGTGGTCGGCTACGATTTGATGTGCGAGCCGAACTCCAACGGCGTCGTCTTTGACATGTACGAACCCGCGGACTTCTACGCCCAATATGCCGACACCGTCTACGATTGGAATCGCTTCTACCCCCGCATCGTGGACGGCATCCGCTCGGTGGACGCGCGAACCCCGATCCTGGTTGGCCCCATGTCCTGGGGCGCGGTGCGCTGGCTTCCCTGGCTAAAGACGCTGGACGATCCGCGCATCGTCTACACCGTCCATCAATACGAACCGCAGGATAGTTACACCCACCAAGAGTCGCCCGCGCGCAACACCTATCCCGACTCCTTCGATCTCGACTGGGACGGCCAGCCCGACCTCTTCGACCGCGCCTGGCTGGACGCCTACCTCGCGCCCATTGATGAATTCAAAACCACACACGGCGCGCCGGTGGCGGTCAACGAATTCGGCATCAACCGTTGGGTTCCCAACGCGGCGGACTTCATGCGCGACGAAATGGAACTCTTCGAGCAACGCGGTATGAACCACGCCTTCTGGGTCTGGGATCCAAACTGGATGCCGTGGTCCGGAAGCGTCAGCGGCTTCAACTACCGCTTCGGCCCGGACCCGGACAACGTCGCGCCGGTGGAGAACGATCTGCTCGCCGTCATCGTTGAAATCTGGAGCCGCAACATTGTGCGGCCTTCCAATTTCAATAGATAAGATAACGTCCGTTGCTAGGATGAAGTCCTTTGCATGTTAGCCCCGACGTTCCACGTCCGGGGCGGGCCAAGGGGTGGACCACGCCCGATTGCTGGAATCCTCCTGAACGCCGCGGCTCGATGGATGGCCTCCTCGCGCGGTGTCCAGTACCGCAACATTCATGTTGCCTCCACTCGCAAGATGAATGTTGCGGTACGCGGAAGAGGGACTTGAATTTCCCCCCGAACTCCCTATAATGAAATCATAAATCAACTCGCGTACCAGGCGCTCTCTTGCGCCGGGTTTGCGCGCGCACAAGGTTTTCAGACTCGGGAGGGTCGCATGAAAAAACATCTCGCCTTCACTCTGTTGATGGGGATCATCCTCCTCTTCTCCCTCGCGGCCGCGCCCGCGCAAGGGACAGACTCCTCCGCTCCGCCCGATCACACCGTCAAACTCATCTTCATCCACCACTCCACGGGGGAGAATCTCCTGCGCGACGATTACGGTGGGCTGGGTCTCGCGCTCGGACAGAACAACTACTTCGTCAGCGACACGAACTACGGTTGGGGGCCGGACGCCATCGGCGACCGCACCGACATCCCGAATTGGGTCGAGTGGTTCGCCAGCGACCAAACGCCGCGTTACATGGAGGCCCTCCTCAACGAGAGCGGACAAAACTCCTCCTACACGCGCACCGTCTCTGATCCCGGCGGGGAAAACGAGATCATCCTCTTCAAATCCTGCTTCCCGAACTCAGCCCTCGAAGGCAACCCGAACGATCCGCCCGACCCCGAAGGCTGGCTGTCGGTTGGTCATGCCAAGTGGGTCTACAACGAAATCCTGCGTTACTTCGCTACGCGCCCCGACAAACTCTTCGTGGTCATCACCGCGCCGCCCCTCTCCGACGGAACCTACGCCGACAACGCCCGCGCCTTCAACAACTGGCTGCTCAACGACTGGCTGCGCGAAAACAACTACACCCTCAGCAACGTCGCTGTTTTTGACTTTTACAATGTTCTCACTGACCCCAACGCCCACCATCGCTTCATCAACGGACAAGTCGAACACACTTACGCAACACGCAACACTCTCCACTATCCCTCCGGCGACGATCATCCCTCCGCGCAGGGGAGTCGTAAGGCCACGGAGGAATTCGTCCCGTTGCTGAACGTCTTCTATCATCGCTGGCGAAACGCGGGTGAGATCATGCCGCCCGCGCAGGTCACGAACGAACCGCCAGTGGGCGACGCGACCCAGCCTCCGTTGATCGCGCCTCCGCCGGGAGGAGTCGGTCTGCTCGACGATTTCGAGGGCGCGCCTCCCGCCGGGACGGCCGGTTGGGAGGGCTACTTCCAGGATAACACCGACACCGACCTCACCTGCGAACCGAATACCGAAATTGCGCGCGCTGGCTCTGCCTCCTTGCTTTTCGCATTCGACGCGGCCCCCAACAGTTGGGCCACCTGCGGCTTCTATTTCGACACCGTTCAAAATTGGAGTCAGGGCCAGGGCGTCTCGTTCTACTTGCGCGCCGACCGCGCCGGCATCCCTTTCAACGTTGACCTGTACGGCGGCGACCCCGGCGGGCGCACCGCCTTCACGTTCCGCACGCAAACGCCTCCCGGCAGCGGGGAGGATTGGATTTTGGTTGAAGTTCGTTGGGATCAAATCCTGGGCGTCGAATGGGAAGCCTATTCCGGCATGGCCTTCAACCCCAACGCGGTCACCGGCTTTTCCATTGGCCTCTCCACGCCCGAAACCGAGCGACTCGCCGGCACGATCTGGCTCGATGATCTTTCCCTCCTTGGCGTCGCGCCCGCCTTCACGCCCGCCGCGCAAATCACCGACGCGCCGCAAGAGCCGACCCAAACCTCCGAAGAGACTCGACCCTCCCTGCCTTGCTGCGGCGGATTGATTCTGCCCGTCGCGCTGGTCGGACTTTCCCTCTTGAAACGAGCGCGACGATGAACCGGACGATTCTGCTTGCTGCGACTCTGGCCCTCGCCCTCGCTTGCGCCCTCCCCTCTCCCTCGCCTCCCGCGGACCTCGGGCCGGCTACACTCGCCCCCGCGTTGACCTCCTCCCCGGCCCTTCCATCCCTCGCCCCCGCGCCGACTTCTGCCGACGCCCTCCTCCCCAGCGACTTCACCTACCTGGGCGCGTTCCGTCTCCCCGGCGGCGACGAACGTCCGCGTACCTTCGCCTACGGCGGCAACGCTATGACCTTCAACCCCGACGGCGATCCCTCGGGCGCGGCGGATGGCTTCCCCGGTTCGCTCTTCCTCACCGGCCATGACCGCGTGGCCTACGGGACTGTTCCCGACGGCGACCAGGTGGCGGAGATTTCAATTCCTGTGCCGGTCATCTCGCGCAATCTCGCCGATCTCAACACAGCGGAGTTCATTCAGGATTTCGCGAATGTCACCGTCGGTCAATTCGCCGATCTCGATGAGATTCCCAAAGTGGGACTGCAATACCTCAATCGCCCGGAGACCGGCCCGAAGATTCACATCGCCTGGGGGCAACACCTCCAACCGCCCGACCTTCCCTCGCACGGCTGGTTCAACCCGACCCTCTCGACCCCCGATTTTCAAGGCGCGTGGTTCATCGGGGAGCAGGATTTGTACAGCGTCAACGGTTACCTGTTCGAGATTCCCGCCTCCTGGGCCGACACCTACGCGGGCGGACGTTATCTCGCCGCCGGCCGCATGCGCGACGGCGGACAGGGCGGCATGGGTCCGACTCTCTTCGCCTACCGTCCCTGGTTGCCGGATGGGAGTCCGCCTCCTTCGGGGACGCGTCTCGAGGAAGTGACCTTGCTTCTCTACGAGAACGCCTACAACACCGAGGAGATCGTGCGCGCCATGAATGGCTACCAACATCCCGACGCGTGGGAAGGCGGCGCGTGGATCACCAGTCCCTCCGGCAAACAGGCTGTGGTGTTCGCTGGCACGAAGAGCAACGGTGAAAAATACTGGTACGGTTACATCAATCCAAACGGCCCCCAACTCGCCTGCGTGGACTCGAACATTCACGATTTCCCTACTTGCCGAACCGCGGATGGAGGCGTTTGCCCTTCGGAGGATTTCGCCGGTTGCTGTGACGAGGAGGCCGGAACTTGCGCCTCCGTGCGCGGTTGGTGGTCGAACCGCTTCGACGGGCAATTCATCCTCTTCGATCCCAACCAACTGGCCCAAGTCGCGCTGGGTCAACTCGAATCCTGGCAACCTCAGCCCTACGCCCTGCTCGACATTGACGAAGTTCTCTACCTCGCCCCACCCGAATGGGACCTGGTTTCCCTCGGCTGGGGCGACCAACGCCGCGATCGCATCGGCGACGTTTCGTATGACCGCGCCACCGGCCTGCTCTACGCGCTGGAGTTATACGGCGAAGGAGCCAAGCCGGTCGTCCACGTTTGGCGCGTGCGGTAAATCTCAGCAACCTTTGTCCCTCCTCTTCGTATATTTCCCCAGTAATACGGAGTCCAAAGTCTCCCAACTTTGGCGCAAAATCAGGACGCAGAGCGTTGCAGTCCGAGTGATAATCGTGAATTGGAAATCCCATTTCAAAGGAGAATGTCATGACAAGACACGGTCGTTCCCAATTGGTTCTGGGCCTGATCCTCATCGCGCTTGGAGCCTGGTTCGTCGCCCAAAAGGTTTTCCCCGACCTGGCCGCGTTTGCGGACAAGTATTTCGAAGGGCCGTTCATCCTCATGTGGATCGGCGCGTTCATCTTCCTACTTGGCCTGCTCACCGGCAACCCGGGCATGTCGGTCCCGGCGGTGATCGTGGCGGGCATCGGCGGCATCATCTGGTTTAACGAGAATTACGCGCCCGAAGGTCAGGGAGCCTGGGCCTACATGTGGACGCTCATCATCGGCTTTGTCGGCCTCGGCTCGGTGATCCAGGGACTGCTGGGCGACAACCCGCGCCAAAACATCTCGCGCGGCCTCAATACGATGGTGGTCAGCGCGGTGTTCTTCCTCGTCTTTTCGGCCATCTTCGGCGAGTGGGACCTGCTCGGCAACTACGGCGCGGCGGTTGTGCTGATTCTGTTGGGCGTGTGGTTGCTGGGCCGGAGCGTTTGGAATTCGCTTCGGAAAGGCGGCGGCGATGCGTAACGGCAACCTGTTTTGGGGCGCGGTCCTCATTCTCTTGGGGGTCCTGATGATCTTCGGCTCCATGGAGTATTTCTGGCCGATCGCGTTGATCGTGCTTGGCGCGTGGATCATTTGGGGCGCGTACCTGCGCGGCAGCGGGAAGACCGAATCGGTTTCGGTGGATTTGCAGGGCGCGCGCGAAGTGTCGCTCAAACTGAATCATGGCGCGGGCCGACTCCAAGTCGGCGCGGGCGCTTCGATGGGTAAGGCGCTCGAAGGCGAGTGCACGGAAGGGGTGAAGGTCAACTCTCGTTTGGCGGGTGACCGGCTCGAGATTCGCGTGGGAACCGATGTGGTCTTTATTCCCTTCATCGGGACGACGCGCGGCTTCGAGTGGAATCTGCGCCTGTCGAAGGATGTCCCGTTCGCGCTGGACCTCGAAACGGGCGCGAACCAATCCTTCCTTGACTTGCGCGATGTGCGCGTCGCCTCGCTTCGACTCCAAACCGGCGCGAGTTCCACCGACCTGACCCTGCCCGCCACCGGACAGGTCCACGCGCAGGCGCAGATCGGCGCGGCGGAATTGAAGATCCACGTCCCCGAGGGCGTGGCGATGCGCATTCGCTCGCAATCGGGCCTGGCCGAGATTAGCGTGGACAAGGGCCGCTTCCCGTACGTCAACGGCATTTACGAATCGCCGGACTTCGGGACTTCATCCAACCGCGTTGATTTGATGATCGAAGCGGGCGTCGGCAAAGTTTCGGTTTGGTAAATGGAGGCGCAATGAAACGCATTGATCCAGCCGTCATTGGCGGCCTGATGCTCATCCTGTTGGGCAGTCTGTTCGTGTTACAGCAAATGGGAATTCTCCGCGATGTCGGCGAAACCTTTATGGGAGCGGTCTTTTTGATCGGCGGCGCGCTATTTCTGGCGGCTTATTTCACCGGCTCATGGTGGGCGGTGATTCCCGGTTGCACGCTGGCGGCCATCGGTCTGTTGATCCTCCTGCCTGACCAGCTTGAAGAGTACGGCGGCGCGGTCTTTTTGGGCGGCCTCGGTCTGGCCTTCTGGCTGGCTTACCTGCCGGCCCGGCGCGAACGTTGGTGGGCGCTCATCCCTGCGGGCGTGCTTACCACCCTGGCTTTCGTTTCGTTTGCGCCCATGTTTGTCTCCGGCGAGGAGACCGGCGGTATCTTCTTCCTCGGTCTCGCGCTCACCTTCGTGTTGGTGGCTTTGCTGGCAAACATGCGCTGGGCCTGGTATCCCGCCATTCCGCTCGCCGCGTTAGGTTTCCTGCTTGTCCTCTTCGGCGGCGGGCCGACCAATTACATCTGGGCCATCGTTTTCCTGGCGGCAGGAGGATACCTGGTGTATCGTTACTTCAAGAGCGGCTAACCCCTCTAAAAATAAGCAGACCCCCGCGCGGATGCGCGGGGGTCTGTGTGTTTACTGATGCGTGTCACTCGGCGGAGGCCACTTCAATTTCGGGGAAGAACTGATGGACGGTTCCCGCCACCCAACCATGCAACGTGGATGGAAGCAGGGGACAGCCCAAACATGCGCCTCCCAATCGGACCTCGAGCCGGTTCCCGTTTAGTGAAACGAATTCCACCGTCCCGCCGTGGAATTGTTCCACATACGCGCTCAGGCGTTCGATCAGGGCTTTGATCTGTTCTTCTTTGGGGGAGGTAGTGGGAGTGGTCATACGCGTCTTTGCCTTTCGGGATGCGGCGTTTTCCTTCGGCACAGCCTGTTCCAAAATGGCGCGCACCTGGCGGTTGGCGTCCTTCCAGCGGTTTGACACCAGCGACGCCAGCCGGTCAAGCAACTCCTTGCCGGCGTTGGGATTTCGCGCCACCAGATCGCGCAGGTCGGTCCCGCGAATGCGAACCGCTTGCACATTCTCCCGCGCGCTTGCCCCCGAGGTGTAAGAGGGATTGCCCACCACCGCCGACCAGCCAAACGCGCCCCCGGCCAGGATCTGATTCAGGTTGATGGCTGGCCCGTCGTAGGGTTTGTAGCGCACGGTCACGCTGCCCTCGAGGAGCAGGTAGAGGAACACAGCTGGGTCGCCCTGTTCGAAAATGACCTCGCCCGCGCGGCAGGAATACGGCTCGAAGTGCCGCTCCACCAACCGCCGGGCTTCGTCGCTCAGGCCGTCAAAGAGGGAGATGTGTTCCACAGTCTGCAACATTTGAAACGATATTATCGGAATCGCTAGGAGAGCAATAGTGGCAAATATCCTGAATGTTCAGACATTTGTCCCCTATCTCATTGTCAGAATATCATCCCGCGATATACTCATGGGCGAAACGAAGTATTATCTTTTACGGATTGATATAACATGCCCAATCAGTCATCCTTTCAACGTGTGATTGCCTTCCTGGTGATCGGAATTGGCCTGATCTCTGTCGGTGTGGCGACCATGACCATGATCGCGCTTCGCCAAAGTCAAGCAACCAGCCAGTTGACCGCCCGGCCGGTGGAGGTGAATTATCCCGCCCCCGAATTGACGTTAAACGACCTGGATGGCAACGCCCATTCCCTCAGCGATTATCGCGGCCAGGTGGCGCTGGTCAACATGTGGGCCACGTGGTGTCCGCCCTGCCGCGAAGAAATGCCCACCCTGCAAGCCTTTTATGAAGATTACTCCAACGCGGGATTCGCCATCATCGGCTTGAACGACGGCGACCCGCTCCTGGATGTGCGCGACTTTGTAAACAACTACGGGTTGACATTTCCGGTCTGGCTCGATCCCACCTACAGTTCCGAAACCGTTTTTGGGACGATCAACCTGCCCTCCTCCTTTCTCATTGACCGGCAGGGACGCGTCCGTTTGCAGTGGGTGGGAGCCATCACGCGCGAGGCGCTTGAAAAATACGTTGTTCCCATCATCGAAGAATAACAAGGAGAAACAACATGGATGGAAAAGTAACCTGGAAGAACAACCTCGTCTTCGAGGGCGTGGGCGACTCTGGCAAGCCCATCGTCTACGATTCCGCTTCGGGACCGGAACGCCTCGGCCCCGGACCGATGGAGGTGGTGGCGCTTAGCCTGGCGGGTTGCTCCGCCATGGATGTGATCTCGATTCTGCAAAAGAAACAGCAAAACGTGACCGCCTTCGAGGTGCGCGTCCACGGCGACCGCGCGGAGGATTACCCCAAGGTGTATACCCGCGCCGCGTTGGAATATCGCGTCGCCGGCCACAACGTGGATGAGACAGCGGTTCTGCGCGCCATCGAACTCTCGGTGGAAAAGTATTGTCCTGTCCACGCCATGCTCAGTCAGGCCTTTCCCATTGGCCTGACCTACGTTGTGCTGGAAGACGAGGGGAACGGAAAGACCCGCGTCGTCTCCGAAGGGAATTTCATGCCGGTTGGCGAAGAATAATCGGAATGTAGACTGTCCCTTCGGGATTTTTCACCACCCGCGCATGGAGGTGAGCGTGACGCGGATGGCGGTGGAGTATTCGCGGCCAAAGCGTTCGGGGGTGGAGTTCAGCCCCAAAATCCCTGCCCGATATTTTTTTAGGTAGGCGCGTTGCATGTCCGCCGGGGGCGCGGATTTGTCCACGCGCGCTTCGCCGAGCAGGACGATCACATCCTCTTCGGCTTTGGGGTCGGCGCTGAAATGGAGGGCGACCTGCTTGTGTTTTTTGATGTGCGCGACTTTGAAGGCGGTCGGCTCGCTGTAGATCAGGATGCCGTCTTGATCCCACACAAACCAGACCGGCCGCGGTTGAGGCGCGCCGTCCGGCCCGACGGTGGTCAGCCAGATGGCATATTCCTCCTTGATGTGCTTCCACACTTTACGTCCAAATTTGGTTTTGAAGTTGAGCATGATGCCTCCTTGTGGGATGGGATGGGATCCTGTCAAATAGCGGGGCTGCGGAATGCCATTCCGCGCCACATCGCTTGCGTGACCGCTACCTATCCTTCTTCTAGGGCGCTAATCCCGCGCGAACCTGGCTGTAGAGGTCGCCGCATTCGCAGGCGGTGACGATCAGGCTTCCTTTGGTGAGGGTGCCTTTGTAGGGGGCGTATCCGGCGTGGACGGTCCAACCGTCCATCACGAAGGCCAGCGGCCCGTCGGCGGGAATCCATTCGCCGTTGTATTTGCGCGCGATGTGAACGTGCGTGCCGGTGACGTGTCCGCCCTCGCAGGAGGGATAACCGATTGGGTCGCCGCGTTTCACTTCGAGTCCGAGCGGGACGCGGCCGGCGATGTGCAGGTAGTAGATAACCCAGCCGGTGCGCTCGTTGCCGTCGCCGTCCAAGTCGAGAACGACGGTCCCGGTTTCGGAACGCGCGATCATCCCATCCGCCAGGGCGATGACGTAATATTTCGATTCGGCCACAAAGCATCCGCTTTTGTCGGAAGGCGGCGCGAAGTCCACAGCGGGGTAGGGTTGGCTGGCGCCGTAGCCGGTATGCGGACCGCCCGTGTAGGACCAGACCTGTCCCGCCTGGAAGGGCAGGGGTAATTCGGGTTGGCGCAGGCTGCCGGGGATGAGGACGGTGGGGTCCTGCCACGGGTCGCCGAAGAGGTCAGTGTAGGCGCGCGCCAGGCCCGAGGGTCCGATGGATGCGGTGAATTGGTCGCCGTTATAAAGGAGGGAGAAGTACCGTTTCAGGCTGACGGAAGCGGCGTTGTCCCACGGGTCGGGCCGGAAGAGACTGCCGTCGAGCAGTTCGAATTCGAGCAGGTCGCCGGTGCGCCAGCGATAGTAGGAGTCGTTTAGAATATCGGCGGCTTGCACGAGTTGGAGGTAGAGGGTGTCGTAGTATTCCTTGTGGAAACCGAGCAGATTTTTATCTTTGGGCATGACCGGATTGGAGAGCGCGCCGGTTTGATATTCGAGCAGGGCTAACAAGAGGCGTGGACTGACGCTGAAGTTGACCGAGACGTAATCCACGATGCCCGCGCCCGAACGCCAATCGCCGCCCGCGTAGGCGCGATAATCTTTGAGCCAGCCATTCCTGGAGGCGACGAACGCGGCGGTGTTGAAGCCGATCAGGGTTGGGCCGTTGACGAAGGCGTGGTCGGGAATGATCTGATAATGGTCGGCCCACAACGCCAGGTAATAGATGGGAATCTTCATCGGCATGCCGGGCGGCATGGTGGTGGCGTCTTCGGGGATGAAGGGATTGGCGGCGCGGATTTCCTCCACTGTGGTGTTGAAGCGCGCCGCCAGGGCTGGCAGGGTGTCGCCGGTTTGGGCGGCGTAGTCCACCAATTCGCCGGGATTGTAGTTGGGGCGATGGGTTGAGAGGGCGACAGAGTCGGTCTCTGGGGAGGGCGAGGGGGTTGGGGTGAGTCGCGCTGTTCCGGCTAGCGCGCAGGCGGGCAGGAGCAGGGAGGCGACTATGATGAAACGAAGCGCGTTCTTAATCATCGGGCTTGCGAATGATGATGGACCAGGCCTGTCCAACCGGGTCGGCGGTGATCGTGCGCGAGCCGCGCGTCATTGTGCCTTCGTAGGGTTTGGCGCCGGCGTGGACTGTCCAGCCGCTGAGAATCATCGGGATGGGACCGTCGGCGGGAATCCATTCGCCGTTGTATTTGCGCGCGAAGTGCAGGTGCGTGCCGGTGGACGCGCCGCCCTCGCAGGAGGCGTGACCGATGTGATCGTCGGTCTTGAGCCAGGTTCCTTTGGCCACGCGATCTTCGGTGGCGACATGCAGGTAGAGAATGTTCCAGCCGGTTTGTTCGAGTCCGTCGCCATCCATATCCACCATCACCACGCCGTTGCCCGAGCGGACCACCAAACCCGGCGCGGCGGCTACGACCCAGGAATTGGCCATCCCGCACCCGGCGCGATCGAGGGAAGGGGCGAAATCCACTGCGGCCAGCGGACCGTCGTGTTCCCAGGCGCCGTGCGGCCCGCCGGTGAAACTCCATTCGCGGTTCGGCTCGAAGGGCAGGACCATCTTCGGCGCAGTCACGCCGGGAGGGAAGATGGGGTCAACGGCCTGCGCGCGCGCAACCGGGTCGCCGAACATTTGCACGTAGAGAGCCATGAAACTGTTGACCGAGTTGGGGTCGAGGATCTGCTCCCATTCGGCGCGGTTGTATTGCCGCGAGAAAAAATATTGCAAGGCCGCCGTCCCGGCGTTGAGTTCGGGGTTGAGGCGCAAGGTTTCGCCGTTGGGGAAGGTAAGTTCGGTCAGCGTGCCGGCGCGCCAGCCGTAATAACCGGCGTAGAGTTGGTTGATCGTCCACACCATTTGTAGAAAGAGTCCCCTGTATTTGATGGATTCGAATCCCATTGGGTACTCTTCGTTTTGGGCGTTGTACGGCGCGCTGTACACCCAATGCGATTTGTATTCGAGCAGAGCCAGCAAGATGCGCGGGCTGATGGAATTTTCGTAGGAGGCGCGCTCGATGGTTCGCATGCCGCTCATCCAACCCTCCGACTCGGTCCATTGCCGGAACGTGCTGAGGTAACCGTTGGCGTTGATGATGAACTGCGCGGTATTAAAGTCGGCGGCGGAGGCGGAGAAGATCAACTCGGCGTCGGGCATGATGCGGATGTTAGGGGTGGTCGGTTCGGCGATGCGACGCGGGATGAAGAGCAGGATGCCGGGATCAATGAGACCCGTCCCCGGCAGGTTTTTGGGCGACGTGATTTCGCTCGGGCTGACCCCGAAGCGGTTTGCCACGACCTGAAGCGTGTCTCCGCTTTGGGCGTAGTACAGGATCAATTCGCTTTGCGAGGCGGATGTGGCGGTGGGTCCGCTCGACTGGGTGGGGAGAATCAGGGTGGGCGTCGGCGTGAACGTCACCGTGGGCAGGAATAATTCCAGGAGGGAATTGGTGGCGGTGGGCGGGGGAACCGTCGGCGTTTCGGCAGCGGGACTTTGATTCGCTGGGATGACGGCGGTGGGGGTAAGATATTCGCCCCACACGCCCAGGTCGGCGGTGGGCGCGCAGGCCGCCAGCGCCAACGCGGCGACGATCAGAATTGTGGCTGTCGGTTTCATGTTGGTGGGATTATACCTGCCGAGATTAAGGCCAGATGGGTGTTGGGCTTGCTTCCATCAACGGATGATGGTGTTGAGTTCGCTGATGCCTTCGAGGGCCTCGAGGAGAATGCCGGCGCGTTCCAGGAAACCGTCGTATTCCACGCCGGTTCCGCTGGAGACCCAGCCATCCAGCGCGAAGGGAATGTGACCGTCGGCGGCGATCCATTCGCCGTTGTATTTGCGGGCGATGTGAAGATGCGTGGCGCTGGAAAAGCCTCCCTCGCAGGAGGCGTGACCGATGGGCTGTCCGCCTTTAACGTAGGTTCCCGGTTGCACGCGGTCGCGCGCCTCAACGTGCATGTAGAGGATCGCCCAGCCGGTTTGTTCGTGACCGTCGCCGTCGAGATCCTGGATGATCTGTCCCTCTCCCGCGCGGAGGATAAGTCCGTTCGTCATGGCGGTAACCCAGGTGTCGGTGAGGAAACAGCCTGACTCTTCCGCAACGGGCGAGAAGTCGAGGGCGGCCCAGGCGGACCCCGAGTCCCAGCCGCCGTGCGGGCCGCCGGTGAACACCCACGGTACGCCGCGCTCGAAGGGCAGGGCCAGGCGCGGTTGGTGGAGCCATACCGGCACGAGCGGTTCGACCGCGTACTCGAAGGGGTGGCGGCCAAACAAGAAAAAGTAGGTCTGGTAAAAACTGGGCGCGTCGGCGGTCGGCTCGCCCACATCCAACGCCCAGGCGACGCGGTCATCGAGTTGGGCGAACAGGTTTTGCACTCCCGCTGTTCCGGCGTTGATGCCTGGATCGGCGGGGACAATCGTCCCGTCGGCCAACACCCAAGTGGACACGGCGTTTGCGCGCCAGAGGTAGTAGCCGCGATTGAGTTCGTTGGCCGCGTAGGTTAGTTGTCGGTAGAGTCCGGCGCGCGAGTAATCTGCGATGTTCAGGGCAAAGTCGGTTTGAAAGGGCGCGGGATTGGTGAGCCAGCCGCTGCGATATTCGATGAGCGCCAGCAGGAGCCGCGGGTTGACCGAGTAATTCTGCGCCACGCGCGTGACGATCTGCGCGGCGGTCAAGTATTCGCCGTTGACCTCCTCCGCGTAGGCCGAGAGGAATCCGCCGCGCTCTTTGATGAATTTTTCCACATTAAAGTCCACGCTGGCCGGACCGTAGACCAATTCCGAGTCGGGGATGACCTTGAACGAAGAACCTGCCGCCTCGGGCCGGGACACCGGAATGGTCAACACCTGGCCCGCGCTCAACAGGTTGGGGTCGGTCAGGCCGTTGGCTTGCATCAAATCTTCCACGCTGATGCCGTAACTTTGGGCGATGACGCCGAGGTTGTCGCCGGGCTGCGCCACGTACTCGGAGGCGTCGCTGCGCGGGGTGGGGAGTTGATGCGCGCCGTCGGGGGTGGGGGTGAGGAAGGGTTGTCCGGCGGGGCGGAAGGTGGGAACGAGCAATTCCAGCGGCACGGCGGTGGGGACGATGAAGGGCATTTCGGTGGGCGTAGCGACGGTGAGCGTCCCCGGGTTGACCTCGATCATCATGGTCGGCGCCGCGTCATTGCCGAGGGGGAGGAAGGGGTCGTAGGTGGGGACCGCGCCCGCTTTCCCGTTGGAAGAAGCGCAGGCAGTGAGCAACGCGGCGGCGAGCAGGGCTGTGAGGAGAATTTTAGTCATCAGTAATCAGCGATCGGTTTTCAGTGACCGGCGGCGAGGCAGGGATGAGTCGCGCGTGGGAAGTTACGCGTTACGAGTTACCTGTCCACCTGTGTAGGCTACGATTGGAATCCCGATCCCAGGATGAAATTCTCCAGTCCGCGAATCTCATTGTCGCGGTTTTCGAGGGAGGCCACCAGCACATCGCGCATGGATACCATTCCGATCAACTGGTTGTTTTCGACCACGGGCAGGTGGCGGATGCGGTATTGTTTCATTAACGCCGAGCATTCCTCCGCGGATGTGTCCAGCGTCACCGTGACCATGCGCGGCGTCATCACATCCTTGAGGAGGGTGTCTTTCGCGGAGCGGCCTTCGATCTCGCCTTTGCGCAGGTAGTCGCGCTCGGTGAAAATACCGACGGTTTTGTCCGCCTCGGTGACGAACACCGCGCCGATGTGATTTTGGTTCATGACTCGGATGGCCTGCAAGACAGAGTCGGTGGAAGCGACGGAGATGTTGGTTTCATGTTGCCTGTTTTCGAGCAACTTGCGAACGGTGGTCATTTGACAGTTCTCCTCTCGTGTTGGATTTGAAAATAGTATCAGTACTTCACGAAAGCGCGTATTAGGCGGTCCCTACCGCCGTATTTGCGCAAGAGAGCGCAAATTACGCGTGACCTTCGTGATCTTCTGAGTATAGCAAATTTTACGTCCGACGACTCAGCGATATTTCTTGCGCATGTGAACGCCGGTGACCTCGAATCCCATCTTGCGATACAACGACTGCGCCGTGAGGTTGTCGCCAAATACGTGCAGTCCCATCGACTCGACCTGCATGGACTTGAGAACCTCGTCCAACGCGGCCAGGGCCTGTTTGCCGTAGCCCTTGCCGCGAAAATCCTCGTCAATGCGGAAGTCGTAGCCGAAGGCGCGGCGCGGGGTGGCGTCCATTTTGACTTCGATCCACAGGATTCCGATCTTGCGCCCGCCCTCCTTCACGATGGAGTAGATGAATTGGTTTTTGGTGTTGAGTCCCTCCGGGAGGAGTTCGTTGAATTGATTGCGCGCTTTTTCCAACGCGTCGGCGGCCTGCCAATTTCCGTTGCGGACGTGATCTTCCGCGTACTCGCGGATACTGCGTTCCAGGTACGGTTGGCAATCTTCCGGCGACATGGGGATGAGTTTGACCATGCGGAGAGTCCTTTCGGGGGAATTGTATCAAACTCCGAACCCCCCTCGGCCGGTGAATCCTTGCGCGAAGCGCCAAAGCGCCTCCTGAAAGTTCCCTGTTCATTTTCTATAAAATGGCGCGATAATTCATGTAAGCCCGGTTTCTGTTTGAAAAAATCTATATGGAGGCATATCATGACCGACCCTGTCCAACCCAACATGATTGATGGAAAATATGTGGAAGACCGTTACAAGAGTCAAATTGATTACTATTGGGGAAAAAGCAAAAGCAACAAAAATATGTACAAACAATCCCGTACTTGGGTGATCGTTCTTGGGGCATCGGTTACCTTGATTTCATCGCTCTCTACAGCGGAGTTTATCCAGTCGCATGAGTGGGTCCGGATTGTGTTTGCGGTCGCCACCCCAATCCTTGCCGCCGGATTGACCGTCCTCAATGGTTTGAGCCAAAACTTTCACTGGGGCGCGACCTGGCGCGACATGGTGGTAAGCGCCACCCGCCTGCAGAAAGAGAAGGATCGCATCCTCGCGACCCGCCCTGAAAAGAGGAACTTCGAAAAGGAATTAGCCACCCTGAATGCAATCGTGTTGGAAGAGACCAACAATTTCTTCCAACGGGTGCTGGATAGCGATATTGGCCGGCAGGCGAGACTTCGCCAAACGGCTAACGAGAATGACGACTGAGCTTTAAAGCGCTGAAATCCTCTTCGCGCTTGAACGATTCGCTTGCCCCTCCCAACCCCTCCCCAGAGGGATAAACCCTCCGCGCCCGGGGTGGTAAAATCCGAGCCAATGAAGTCGCCTCGCGTCGGTCGCGCTCTCCTGCTCGCCCTGGCCTTGCTGGGAATCGCATCCCTGCTTCTGCTCGCGGCGGGTCTCGGCTCGGTGGAGTTTCGCGAAGTCCGCGCCTACCGGCAGGAACGCGCCGAAACCGTGGCGGTGTCCATATCCGCCTTGCTCGATCAGATCGCCGCTGTGCCGATCTGGAAGGTGATTGTCGTTTGGGTGGGAACTTTCCTGATCGTTCTTCTTTTATCCTCCCTGCTTCCTCCTGAAATTTGCAAACGATTTTTCCGCTCTCTGGCGCGTTGGATGTTGTTCATGCTGGCGGTATTTCTCCTGCTTCGGTACCGCGGACAATTCTTTCCCGCGGAGAGTCCGCCTCCGATTGAGATGGAACCCTCCTCGGCGCCCCTGGCCGAGGCTCCGCCCATGCCGGAATTTGTCATGCCGAACATCCCGCCCGCGCTTATTTATATGATCAGCGTGGTTTTCCTTTTGATGGTATTTGGGATTCTATGGATGATCGGACGAAGCTTTATTGCGTTGCGACCGCGCCAAACAGGCAAATTTGTCCTCGATGAACTTGCCGTCGCCGCGCGCCTTTCATTGGATGAACTATCATCCGCCGACCGCAATTGGGAGGACGCCATCGTTCGATGTTACGCGCGCATGAGCGCGGTTGTCCAACGCCGACAGGGATTGCGCCGCGAAATTGCAATGACTCCCAGTGAATTCGCTTCTCACTTGACCCGTTCGGGCCTGCCCGCCGACGCGGTTCAACGCCTCACGCGGCTGTTCGAGTCGGTTCGTTATGGGGCGCGTTCCGCCGGGGAGCGCGAGCGCGCCGAGGCCTCGGCCTGCCTCAGCGACATTCTTCGCTACTGCGGGGAGGCCGCGTGAACCGCAGGTTGCTTCTCCTCATCCTTGCCGCGGGCGCGCTGGCCTATTTCATGCGCGACGCCATTGAGGAAAAAGTCGTTATTCCCCTCCTCCGTCTTTTGTGGTTTCTCCGGCTGTTATACGATTCGCTTCCACAGGCGTTTTTGTGGATTCTTCTGGTGGCTGGAGTCGTTTTGATGACGATCAGCAGCCTGGCAGTGGAGGAGAAAATGTACGCGCGTCGCGCGTCGGGGCGTAGACCCGCGCAAGGTCCGGTCGAGTCGCTGGCCGAGTGGATGGGGCGCGCGCCGCGCGGCCTGTATTTTAAGTGGCTCATCGCCCAGCGGCTGGGACGGCTGGCCCGTGGACTCACCTCGTTCAACGCGCGGCAGGCCCGCGCGTCCGCGTGGGAGCCGCTCTCCGGCCCGGGGTGGAATCCGCCGGGGGAGGTCGCGTCCTTTTTGGAGTCCGGCGTGAACGGTTCGTTCGCCGATTACCCTCGTCCGCGCTGGCCTTTCCAGCGTCCCGCGCCGACGCCGCTCGAGCTCGATCCGGTCCGCGCGATTGACTACATCGAATCGCACATGGAAAAATCGTAAGCCAGTCATCCCTCGTTTTCGGAGTCCCCATGACAGACATCCAAGATGTATCCACCCTGAGTCAAAAAGTGATCGCGGAAGTGGAACGCGCGGTGGTCGGCAAACGCGGCCTGTTGGAAATGATCATGTCCGCCGCGCTGGCGGGCGGGCATGTGTTGCTCGAGGATTATCCCGGCCTCGGCAAGACGCTCGTTGCCCGCAGCTTCGCGGCCGTGCTTGGATTGGACTTCAAACGCATTCAGTTCACGCCCGACCTTTTGCCCGGCGACATCACCGGCGGTTACATTTTCAATCGCACGAAAAATAAATTCGAACTGCGCAAGGGACCGATCTTCGCCAACATCCTGCTCGCCGATGAGATCAACCGCGCCTCGCCCAAAACGCAATCGGCCCTGCTCGAAGCCATGCAAGAAGGCCAGGTGACCCTCGAAGGCGAGACCCTGCCCCTGCCCGAACCGTTTTTGGTTCTCGCGACTCAAAATCCCATCGAATACGAGGGGACCTTTCCTCTGCCCGAAGCGCAAGTGGACCGCTTCATGCTCAAACTGACAGTGGGGTATCCCTCGCTGGAGGAGGAGCGCGAAATTTTGCATCGCCGCCGCGAGCGCAAACAAGACGAGGTGGTTTTGCGCAGGATGGCCGACGCGAAGAAGTTGCTCGCCATGCGCGCGGTGATCGAGTCGGTGCATGTGGAAGCCGACCTCGAAAACTATATCGCCGCTCTCGTCCACGCCACGCGCGCCGACCGTCGCGCCGCGGTGGGCTCCAGTCCGCGCGGTTCGCTTTCGTTCCTCAAGATCGCGCGCGCGCACGCCGCCGTCTCGGGCCGCGAGTACATCCTGCCCGACGACATCAAGCATTACGCCACGCCGGTCCTCAGTCATCGCCTGATCCTCCAACCCGAATATTGGATGTCCAATGCAGTCACCGGAGAAGTTATTGCCGATGCCCTGCGCAAAACTCCCGTGCCGGTATTGGAGAAGTAAATGCCCCGCTCCCTCCTCCTCGGCCTGCTTTCCTACGCGCTGCTCATCGTTGGTCTCGTGGCCCTGCGCGGCGAGTTGATCGCGCTGGCGATTCCGCTCGCGCTGTACTTGCTCGTCGGGTTTTGGCGCGCGCCGCGCTCCATCGAACTCGACGTGCAACGCCGCCTCTCTGCGGAGCGCGTCTCGCCGAACCAGCCTGTCGCCGTCACACTCACGGTGATCAATCAGGGCGAGAGCATGGATGAGGCGCTGGTGGAGGATGTTCTGCCGGAGGGATTGCGCGTCCTGGAGGGGTCGAACCGTCATGTGGCGCGACTGAAACGCGGCGCGTCTCTTTCCTGGACGTACTCCGTCGCCGGCCCGCGCGGCTATTACGCTTTTTCCTCCACCCGCGTCGAAGCGCGCGACGGCCTGGGCCTGATTCAGCGAACCGGGGAGTTTTCTCCCTCCGGGCAATTGCTCGTCCTGCCGCCTGTGCTGAAACTCAAACACGTGTTCATTCGTCCGCGCCGCACGCGCGTCTACGCCGGGACTATTCCCGCGCGCGTCGGCGGCCCGGGTGTGGACTTTTACGGGGTGCGCGATTACCAGCCCGGCGATCCGCCGCGCCGCATCAACTGGCGCATCAGCGCGCGGCACGGCGGCGAGGAAGCGGACGTCGCCTTGCAACGCCTCTACAGCAACGAATTCGAACAGGAACGTGTGGCCGATGTGGGCATCGTTCTCGATGGCCGCGACCGCACCAACAAATTCGGCGGCGGGCGCTCGCTCTTCGAGCATTCCGTCCTGGCCGCGGCGGCCCTCGCCGACGCGTTCCTCGCCCAGGGCAATCGCGTGGGAATGCTGGTCTACGGCCAATACCTGCATTGGACGATTCCCGGCTACGGCAAACGCCAGCGCGAAAAGATCCTGCAATCGTTGGCCGCGGCGCGCTCCGGCGGCAGCGACATTTTTGCCAACCTCGGGCATTTGCCCACGCGCCTCTTCCCCGTCAATTCGCAGATCGTGGTGGTCAGCCCGCTGGTGGACGAGGATCTGTCGGTGTTGGTGCAGTTGCGGGCGCGCGGCTACCAGGTGATGACAATCAGCCCGAACCCCGTCGGATTCGAGTTGTCGTTCCTTCCCAAGCGCGAGGAAGTGACCCAAGCCGCGCGCGTCGTCCAACTGGAACGCGACCTGCTCCTGCGCAGGTTAAATCGCGCCGGGATTCAATTGCTCGATTGGGATGTGTCCACGCCGTTCGACAAGGCGGTGCGCGCCTCGCTTGGACGTCCGCCGCGGCAGGCGATGCTGGGGAGGATCGAATGAGAAGAGTGGTTCTGTTCGTGTCGCTCGTGGTGGGAGTCGCTTCGCTGGCGTGGGGATTTTTCTCCAGCGGGCATGAAGCGGCGGGCCGCTGGTTGATCCTTTTGGGCGCGGCCTGGTGCGTTGCCGAAAGGAAGCGCGCCCACTGGTTTGCCCCGCTTGGCTTACTGGCCGGCGTGGCCGCGGCGGCCTACGGTCTGTGGTTGAACTTGCCGCCCGGCTGGATGCTCGCCGGCGCGGTCGGCGCGCTGTTTGCCTGGGACCTCTCGGAATTTGACCGGCGGATGCTTCTTGCCGCGCGCGAAGACGACCTGCCGGGCTTGGAGCGTCGTCACCTGTTGCGACTGACCATCCTCGCGGGCGCGGGGTTTGTATTCTCGCTAGTCGGGTCGTTCCTCACCCTGGAGTTTTCCTTCGAGTGGGCGGCGTTTCTTGCCCTCCTGGCCGCGTTGGGAGTCACGCAATTGGTGGCGAGGATGAGGAAGGGGGAGTGATCGTCCCCTCCAACCACTCATCCAACTCACGCGGGGATTTGAAATGCAAGAGATTCAAATGCTTGTTCTCATCCAATTTCAACAACATGGGGATTTCCCGCTTGCGCCGCCAGTAGGTTTTGAAGAACCAATAGATCAGCGAATCATTCGACCAGAAGCGCAATTGATTCCAAACATTTTCGCGGTTGCCGTTCCACAATTCCTCGCGCGTGCGGACGCGTTGCATGGTTCGGCGCAGAACCCTTCCCAAGGACAGCCACAAACCATAATCCAGCCAAATGAGCGCTTCGGCGCGCGCCCAAACGATGTCGCGTGAGGTATGGTAGTTCCCGTCCGCGATCCAGGCGGTGGCGGCGGTGGTTTGTTCCACGCGTTCGCGAAAATCCATCACAAAGGCGGGAGTCCAATCCGGCTCCCAGTATAGCGCGTCGAGTTCAATGAGAGGGAGGCCGAGTCGCTTCGAGAGCGCGCGCCCGAGAGTCGTCTTGCCCGAACCGGCTGCGCCGATGATGGCGATGCGTTTGTAGTTGAAGGGCTTGTCCATACCGCAAGATTGTAATCGTAAAATCGCCGCGCTTTTTGTCGCGGGGAATTACCCCCATAAGTGGGATATTTGCACTTTTGTTATATTCCCTATATTTTCTCTGAATAAATCTGTGATACGATTCTAAAAAATTTTTCGAGGAAAATTCGCATGTTCGATCTTCCCGATTCTGAAATTTTGTCCCTTTCCAAAGAACACGTTTTTTATACCTGGTCGGCGCAGGCCAAGGTGAATCCCATCGCGGTCAAGCGCGCCGAGGGCGTCTATTTTTGGGACGTGAACGACAAGCGCTATCTTGATTTCAACTCGATGACGATGTGCGTCAACGTCGGTCACGGCAACCAACGCATCATCAAAGCGATGCAGGAACAGGCGGCGGAACTTCCGTACGCCGCGCCGGGCATGACCACCAAAATCCGCGCCCTAGCCAGCCAGGCCGTTTCACGCGTGACCCCCGGCGGGCGACTGTCCAAGATTCTTTTCACTTTGGGCGGCGCGGACGCGAACGAGAACGCCATCAAACTGGCGCGCGGCTACACCAAACGCTTCAAAATCCTGACGCGCTACCGTTCCTACCACGGCGCGACCATGGGCGCGATGGCCGCGACGGGCGACCCGCGTCGTCACATGTGGGAGCCGGGGACAATGCCGGGCGTCGTTCACTTTCTGGACCCGTACCGGTATCGCTCCACCTTTCATCGTTCCAACCCCAATATTTCCGAGGCCGACTTTACCCAAGATTACCTGGACCATCTCGAGGAAATTATCCGCTACGAGGGGCCGGAGACCATCGCCGCGATTCTGATGGAGTCGGTCACCGGCACAAATGGAATCATCATCCCGCCGGAGGGGTACTTGCAAGGTGTGCGCGCCCTGTGCGACAAGTACGGCATTGTTATGATCGCGGACGAGGTGATGAGCGGCTTTGGCCGCACTGGCAAATGGTTCGCGGTGGAGCATTGGGACGTGGTTCCCGACATCATGACCATGGCCAAGGGACTCACCTCCGCCTACGCGCCGTTGGGCGCGGTGGCGATGAAGCCGGAGATCGCCGCGGCTTTCGATGAGCAGGCATTCGAGAGTGGATTGACGTACACCTCGCACCCGGTGTCGCTGGCGGCGGCGGTGGCGAATATCCAAGTCATGCGGGAGGAGCGGATCGTAGAACGCGCGGCCGCCATGGGTCCGGTATTGAAGCGGATGTTGACCGATTTGGGGGAGGCGCATCCCTCGGTGGGCGAAGTCCGCTCGATTGGGTTGTTCGGAATCATCGAGCTGGTCAAGAATCGCGAAACGAAGGAGCCGATGGCGCCATGGAACGGGTCAAGTCCCGAAATGACCTCGTTGAAAAAATATTGCCTGGATCACGGACTCTTCCTGTACACGCATTGGCACACGGTGTTGATCATCCCGCCGTTGATCATCAATGAAGAACAGTTGGCGGAGGGAATCAAGACGCTCGACGAGGGGCTTTCCGTCCCGGATAGGGCCGTGACGTGAACCTGGCTTACGCGGTCTGGCTGACGGTATCGGGTGGAATCGCCTTGCTGGTGGGATGGCTGGCTTGGCAACGCCGGCCTGCGTCGGGGGCGAGCGCTTTGGTTGTGTTGATGCTGTCGCTGGCGGTCTGGTCGTTCAGTTATGCGGCGCATTGGCTCAGTCTCACAGAGGAGGCGCGCGCCTTCTGGTTGAATATGACGTACTTTGGCGCGGTCGCTGCGCCAGTGGCGTTTTTGGCGTTGGCGGCGCTCTTTATCGGCCGCGGCGACCGGTTGATTCTGCGCGACTATGTTTTGCTCTCCATCATTCCCGCGCTCTCCCTGATCATCCTCTGGACGGATCCCTGGCACGGGCTTTTTTACGGGAGGGATCGCTCGAACAACACCAACATGGTTTTTGAGGGAGGTCCCTGGTTTTATGTGCTGGTGGCGTACTCGTATGTTCTGATTCTCATCGGCGCGGTGTTGCTCTTTCGGACGCACATGCGCTCCCCGTTCTTTTATCGTCGCCAGACGCGCGTCATGCTGATCGGGGGCCTGCTTCCCTGGGCGGTGAACTTTTTGATGTTGGTGGGTTGGAATCCCTTCGCGGGCCTGGACCTCACGCCGATCGCGTTTACCGGAACCGGTCTGTTGTTTGCTTATGGGTTGTTTGGGTATCGTTTGATGGATCTGGCGCCGGTGGCTCGCGACGTGCTGGTGGAAAATATGCGCGAAGGGGTGCTGGCAGTGGACCTGGAAGGCCGCCTGGTGGATATCAACCCGCGCGCGATGGAGTTGGCCGACCCCGGCGTGGAGATGCCCTTCGGCAAGCCCTTGGCGGCGGTCTTTTCGCGGTGGGGCGACCTGATCAAGCAGTATGACGTTACCGAAGGGCATTTTTCGATCAAGTTGCCTCATCCTCCCTATTGGCGCTTGAACGTGCATGTGCTTCCTTTGAAGGACCGCCAGGGTCGGACGATGGGGCGGCTGATCACTTGGGACGATGTCACCGCCCAGCGCCAGACTGAAGAGGAGATGCGCCTGTTTCGTTATGCCGTAGACCAGAATCCCTCGGGCGTTTTGATCACCGACCCGGAGGGGCGCATCGAATACGTGAACCGGCAGTTTACCAACATGACCGGTTATACATTGGAGGAAGCGCGCGGCAAAACGCCGCGTATTCTCAAATCCGGCGAGACTCCCGAAACGATATACTCTGAATTATGGTCCACCATCAAGCGGGGCGAGACGTGGCAGGCCGAGATGATCAACCGCAAGAAGAACGGCGAGTTGTATTGGGCCAATCAGTTGATCGCGCCGGTCACGAACGCGAATGGCGTTTTGACCCATTTCGTCGCCATGCAACAGGATATCACCATGCGAAAGCATAACGAGTCTGAATTGATGGTGACCAATACGCGCATGAAGATGCAATTGTCGGTGATCGAGCAATTGCACCAGCAGTTGCGGGAGGAATCCATACGCGATAGCCTGACGCGGCTGTTCAATCGCCGCTTTATGGAGGAGACGCTCGAACGGGAACTTTCGCGCGCCGAACGCGACAGCGTCCCAATCAGCGCGGTGATGATGGACGTGGACCTGTTCAAATCCATCAACGACGCGTACGGACACCAAGCCGGCGATAATGTCCTTCAGACCCTGGGCGCCCTTCTGCTGGAAAATACGCGCACGGGCGATATCGCCTGCCGCTACGGCGGGGACGAGATGGTGGTCTTGTTGCCGGGCGCGCCGCTGGAGATCGCCTTGCGCCGCGCCGAGGAGTGGCGGGAAGCGTTCTCGTTGTTGGTGTTTTCGTTTGGCGAGACGCGCGTGCAAAACTCCCTTTCTCTGGGCGTGGCCTCCTTTCCGGCCCACGCGAAAAATCCCAACGAGTTGCTCCTGGCCGCCGACAAGGCCTTGTATCGCGCCAAGATCAGGCGCAACAGCGTCTTTGCGTATGATCCTGCCAGCATGGCGCGTTCCGACAAGCGTTCCAGCCATATCCGATAGGCGCTCGTAATAACCGGGGTGGACATGTTGTCACAAAAATGGTAAAACCCACGAACAAGGCAAAGACAGAATATATGGAATCAAACGGCAATCACATCAAGATGCTCATTCTTGGATCCGGCCCGGCGGGATTCGCCGCGGCCTTGTACGCGGCGCGGGCCGAACTCGCGCCGGTGGTATTGACCGGCATGCAATTGGGCGGTCAGGCCGCGCTCACGTACACCATCGAAAACTATCCCGGCTTTCCCGAAGGCGTGGGCGGCGCGCAACTGGGCGAACTCTTCCAGAAACAGGCCGAACACTTCGGGACGCGCGTCGAATTTGACCTGGCCACCGGCGTTGACTTTTCGACGCGCCCGTTTCGGGTCACGACCGAGGCGGGCGCGTACGTAGCGGACTCGGTCATCGTCACCACCGGCGCGAGTCCCATCCACCTCGACGTCCCCGGCGAAGATTCCCTGTTGGGGCGCGGCGTCTCGTACTGCGCGACCTGCGACGGCGCGTTCTTTAAAGATAAGAAGGTGATCGTGGTCGGCGGCGGGGACAGCGCGCTGGAGGAGGCGCTGTTCCTCACGCGTTACGCTTCGTCCGTGACGGTCATCCATCGCCGCGAGGAATTTCGCGCCGGCGCCATTTTGCAAAAACGCGCCAAGGAACACTCCAAGATTCAATTTACGTTGAATACGGTTGTGATCGAGATTCTCGGCGCGGACAAAATGGAAGCGGCGCGTTTGAAGAACGTTGTCACCGGCGAAGAGACTATTCTCGAAGCCGACGGCATTTTCATCTTCGTCGGCCACTCGCCGAACACAGAGATTTTCAAGGGACAGTTGAAGATGGATTCGCACGGCTACATCGAAGTGGACAATCTGATGCAGACCAGCGTGCCGGGCGTGTTCGCGGCGGGGGAGGCGGCGGATCCGCATTTTCGGCAGGTGGTCACCTCGGCGGGGATGGGCGCGGCGGCCGCCATTCAGGCGACGAGGTTCCTCGAAGCGGAATCCGGTTAGTTGTCAAGCAAGAAGCGAGAGAGACTTTTCCGAATCAATCGGGAGAGTCTCTTTTTATCGTCCGAATATCACATGTCAAAAACAAAAACTCGTGACAATTTTCAACTTTTCGCATTCCAAACTCTGGGCTAAAATTCGCCATTATATTTGACCAATTGGAGGAACGATGAAGAAAATCTCGATCATCGGCGCAGGCATGACCGGCTCATCCGCGGCGGTGTGGCTGGCCGAACGCGAACTGGCCGATGTGGTTTTGGTGGACGTGGTGGAGGGAATGCCGCAGGGCAAGGGACTCGACCTGCTGGAAGCCATGCCAATTATCGGCAAGGACGCGAGCGTGCTTGGCACGAACGATTACGCCGACACTAAAAACTCGGACATTGTCATCATCACCGCGGGTGTGGCGCGCAAACCCGGCATGAGCCGTGACGACCTGTTGACCATCAATGCGGGGATCGTGGGAACGGCCGCGACGGAGTCGCTCAAACATTCGCCCGACGCGATCTTCGTGGTGTTGACCAACCCGCTCGATACGATGGCCTACCTGACCTTGAAGAAGACCGGCCTGCCGCGCGAGCGCGTCATCGGCCAGGCGGGGATTCTCGACTCGGCGCGTATGCGCGCGTTCGTGGCTTTGGAGACCGGCGTCTCGGTGGAAAATATCCAGTGCTACGTGTTGGGCGGTCACGGCGACGAAATGGTTCCGCTGACGCGTCACTCGAACGTGGCGGGGATTCCGCTCAAAGAGTACCTGCCCGCCGACAGACTCGAAGCCATCGTCAACCGCACGCGCAAGGGCGGCGGCGAGATCGTCAATTTGCTGAAGACCGGTTCCGCCTACTACGCCCCGTCGCTGGCTTGCGCGCAAATGGCCGAAGCGATTCTCAAGGACAAGAATCTGATCGTCCCGTGCGCGGCGTACATGCAAGGCGAATATGGATTGAACGACATGTACTTCGGCGTCCCCGTCCAACTCGGCGCGGGCGGCATGAAGCGCATTGTGGAATACAAGTTCGACGCCGATGAGAAGGCCATGTTCGAGAAGTCCGCCGCGTCGGTGAAGGAAACGCACGAGGCGTTGAAGAAGTTGGTGAGTCTGTAGATCGGTCGAAGGTCAAAAGTCGGAGGTCGAGTGACTTTCGACTTTTGACTTTCGACGGTGAAAAAAACATTAGGAGTTTAATATGATATTACACGACAAGATCGCCGCGCAACTCCCCGCCTGGCGCGAGCGCATTAAAGTTTTGAACAAGGATCACGCCGACGTGGTGGTGGATCAAGTCACCGTCGGACAGATCGTGGGCGGGATGCGCGACATCAAGTCGCTGCTGACCGACATTTCGTACGTGGATCCCGCCGAGGGCATTCGCTTGCGCGGCATGTCCATCCCCGAAGCGCTGAAAGCCCTCCCGAAGAATCGCGGCAACAAAATGCCGTTGGTCGGCGGCCTGTTTTATTTGCTGATGATCGGCGAAGTCCCAACGAAAGAGCAGGCCCTCGAAGTCGAAGCCGAATGGGCGAAGCGCGCCGAGATTCCCGATTACGTTTACAAAATGCTCAAGGTGATGCCGAAAGACACCCACCCGATGATCCTCTTCTCGCAGGCGGTGATGGCGATGGCGCGCGACTCGGCCTTCACCAAACAATACCACGCGGGCATGAAGAAAGACTCTTACTGGGAGCCGGCCCTCGAAGACAGCCTCAACCTCACCGCCAAACTTCCCGTCATCGCGGCCTTCATCTATCGCATGAAATACTTCGGCGAAAAAGCCAGGCCGCGCTACAATCCCAAACTCGACTTCGGCGCGAACTTCGCGCGCATGATGAAAGTCTCGGACAAGAAGGGCTACGCGGAACTGGCCCGACTGTACTTCACCCTCCACTCCGACCACGAATCCGGCAACGTCTCGGCTCACGCGACGCACCTGGTGGGTTCGTCCCTCTCGGACATTTACTTCGCCTTCGCGGCCGGCCTGAGCGGACTCGCCGGCCCCCTGCACGGACTCGCCAACCAGGAATGTCTCGCGTGGCTGTTGGATGTTCACAAGAAATTCGGCGGCGTCCCCTCGCGCGACGACCTGTACAAATTCGCCTGGGACACGCTCAACGGCGGCAAGGTCATCCCCGGCTACGGTCATGCCGTCCTACGCGTGCCCGATCCGCGCTTCACCGCCCAGATGGAATTTGCCAAGAAGAACTTTCCCGATGACGATCTCGTCCGCCTGGCGGATCTGGTCTTCGATGTCGTCCCGGCTGTGTTGAAGGAGCAGGGCAAGGCCAAGAATCCCGCGCCCAATGTGGACGCGATCTCCGGCACGTTGCAGTATTACTACCGCGTGCGCGAGTTCGATTTCTACACCGTGCTGTTCGGCGTCGGCCGCGCGCTGGGAGTCACAGCCAACTACGTCTGGGCGCGCGCGTTGGGTCAGCCCATCGAGAGGCCGAAGTCGGTGACGACGAAGATGTTGGAAGACGCGGTGACCAAGGCGAAGCCGGCTGTGTAAATACTTTGCACACAGATTACGCGGATTGCACGGAGTCCCACGGATTTCCTTTTGATTGATCCGTGTAAAGAAATGAACAACTCCCGAAGTTGAAAAGGCTTCGGGAGTTGTCCATTTGTTCGGCAATCTGCTCCAAGAGTTCGTTTGGTAAGGTACAATCGCTTTGGTGGGTCATGGTCGCTATCTTTTCTGAAGTTGGTCCTTCCGAAAGTATATACCAGACCTACCCTTTTCTCAATTTTACAGAAACAAGTTTACACTAACAAATAGCGATAGCCTTGCGGTACAATCGGCCTATCGTTTCCTCTTCAGCCAAAGGAGTAAAAATGAAATCAATCTCTGTTCGCATCTTGTTTGCCCTGACCCTCCTGGTCACGGCCGCACTGGCTTGCGGCGGCAGTTTCAGCACCGCCAACATTTCCAACGCCTACACCACCGCCGACCCCGGCGGCGCCCCCACCACGGTCTTCGCGCAAGATCAAATCTTCTACTGCATCATCGAATTGAAGAACGCCCCCGACGACACCGTGGTGATAGTCGTTTGGACGGCCGTCAACGTGGAAAACGCCAACCCGTACACGTTCCTCTATGAGAACTCCCTCACCGGCGGCGACAACACCCTGACCTACCAACTCAGCAACGACGGTTTTTGGCCGGTAGGCACGTACAAGGCCGACATTTATCTCAACGACACACTGGATCGAACGCTCGAGTTCGAAGTCCGCTGATCCGCGCGTCGCGTCTCCCAAGAATCAACGCCCCGAAGCCAGAAAACTTCGGGGGCGTTTGTCATTTCTCTTTGTCCGGTTCCTTGTTGTGGGTTGGCGATCCCTTCCCAAACTTGACCAGTTTCGCCACATGAGCGCGGTCACGTAAAAACCAGGGGACAATCTGCCTGGCGTGTTCGCGATTTTCGGCCTCCAAAATCGCGTAGCCCGTGTGATCGTTATCCTTGCAGCCCCACTCGAAATGATGCAGATAGCCGGCCGCGTGGATCTCCTTGATCGCGCGGTCGCAATCCTCCGCGATGTGCGGCGACACAATGATAAACCGTTCCATGGCTGACTCCTTTCACCGTTAAGTTCTGGCAAGTATAGCCCGAATGCGACCTCTGTCAATGGCCGGACGCGCGCATCCGGTTGGGGGAGGATTCTCCCGCGTCCCTTCGACGTTGGAGCGGGCGCGCTGCCCCCGAATGGAACGACCCTGTCTCTTGCGGGACAGGGTCGCTTGTGAGGGAAGAACCCGCTAAGCGGGAGAGGGGGCGCCGGAGGGGGCCTCCGTCAATTCCATGGCTGGGTGGACGCGATGTAGGACGATGTAACTCATCACCGACAGCGACCCGACAATACCGCAGGCGTACCACAGCCAGTTCGCTCCGAGGGCTTCCACCAGTTTTCCGGCCAGCAACGGCCCGACCGCGAATGGAATACCCCAAGCCAGGATGCCGAATACCGCGCCGTAGCGTCCGCGCATTTGCTCGGGCGCAAAGTTGGCGACCAGCGCCTGACCGATGGGAGCCACCAGCATCTCGCCGATGGTGATCACGACCATCGCTAGGATGAACATCAAGTAAGTGCTCACGAAGCCATACATGGCGAAGCCGATGGCGTAGAGCGCTGTGCCGGCGGCCATTACCAGCATGGGCGGAAACTTTTCGATGCGCCGCGTGATGGGGAATTGCATCAGCACGACCATGGCGGCGTTGATGCTGAGGATATAGGCGTAGCCGCTTTCGGGGATGCCGTAGTTATCGCGCAGGAAGACGCCCAGGGTGGTGTTCATATTCATGTAAACGAAGCCGGACAACATGGTCGCGAAGATGAACACAACAAACATACTGTCGCGCAGGACGCGCCCGTAGCCGATGAAGGTCTGGCCGAAGGTTTCGGGCTGTTCGTGCGGCTTCGGCGCGGGCTTGGTCTCGGGGATGGTGAAGTAGACGATGGTGGCCGAGATGATGCTGATCACCGCATCGGCGAGGAACAAGGCCAGGTAGGATCGGGCCGCTACGAGTCCGCCGACGATCGGGCCGATGACGACGGCCAGGTTGAAGACGACGCGCAGGATTCCGAATCCCTGGGCGCGTTTCTCCTCGGGCAGGATGTCGGCCAGGATGGCTTGCTGGGCCGGGCCGCCCACGTCGGTGAAGAGGCCCGAAACGACGCCGATGAAGTAGAACCATTCGATGCTGTCTACCAGCCCCATGGCGGCGGTGCTGAGCGAGGAGGCCACCAGGCTGAAGATGATCATCTTGCGGCGACCGAAGCGGTCGGTGAGCGCGCCGCCCACGAAACCGCCGATGAAGCCGGTGATGGAGAAGATGAGGAACAACCACCCCACCTCCACCAGCGTGACCTCGAAGCGTTTCGTCAGGTAGAGGGCGAAGAACGGAAAGAGCATCGAGCCGCCCAACCGGTCAATAAAGGTGGTGACGATGATGATCTTGAAGGTTTTTGGGAACTCGTTGGATATGGCGATCCAGCGCTTGATAAAGTTTGGCATTCTCTCTCCAGAGGGGAAGCGGGGCGCGGACTCCCGTCCGATGTGCGGAAAAGTCCGCGCTCCGAGAAAGTGAGGGTCAGTGGGCCAGGGCCTGGGTGTGCGGGCCGCACTCGTGCATGGCGGCGTGGTCGTAGCGTTCGCGGAGGGATTCTCCGGTGACGATCATCCACTCGGCAAAGTGGGCGATCTGGTGGGCGGCCCAACCCGATTGGGACGGCGCGGCCGTTTCTGCTTCGTTCAACAGGCGGATCCGATTCAACTCGGCCTCGAGTTCCGCGGCTTGCCTGCGAACGATCAGTTCCTGATAAAGTGGATTCATGTTGTTCATGGGGCCTCCTTTTGGCTGGTTGGCTACTGTCCAAGTAGAAAAACGGATACGGATTTGAGCGTCCTGGCGATACGGTCGCTGTTCAGGGTATAGGCTTTCGCGCCGTTCACGCGTCGCTCCTGGAGATATCCGGTGGCGGTCAGTTGACCGAGGTAACGCGAAACGCTGGGTTGGCTGAGACCGGTGATTTCCATGATGTCCTGGGCGCGCAGTTCGCCGCGTTCGCGAATCATTTGCAGGATCTGCAAGCGAGTGTCGTCGGCGAGGGCGGCCAGTCGGCTGGCGATGTCGGCGCGATCCAATTCAGGGATGCGGACGGCGGCGTTCTCGGGCTGACGCGCCCCGAAGAGGATGACTAGGTCGTTTTCGTCCGGCAGGCGGCTGACGTACGGTCCGATGTGCGCATTCGGGATGAAGGCGATGCGGTCGGCGCGTTCAAGCGCGGGTTTCCACTTTTCCTCATCCAAATCCTGGCCGGTGATGAAGCGGGCGGCTTCGAAGCGGTCCATTTTGGCGAAGTCGCTGGCCTGGAAGGCTTTCACCGATTCGCGCAGGATCGATTCGACTCGTTTCCATTCCGCCTCGAAGGTTTCGCTCCAGATTTTTTGGAGGTGATCCACGATAAGCGACTTCATGGCTGGCGGATCCATCACATATTGATATGCGCGCGTTTCGATTTCTTCATCCACCGATTTCTCGCCAAAACGATCCTTGAGAAACTTGATGTAACTTTCCGCCGAAACAAGCGCTGTGTCCCAATCCACTTCGGCGCTCAGGCCGTGATCCGCTCCCATCTGAGCGTAGGCGTTCAACATTTTTTGACGCAACGCTTGTGGTTCGGCCGCGGCGAGCCGGTTGATCAATTCGGGAAAGGAGATGTTCGCATCGTCCGGGGCGATGGCATGATAAAAGCCGATCACCACAAGGGTGTGTTGGAACCGTTGCTCCGGCGTCAGGGCCTGGCGGCTCTCGTGAATCCAATGGGAGATTCCCGGCCAATCTTCATCTTTGCAAAGGAAGACCATACTAGCGAACACATTCCGTGCAGGTTGCAGGGCGACGGTCATGGTGGCGGGGGAGGCTTTTTCAAGACTGAGATTGAATGGCATCGGACACTTCCTAAATTGGATTATTTGCAAAATTGAATTATGTGCATTATTTTATTCAATTTCTTGACTTTGTCAAGGGTTAAAAGCAAAATTCCCGCCATTTTGACGGGAATTTTTAGGTTTTATCGTTTAGACAGACTATGGAACCGGTGTAGGCGGGGCGACCACTCCGATCCAAGTGAACACCCGCTTCTCGCTGGCGGCTCCCGCGGGACTCCAAATCGGGTTGCCCTGTTCATCCACTCCAGTCTGCCGCACGGGGACAACCCACCAGCGCATCACGTGCGCCACGATATCGTCCGGGCGAAAGGAGGTGGGGACGATGAACTTGGTATCGGTCACGTAGTTGACAATGCGGCGGCCCTGGTCGGCGGTCACATCCTCAACGATAACCTGGTACGCCTCGCCATCGCGCAGGGTTCCAAGCGAGGCCCATTGCAGGGTCACTACGTCATGCGCGAGAGTGAAGGCCGCGCCGTCCACAGGCAGGAGCAGGTTGGGGGCGGGGTAGGGAGGCGGCAGGGTGGGGGTGGGAGTCGGGCCGGGCGTGGGTTCCCGCGAGCAGAGGGGAATCAGCAGGGTTTGTCCCTTGTAAACCACGTCGCTGGAGAGCCGGTTGAATTCCCGAATGGCGGCCCACGGCACGTTGTAATTGGCGGCGATGGCCGAAGGCGTGTCGTTTTCTTGAACGATGTAACTGGCGGTGGTGCAGGCTTGCTTGGTGGCTTCCGCCGGTTCGAGCGTCATCGTTGGAAGCGGCAGGGGCGTAGGCGTGGGGTAGGGGACTTTGATCGTCTCGCCGATTCGCAGGTTGGTGCAATCCGCGTTAATCGTGGTGTTGGCCGCGATAATACTCGCTACCGAGATATCGAAGGCATAGGCGATGCTGCCGCAATTGTCGCCCGACTTGATAACGTAATCAATCGGCGGTTGCGGCGTTAGCGTGGGCGAAGGCGTGGGGGTGAAGATGTCTGTCGCGGTCGGCGTGACGGTGGGAGTCTCGGTCGAGGTTGGAATGGCCGTCGGGTCAACGACCCGGTTTGTGAGGCGCAACGCCCCAAAGACGATCCCCGCGCCGATGAGCATCAACACCACCAACGCGCCCAGCGCGGCCGGGAGACTCAACGTAATCTCCGGCATACGGCTGGCTTGCAGGGTCGAGGCGGGTTGGGAGGGCGCGGCCGGCGAAGCGGACGGTTTTTCCGCGGCCTTTTTGAGGACCGGCGCGGCCTTCGCATGCAACTCGGTTCCGCACACCAGACAGCGCGTGGCGCTCTCGCTCAAGCGCGTACCGCAAGTCGGGCAGATCTTGGTTTTCTTTTCGGGTTCTGGACTCATACGGGCGGGGATTATACCATCGAAAAATTAGGGGCTTTTAAGGCGGCATGCCCTTGCCGGCATCCATGAAGCGATAACCTCTGGCTGCCACTGTGTAGAAAACCATGGATCCCCCGTCACTTTTTTTCTTCCGGGTTGGTCGCGTTCGGCAGAGGGGATTTGCCCGGGATGATGGTGACCAACACCTTGTCCACGCGGCGCGCGTCCATATCCATCACTTCGAAACGCAATCCTTCCCACTCGAAGCGGTCCGCGGATTGGGGGATGCGCCCGAGCGAGAACATGATGAATCCGCCCAGCGTTTCGTAATTTTCCTCTTCGGGCAGGTCGCGCAGGTTGAAGATTTCCTTGAAATCATCCACAGGCAACATGCCGTCCAGCAACCACGATCCATCCTGACGCTGGGTGGCTTGCGGCTCGTCTGTGCCGATGCCTTCCACGATCTCCGAGAGAATGTCGTTCAATGTGATCAGTCCCTGCACTGCGCCGAACTCATCCACCACCAGCATCAGTTCCGCTTTGCCGCCTTTGAACATTTCCAGGGCCTGGGAGGCTTGCGCCGTTTCCGGGAGATAGATGGCGGGATGCAGGTTGTTTTTGAGATTGAGTTTCTCGCCCGCCAGGTTGGAGAGGAGCAGGTCGCGGGCGCGCACAACCCCGACCACATTGTCCAGCGAATCATCGCGAACGGGAAAACGGGAATAGGGACTGCCTGCGATCTTCCGCCGGATTTCCTCGGTTGAGTCGTTGATGTCCAGCCAGACGATCTCGGTGCGCGGCGTCATCACCGAGTAGACGCGCTGATCGCCGATGCTGAACACGCCCTCGATCATATCCTGCTCTGACTCTTCGAACACCCCGGCCTGCCGGCCCTGGTCAAGCAATACCTGCAATTCCTCTTCCGTAACCGGAGGCTCCGACGAAGGTTTAACCCCCATCAAACGCAGGATGAAATCGGTCATGCCGCCCAGGAGTTTGACCAACGGATAAAACAGGCGCGAGAGAAACAACATGGGTCTCGCTACCACGCGGGCAACCCGTTCGGGGCTGTGCAAACCAAGTCGTTTTGGGACAAGTTCGCCCAGCCAGATCGTCAGGAGCGTGATGACGATCACCACAATGCCCAATGCCAGCGAATGGCTGTATTCGGCGACGGTGGGGATCTTTGCCAGTTCGGACGCGAGCGCCTCGGCGATGGTCGCGCCGCCGAATGCGCCGGCCAGAACTGAAATCAGCGTGATGCCGATCTGCACTGTTGAGAGAAACACATTCGGTTTTTCCACCAGGTGCAGGGCGATCGCGGCCGATTTATCTCCCTCGTTGACGCGTTGTTGAAGTCGCGCCTTGCGCGAAGCGACCAGGGCCGCCTCTGACATGGCCAAAATGCCATTGATCAAGATCAGACCTGCGATAAAGACGATTTCATTCCATGAACTTGACATGCCTACTTTTTTCTCAACCTGTTTTCTAGATTCTCGATGCGTTTCGACAATTTGGATAGTTGTGAAAATAATACAATCGGCAGCAACACGAGAACGATCGCGATGATGCATAAAAACGCCAACTCGCCAATACCAATATACAAGGCCGCCTCCTAAACGATCTCGATTCCTTCCCCTGATTGTACCTCGCCAATCCTCCAAACAGGCTGGCCGGATTCCTCGGCTCGCTTCATGAAAGCAGGGAGTTGGTCGCGCGGCGCGCCTAGCAGGAGTCCGCCGCTGGTTTGGGGATCGAACAACAGCATTTGCTCCGGCTCGCTCAACGGACGGGCGTATCGTACTTGACCGCCGAAGTGGGCCAGGTTGTCGAACGCGCCGCCCGCGAAGCAACCCTTTTGGGCATATTTCATTGCGCCGCCCAAAAACGGGACTTGCGTATAGTCAATAAGGAGCGACACGCCCGAAGCGTTCGCCATTTCCCAGCCGTGACCGATCAAACTATAGCCGGTGACGTCGGTTCCACCGCGCAGGCCAAACTCGACAGCCGTCTCCGAAGCGGACCTGTTTAACTGGGCCATCCAGCCAACCGCTTCGTTCACATCCGGACCCTCGGCCTGCTCCCGTTTCACAGCCGTAGTCGTCACCCCAATGCCGAGCGGTTTGGTCAACACGAGCGCGTCGCCAACGCGCAGCCCGCCCTTGGTCAGCATGTGACGCGGATCCACGAAGCCGATCACTACCAGGCCATACTTGGGTTCATCATCCTTCACCGTATGTCCGCCCGCGATAACGACGCCCGCTTCGCGCGCCTTCTCGGCGCCCCCGCGCAGAATCTCCGAGGCCGCTTCCACGGGCAAGTTGCCGGGCAGGGCCGCTACGTTGAGCGCGAGGAACGGTTTGCCTCCCATCGCGTACACATCCGAGAGACTGTTGGCCGCCGCGATCGCGCCGTATTCGTAGGGCGTGTCCACCACCGGGGTGAAGAAGTCGGTGGTGACCACCAAAGCCCGCGCGTCGTCCAGCCGCCAGACCGCCGCGTCGTCGGGACCGTTGAGTCCCACGAGCAGGTCGGGATAGTCTGCGGGTTTGAACATGCCTTGCAGTGGACGCAGAACCTGCGTCAGCGTTTCCGCATCAAGTTTCGACGCTCAACCCGCGCAATGCGAAAGGCTGGTCAGGCGGATTTGCCGCCCGGACGGGGAAATGGAATTCACGGCTCTCCAAAAAAAGAGTCAGCAGTTCGCGCCCCCGCCAACCACTGACTACTGAAAATTGATCACAGATCACTGATGACTGATCACTGAACGCCGTCTTACTGTGTCACCAGATCGGGCAACGGGAAGAGGAACGGCGCGTTGCTCGGTAATAACATCACCTGGATGTTCGGAGCGAGTTTGGTGATGTACAACCACGTCAGCAACTCCGGTCGGCCCGCCAGCGACGCGGCGATCAGATCGTTGGCTTCGGCCTCCGCCTTGGCTTGGATGATGCGCGCCTCCGCCTCGCCCTTGGCCTTGATCACGGCCGCGTCGGCCAGGCCCTGCGCCACCTGCCGCGCCTGTTCGGCTTCCTGCTTCTTTTGCTCCACGGTGAATTTGGCCTGTTGCGCCAATTGTTCGGCGATCTGCTTCTGCTCCACCGCCGCGGCGTATTCTTCGCTAAAGTGAATGTCGCGCAACAAGAAGCCGAGCAGAATCAGATCGTTATCTGCCAGCCGTTTGCCGAGTTCGGTTGAGATCAGATCCTCCATCTCAGCGCGTTTCGTGCTGACCACCTCTTCCACCCCGTATTGCGACACGGCATCACGGATCGAGTTGCGCGCCGCAGGCCGAACCAACTCATCCTGGTACCGATTCTGCCAGTTGATGTGCAGGAGAATAACCTTGTCCGGGTCAATCGCGTAAATGACCGAGGCGTCAATATACACCTCCTGCCCATCCTTCGTGCGGGCGCGGATCGAGTCGTCGCCCGACATTTGACCCTCGTTCGGCGCCACCGACATGGTATACGTCTGCCGCGAGATCGGGTAACGAATCACCTGCTCGGCGAATGGGACGATCCAATGCAGGCCGGGGGTGAGCGGGTCCTTTCGGAAACCGCCATCGGCAAAGGCCGAGATCACCACGCCGCGTTCCTCAGGATTAACGAAAACCAATCCCGCGCCCACAGTGGTGAACAGGATGGCGATCAGGAAAACGATCAGGATACCGCTCTTCAAGCCTCCCACCGGTTTCTGGCGCGAAACGCGCGCCACGGCGATAAAGATCAAAGCAACCAGGCCGAGCCATGCGAACGTGCCGATCGCTTGCACAAGAGTTGCAATGTTCATGTCATCCTCCATTGAGAATAAAAGACGATGCGCTCATTATACCCGTTCCCGCTTGCCCCTCCGTAACAACCATGTTAACATCCCCGCATGTCCGCAGGAAAAATTCTCGAATGCTTTTTGGAGGAACGCCGCGCCGCCGCGCGACTCGCCTGCCCGCCGGACTTGATTCCCGCGCCCGGGCGTTATCTGCTCGCCCATGATCCCGCCTCGCACGACCCCCTTCCGGTTACGCTCTTTTCCGCCGGCCTGGCCCCCGAGGGATTTCTCGTCGCGCCGCCCTTGCCGCGGACTTGGCTTCCCGGCTTGACCCTCTCTCTGCGCGGCCCGTTGGGACGCGGCTTCACCCTGCCCGCTTCGGCCCGCAAAATAGCCCTCCTCGCCCTGGGCGACAACCCCGCGCCGCTGTTGTCCTTGCTCGCGCCGGCCCTGGCACAGTCCGCGGCGGTGACCTTGGTCTGTTCCTCGCCGCCTGAGGATTTGCCCGACGAGGTGGAAGTCCAGCCGCTGGCCGCGTTGACCGAGGTCTGCGCGTGGGCCGATTACCTGGCGGGCGTGGCGACGCGCGAGTCCCTGCCGGGGTGGCGCGAACGCTTGGGGTCGGCCGCGCCGGTTGGGGGTCCGTTTGAAGCGCAGGCGTTGGTGTCCGCGCCGGTCCCGTGCGGAGGTCTCGCCGACTGCGGTGTGTGCGCGGTCCATATCCGCAACGATTTCAAGTTGGCGTGTAAGGATGGTCCAGTCTTCCCCCTGTTGGATTTGTTGGCTTAATACCAGATGCGAAACGAGGTAACGGTGGTGGCGGTCAGGCCGTCGCGGCTCACTGTGATTTCCACTGAAACCAGTTCGCCGTAGGGTTGGTTGGCGACGGTGAGCGGGACGATGCCCACGCCGCTGCTGTTGGAGGCCAGCGCGAGCGTTTCGATTTTGCCGTTCGGCCAGCGGATGGTGGCGGTGCCGGTGGCGCCCGAGACGGGGAGCAGGGTTTGATCTTGCACCACCACAAAGATCAATTGCTGGTCGTTGGAAAGAGTGACCGCCTTCCAGGCGAAGGCGCGCGCTTGCAACGAGATGACCTTGGGCAGGGTGTTTGGATCGTCAATGACCGGCTTGAGCAGGTTGGGGTCTTCGCCGATGCGGGTGAAGTAGATTTTGCCCAGGTCGGCCACGCTGACGCGCTTGCCCTCGGGGAGCCAGGGTTTCCATTCGAAGCGCGCGTTCTCGAAGGTTTGCACGATCAGGTTGTCGCGATATTCAAAGGTGGAGATGGGCCGGCCAAAGCGCGCCGCGCCGCCATGCCCGAGATAGAAATCCAGGAAGTTGTAGCAAACAGGGAACTCGGTGCCGAAGAATTGACAGCCGAGGGTGTTGTCGAGAATCAGTTGCGGGCCGGGGACGTAGGTCGCGCGGCCGATGGGGGTGAGTTGCACGCGTTGTCCCTCGGGCCGCTCGGGGTATAACTCGAAGCGGGCGCGCTGGAAGTATTGCGTCAGCCGGCCGTCGCGGTTGGTGAAGGCTTCGCTGATGGGGTAGCCGAACAGGATCAGCGCGTCGGGCGTGCCGCGATAGTAGCGCAGGAAATCGTCTTTAAGGTTGTGGCCGGTTTCGGGAAAATACTGGCGGTTTGAATCTTGAGCGCCTGCAGGAATCCAGGTTCCCACAGCCAAAAGAAGGACGAGCACAACCCCGATCAGGCGACGCGTGTTCACACGGCGATTATACCTAAATTCGCACGCGAGGACATTACAAAGAACTAACGCGCGTCGCGAGGATGGCATCCACGATGCGGCGCGCGGCACGACCGTCGCCAAACGGATTCGAGGCCCGCGCCATTTGCGCGTGCGCGGCGGGATCGTCCAACAGCCGCGTCGCCTCCTCGACGATGGTTCGGGCGCCGGTTCCCACCAGCCTCAGCGTCCCCGCGGCGACTCCCTCCGGGCGTTCGGTCACCTCGCGCAGAACGAGGACCGGGATGCCGAAGGCGGGCGCTTCCTCTTGAATTCCGCCCGAGTCGGTGAGAATGAGGCAGGCGCGTTTCATCAAGTGAACGAGGGGCAGGTAATCCAACGGCGGCAGGAGAGTGACGTGCGGCGCGTCTCCCAGCAGGCGATTGACCGGTTCCTGCACGTTGGGATTGAGGTGAACGGGGTAGACGATTTCCACATCGCCGCGCGAGGCGAGTTGACGCAGCGCCTCGCAGATGTCTTCGAGCGGCTGGCCGAAGTTTTCGCGGCGGTGTGCGGTAATTAAAATCAGTTTCGAAGTTTTTAGTTCGATCGTTCCTAGTTTGGAGAGGAGATCGGTCACTTCGCGGGGCTCCGGCTGGTTGGCGACGATATTCAACGCGTCGATAACCGGGTTGCCTGTGACCTTGATGATCGAATCGTTCACGCCTTCTTTGAGCAGGTTTTGCCGCGCCCAATCGGTGGGGGCGAAGTGCAGGTCGGCGGTGACGCCCGCGACGCGGCGGTTGATCTCTTCGGGGAAGGGCTGCCACTTGTCGTGGGTGCGGAGTCCGGCTTCCACGTGACCGAAGCGAATGCGGCGATAGTAACTGAGCAGGGAGGTGATGGCGACGGTGGTAGTGTCGCCTTGGGCGAGGACCCAATCCGGCTCGAAGTCCGCGAGAACCGGGTCGAGGTGGGTGAAGATGGCCGCGCTCAGACTCGCAAGCGACTGATCGTCGCGCATCAGGTCGAGATCGTAGTCGGGCCGGATGGCAAAGAGATCCAACACCTGGTCGAGCATTTGCCGGTGTTGGGCCGTCACGCAGACGCGCGACTCGATGCCCGGCGCGCCCGTCAGTTCTTTGACCACCGGCGCCATTTTCACGGCTTCGGGGCGGGTGCCAAAGACAGAAAGAATTTTCAATTTTTGATTTACGATTTTTGATTTTGGATTTTCCATTTACTGTCCAATCGTAAATAGTCAATCCAAGATCGAAAATTTGCCAACGCCGAGGCGGTGGAGCGAAAATCCCGCGCTTGCCCAATCTTTGCCTGCCCAGCCGTTGACGGTGTCAATCAAAATGTTGGCGGAGGCGAGGGAACGAAGTTGCTGCGGCGTGAGGGCGCGGAAATCGGTGTGGCTAACGAGGAGGAGGATGGCTTCCGCGTCTTTGACGGCGGTTTCGAGGGTGGGAGCGCAGTCCATTCCCGGCAGGCCCTCGGGCTTGAACGGCTCGAAGGCTTTGACTTGCGCGCCCTCCTTTTGGAGGAGGTGAATCACTTCCGCGGCGGGGCTTTCGCGCAGGTCGTCCACGTCGGGTTTGTAGGCCAAGCCGAGGGCGGCGATTTTCTTTCCCTTTAAATCGCCCAGCGCCTTGCGGACCAGTTCCACCACAAAATGAGGCTGTTCATCATTGACGTTGCGCGCGGCGTGAATCAAGCGAGCCAGGTCCGGCGCGGTCTCGACGAAGAACCAGGGGTCAACGCTGATGCAATGTCCGCCCACGCCAGGGCCGGGGGAGAGGATTTTGACGCGCGGATGCAGGCTGGCGATGGAGATCGCCTCCCACACGTCCACACCGAAGCGCTCGGCGAGGCGCGCGAATTCATTGGCGATGGCGATGTTCACGTCGCGGTAGGTGTTTTCCATCAGTTTGACCATCTCGGCGGTGGTCGCGTCGGTTTGGATGATCTGTCCCTTGACGAACGCGGCGTAGAGGTCGCGGCCGGCCTGCGCGGACTCGGGCGTGACTCCGCCGATGACGCGCGCGTTCTCGATCAGTTCGCGCAGAATCTGGCCCGGCAGGACGCGTTCGGGGGAGTAGGCCAGGTGAAAGTCGCGCCCGGCTTGTAGTCCCGCGCGCTCGAGGATGGGACGAACCAGGTCAACGGTGGTGCGCGGCGGGGAGGTCGATTCGAGGACAACAAGGTTTCCCTTCCGCAAATGCGGCACAATGGATTCGGCGGCGGAAGTCACGGCGCGCATGTCCGCTTTTTTGAAGGTCACACCGTTCGCCTCGCCCATTTCGCCCTCGTAGAAGGGGGTTGGCACGGCGATGATGAAGGCGTCGGCGGGTTCGGGTTGGGTCATGAAGGTGAGGCGTCCGGTCTGGAGCGAGGCCTGGAATTCTTCGCGCAGGCCCGGTTCGTGAATGTGAATGTCGCCGCGGCGCAGGGTCTCGATGATGCGAGGGCTGATGTCCACGCCGAGAACGCGGATTCCGCGCGAGGCGAAGGTGGCGGCGGTGGGCAGGCCAATGTAGCCAAGGCCGATGACGCAGATCTTTTGGAAGTTCAATGCAGGCTCCTTGCCCCCAACCGGCCTCCGGTCAGGGATGGTTGGGGGGTAAATTCCCGCCCATTATACAACCTTCACTTGCCGGCCCGACTACGCTTGCCCTACGCGCGCCGACCGAGCATTCGGCGGAAGCGGCAATTGGATGTATAATGAAATTTGAAGGAGACGCCATGAATATTCTGCTTGATCCAAATCTGGCCTATCTTCTTTTGTTGGCAGGTACGTTGCTAGGCCTGATGGCGCTCGTCACGCCGGGGACGGGCGCGCTGGAAGTGGGGGCGTTTTTCTGCCTGGCGCTGGCCGGCTATTCCGTCACGCAATTGGACTTCAACTTGTGGGCCTTGATCCTGTTGATGTTGAGCGTGATCCCCTTCTTGTATGCCATCCAGAAACCAAAGCGCGAAACCTTTCTGATTCTCGCCATCATCGGAATGGTGTTTGGTTCGGCATACCTGTTTAAAAATCCGAATGTCGGCGACGGATTTTTGGACTTCCTCGTTCCGGCGGTCAACCCGTTTGTGGCGCTGGTCTCGTCGGTGATGTACGCCGGCCTGGTGTGGATCGCGGTGCGAAAATCCATGCAGGCCTTCCACGCGCCGCCCGCGCACAATCCCGACGCGCTGGTGGGACAGGTGGGCGAGGCCAAGACGGATATTCACGCGGAAGGCTCGGCGCAGGTGGGCGGCGAGTTGTGGTCCGCGCGAAGCGCCGCGCCGATTCCGGCGGGGGTGAAAGTGAAAGTCAAGTCGCGAGACGGGTTCGTCCTCGAAGTCGAGGCGGAACCCGATCATAAGTAAAACCAATCTTCAAATGGAGGAACCATGGACTTCGCAGCAATTTCCGGTTTGTGCATTCTCGGCATCGTCCTGCTTGGCGGCTTTTTCCTCATCACAAGCGCCATCAAGATCGTGCCGGAATATCAACGTCTGGTCGTCTTCCGGCTCGGACGTTGTATCGGGCCGAAGGGGCCGGGCTTGATCCTGCTCATCCCGATCATAGACATTCCGCGCACGGTGGACCTGCGCGAGCAGGTGCGCGAGGTGCCTCACCAGACCTCGATCACCAAGGACAACGCCCCGATCTCGATTGACTTCTTGTGGTACTTCAAGGTGGTTGATCCGGCGGAGTCGGTCTTGCAGGTGGGCAGTTTCGAGCAGGCCGCGGCCGGTATCGCCGCCACCACCCTGCGCGCCGTCATCGGCGGCATCCCGCTGGACGATGTGCTTTCGGAACGCGAGCATATCAACACCATGCTCCGCACCCGCCTCGACGAAGTGACCGAGCGCTGGGGCGTGAAAGTGACCAACGTGGAAATCCGCGAGATCATCCCGCCGCGCGAAGTGCAGGAAGCGATGAACCGCCAGATGTCGGCGGAACGCGTCCGCCGCGCTGTGGTCACTGAATCGACCGGCACGCGCGAAGCGGCCATCAACGTGGCCGAAGGCGAGAAGCAATCCGCCATCCTGCGCGCGGAAGGCCAGAAGCAATCCGCCATTTTGCATGCCGAAGGCGAGCGCCAGGCCCAGGCCCTGCGCGCCCAGGGTTACGCCGACGCCCTCAACAACATCTTCGCGGCCGCCAAATTGATTGACCAGAAGACGATGACCCTGCAATACTTCGACACCCTCAAAGCGATGGGCAACAGCCCGTCCACCAAGTATATCTTCCCGATGGAGTTCACCAGCATGATCGAGAACTTCATCAAGACGAAGTAAAGCGTATTGCGCCGTGCGCGTTGCGTAAGTACAATAGAAGCCTCCCGAACTTTGGGAGGCTTCTTTCATCTTTCAACCTCGATGGATATTCTCCCCGCTTCTTTCCTCGACCTTGGTCCGCTCCAGCGCATCGAACGCGCCTGCTTCACCCAGGATGCGTGGCCCTTCCTGGACATCCTGGCGGTTCTGACCTTCCCGGATGTGATTCGCCTCAAGGCAATCGAGGCGGGCCGCATGGTCGGGTTTGTCGCGGGCGACCTGCGCAAGTCGTTGCAGTTTTCGTGGATCGCCACCATCGCCGTCCTGCCGGAGTACCAGCGTAAGGGAATTGGACGCGCCCTCCTGCGCGCCTGCGAAGATAAATTGGTTACGCCAAGCGTTCGTTTATGCGTCCGCACGGACAACGGTAGCGCGATCCGTTTGTACGAAGAGGAGGGCTATCAGCGCGTGGAAATGTGGCATCGTTATTACAAGGATGGGGGCGACGCCCTGGTGATGGAAAAGTCGCGCCGGGGACGGTAAGGAAGTTACAAGGTTGCCGCGCGAACTTTATCCATTTTCCGTTTTATAATCGGCTCATGCACGAATCCCTCCCCCCGCCTGTTTGGGTGGCGAACGAATCGTCCCTGCGGTCCATGCTGGCGGATCTTGCCTCCCGGTCACATGTGGCTGTGGACACCGAATCGAACTCGCTGCACGCGTTTCGCGAACAGGTATGCCTGATTCAATTTTCCACGGCTCAGCGCGACTACCTGGTGGATCCGCTCATCCTTTCGGATCTCAAACCGTTGGGGCCGTTATTCGCCAATCCGCACATCCAGAAGATTTTCCACGCGGCGGAGTATGATGTGCTTTGCCTGAGCCGCGACTTCGGTTTCAAGTTCGCCAACCTGTTCGACACGATGCAGGCGGCGCGCATTCTCGGTTGTGAGAAGGTGGGCTTGGACGCGATCCTATCCAGCCGGTTTGACATTCACCTGAACAAACGATATCAAAAAGCGGATTGGGGCGCGCGTCCATTGACCTCCGAGCAGATTGATTACGCTCGTTTTGACACCCATTATTTGATTCCCTTGCGCAACCAATTGAAAAAGGAACTCGAACAGGCCGGCCGCTGGACCCTGGCCCGTGAGGATTTTCAGCGCCTGTGTTGGATGAACGGCGATCACGCCGAGCCTCCCGAAGCCTGGGAACGATTCGCCAGCCGGCGCGACCTGAACCCGCGCCAGTTGACCGTGCTGCGCGAACTGTGTTCCGCGCGCGAGGAGATCGCCACACGGCTCGACCGTCCGCCCTTCAAGGTGCTGGGCGACGACAAACTCATCGCGGCGGCGCGCTCCATTCCCTCCACGAAAGAAGGTTTGGAGGAGATCGGTTTGACCTCCCGCCAGGTGAATCGCTGGGGCGCGGAGGTATTGTCGGCGGTGGCGCGGGGGATGCAGTCGCCCCTGGTGAAGCGGAGGCAGGCCCAACGTCCGGATGAAGCGGTGTTGAATCGGCTGGAAAGGTTGAAGAAGTGGCGCAAGAAGGTCGCGGCGCAGATGGGGGTGGAGTCGGATGTCGTCCTGCCGCGCGTGTATTTGATGTCGCTTTCGGAGCGAGGCGGGCGCGAGGTGAAGTCTATTTTGGAAAGTTCCCCCTGGCGGTTGGAGCAATTTGGCGCGCAGATCAAAGAAGTTTTAGGAGATTGAAATGAGACTACATTTTCACGGCGCGGCGCATACGGTGACCGGTTCGAAGCATTTGCTCGAAGTAAACGGAAAACGATTGTTGTTGGAGTGCGGACTGTACCAGGGCCGGCGCGCGGAGGCGTACGCGCGCAATCGCGGATTCGCGTTCGAGCCGCGTTCGGTGGACGCGTTGATCCTTTCGCATTCGCACATTGACCATAGCGGAAACCTGCCCAACCTGGTGAAGCAGGGGTACAACGGCCCGATCTATGTGACCGCCGCGGCAGCTGAATTGACCGACATCATGCTGCGCGACGCGGGGCATATCCAGCAGGCGGACGCCGAGTTCGTGAATAAACGCCGGCGCGAACGCGGCGAGCCGTTGGTTGATCCGCTGTACACGCAAGAGGACGCGGAGCAAGTGAAGCAATATTTTCGACCCGCGCCGTATGGGGAGGAGTTCGAGCCGGTTCCGGGCGTGACCGCCAGGTTTGTGGAGGCGGGGCACATTCTGGGTTCGGCCGCGGTTTCGTTGACAGTGCAGGAAAAGGGACGCACGATCCGCTTCTGGTTTTCGGGCGATATCGGCCGCCGAAAACTTCCGCTCTTGCGCGATCCGATCCTGCCGGACGAAGTGGATTTCCTGCTAATGGAATCGACCTACGGCGACAAGCCGCATCGCGATCCGCAATTGGCGTACGATGAATTTCGCAGCGTGGTGAAACGCACGGCGGAGCGCGGCGGCAAGGTGATCATCCCGGCGTTTGCGGTGGGGCGCACACAGGAACTGGTGTATTGGTTGAACCAGATGATGCACAACGGCGATGTGAAACCGATGCCGGTGTATGTGGATAGTCCGCTGGCGGTGAACGCCTCGGATGTGTTCAAGCAACATCCCGAAGTGATGGACGAGGAAACCCGACGGTTCGTGTGGGAGAATCATCATCCCGCGCTGGATTTCAAAATGCTGACCTATATCCGAAGCGTGGACGCGTCGAAAGCCTTGAACGAGCGCAAAGACCCGATGGTTATCATCTCCGCCTCGGGCATGGCGGAATCGGGGCGAATTCTGCACCACTTGAGAAATAACATCGAGAATCCCAAAACGACGATTTGCATCGTCTCCTGGCAATCGCCCGATACATTGGGACGCCGCCTGGCGGATCGCGAAAAACAGGTGCGAATCTTTGGGGATGTCTATGATGTGAAGGCGGAAATCGCCACCATCGGCGGACTCTCCGGTCACGCGGGGCAGGATTTGTTGACGGAGTACGCCATGTCGGCCAATGGGAAATTGAGGCGGGTGTTCCTGGTGCACGGCGAAGAGAAGCAGGCGCTCACGTTGCAATCTATTTTGAAAGGCAAAGGCGTGCGCCAAGTGGAGTATCCGAACATGTACGACAGCGTGGAATTGTGAGGCGGAACGCCATTTCGCCCCGCGTCATTTCAGGTATAATCTGCCCCGCTCGGTAGCGCAAATTGCCAATTTGCGCAACAATTGGAGAGGTGCCAGAGTGGTTGAATGGGACGGTCTCGAAAACCGTTGTGGGCTTC